>JBPCOQ010000013.1:0-25498 GCA_051000095.1 Bryobacteraceae bacterium | reverse complement strand
AATCAAATCGAATTCGGGAGATCGCTCATTATTATCGAGATGAATCCCGCTAAGGCTGGGTTGGTTGCTACCCCGAAGCGTTCGTCTGGTCCAGCGCCGGGGCCGATTGCCAATCGGCCCGCAGGTTAGCAACCTGCCCCACTTGAAAAGGTAGAAACTCCAGACACAGGCAAGAATGCCTGTGCCACTGCTGATACACTGATCCGTTGAACGCCAAAACGATCCGCGGCGCGCTGTACTGGGGCGTGCCGATGCTGTTCTGCCTGATCCTGTACTGGCCTGGCATCTTCGTGTGGTTTCACGACGACGATTTCGCTTTTCTGGGACTGCTGCCCGGCATTCACAACTGGCGCGATTTGGCCGATGCTATTTTCCGGCCTACCATACACGGTACCTGGCGGCCGCTTTCAGAGCGGGTCTACTTTATCGGTGTGCAGTGGCTTTTCGGCACGCCTCACGCGCGGCCCTTCCGTATCATTGCCTTTGCAACGCAATTCGCCAATCTGGCCTTGATCGGCGCGATCACGCTCCGCCTGACGCGATCGCGCGTGGCGGGTTTTCTAGCGCCGGTTCTGTGGATCGCCAACGCCGTTCTGGTCCATGTAATGACCTGGGACGCCACATTCATCTATGCGTTGTCCGGCCTGGCGCTGCTGGGCGCGTTCTGGCTGTTGCTGCGCTATATCGAAACAAACCATCGGCGCTACTACGCGGGAATGTGGGCCGTGTTTTTGACGGGATTTCTGGTTATGGAAACAAATGTCGTGTTCCCTGCATTAGCCGCGGCTTACACGCTTTTGTGCGCACGGACGTACTTCCGCAAAACATTGCCCCTCTTTATTCCATCGATTCTGTTTGTGATCGCCGACCAGCTTCTGATAACGAAACAGGCCGCCGGTCCTTACGCGATGCACTTTAATCTGGGAGTGCTGAACAGCCTCCGGGAGTATTGGCTCATGACCTTGGTGCCGCTGAATGTCGCGACATTCACCCGGTTCCCGGAAAGCGCAGCCTTCGTCGGAATGGTTCTGTTCACTGTGGGACTCCTGGCTTTCGCGATCTATCAAGCAATCCACCGGAATCTGCTGCCAGTGTTTTTCTTGTGTTGGTTTGGTATCGTGATCGGCCCCGTCTTGCCCTTCCAGGAACATATTGTCGATTACTACCCGACTCTACCCTCAATCGGAATTGCAATGTTGGGAGCGTATGCATTCGCGGCGGCAATTCATTACCGGATCTGGTCCGGAATCGCTGCCTCTGGCCTCGTGATATTTTTTCTGCTGGAATCCATTCCTTCAGCGCGGGGTGGGGCCAAGTGGTTCAACGATCGAAGCTACGAAGTGAAGAACCTGGTGCTGAGCGCGGCGCAAATTAGCAGGCGGAACCCGGACAAGGTGATCCTGCTCGACGGCATAAGCGATTCGCTGTACTGGGCGGCGATTGCCGACCGTCCTTTTCGCTTTCTGAGCATCCAGAATGTCTACCTGGCGCCGGATTCCGAAGATTGCCTCCCGCCGACGGCCCGGACCGTGAATGCGGCAACGTTCATCGTGCCAGTGGAAACACTCCGAACGGCGAGCGCGGACCACAAGCTGCTGGTCTACATCTTCGCCGGGAACCGGCTTGTGAACATCACGGATCAGTACACGTTGCCTCCGGCAGAGACGCTGAACGTGGGCGATCCGAAAAAGGCGAATCAACTCGACCCCACCTGGCAGCCGGCTGAGAATGGATTCCGATGGACGCTAAAGAGCGCCTTGGTGAGGATAGATGGGCCGGTGAGCGGATGCCACAAATTGTATGTCAGCGGCTATTGTCCGGCCCCTCAGTTGGCGCGGGGTCCCTTGCTCATGACCGTTTATGTCAACGGCGCGGCACTCCCGGCAGTACGAGTTGACAAAGCCGACGCGGAATTCAACTTTGAATTTCCATTCAAGGCCGCCGCGAGTGGGCACTATGAAATCGTGGTGGAACTGGATCACACCGTCACCACTCCGCCGGATATGCGTCAACTGGGGCTGGTGTTTGGAACTTTTGAGATTCGGTAAAGCCGTACGCCTGGCGGTTTGCTCCGTTGCGGCGATGGTATTTTGCACCCTGCTGTACAAGTACACTCTGCGGGCTTGGTTTCAAGAGGATGATTTCGCGTGGTTGGGACTGGGACTCCAGGTCTCGACATGGCGGGATTTCCTGCACGTTATGTTCGCTCCCATGGCGCAAGGCAGCATTCGTCCATTCAGCGAAAGGGCCTTTTACATGGGCTTCTTTTCGCTATTTCAACTGAACGCGCTTCCGTATCGAATCCTGGTTTACGTCACCCAGCTAGGAAATATCGTGTTGTTAACCGTGATTGGCTACTCGCTAATGAAATCGTATGCGGCTAGCTTCTGGCTGCCGGTCCTGTGGATCGCAAACAGCGTGCTTGCACTGCCCATGACGTGGACGGCGGCGTACAACGAAATTCTCTGCACTTTCATTTTCCTGGTCAGTTTTTATGCGCTGCTCCGATATGTGGACACGGGTAACTGGCGTTTCAATCTCTTGCAATGGGTGAGTTTCCTGATTGGTTTCGGCGTGCTCGAGATCAATGTTGTCTACCCGCTGATCGCCGTATTATTCACGACGCTGTTCGCGCGCAGATATGTGAGAAGCGCGTTACCGCTACTGATTCCATCCGTTGTATTCAGCGTGATTCACAGGATGGTTCGAATCCAGCCTAGAAACAATATTTATGCGTTGCACTTTGACGCTTCCATGGCCAGGACGCTCTTGGCGTACTGGAAACGCGCGCTCGGACCCTATGCGGCTGCCGAGTTCTTTCCACAGATTCATTTTTATCCGGCGCTCCTGACAATTCTGATTTCGCTCGCTCTATTGGGCTTCGCGGGATGGAGAATCCTGCGGGGCGATCGCATGCCTATTTTCTGTCTGGGCTGGTTTGTGATCGCTTTGGCGCCCTTCCTTCCGGTGCGCGATCACGTATCCGACTATTATCTGACCGTGCCGGCCGTTGGCCTTGCGATGTTAGGCGCCTGGGCGATCGTCGTCAGCCTGCGCCGGCCGCTATCCCACCGGATACTCGCGGCCATATCGATCGGGCTGTACCTGATTTGTTCCATCCCGGCAGCTCGAAAATCCTCACAGTACACCTGGTCCCGCAGCAAACCCGTCAAGCAGCTTGTGCTGGGAGTTAAGGCGGCGCATGAGCGAAATCCCGGGAAGACAATCCTTCTCGACGGGGTCGGCGAGGAGCTGTTCTGGAATGGCGTCTACGATCGCCCGTTTCGTCTATTTGGCGCGGAGGTATATCTGACGCCGGATACGGTTCAAAAAATCCCTCCTTATCCGGAGCTCGGCAATGTCGCCGATCACGCTCTGCCCAAAGACGACGTGCGCGCAGGCTTGGCCGGCAACCGCATACTGGTCTACCGCGTGGAACCAGACGGACTGCAAGATATCACCGGTTTATACCGGGAAATGGCGCTTGAAACGGCACTCCCGCGCCGCATTGAATTGGGCCACCCGCCCATGGAATCGCTGCTCGGCCAATCCTGGTACCCGTCCGAAGGGGATTATCGCTGGATGCCCAAGCAAGCCACAGTTCGTTTGGGAGTGCCTGACACAGGCGAGGGCGAGTTGCATGTGGAGGCCTTTTGTGTGCCCATCCAGGTCCAGTCTCGGCGCATGACGGTTTGGGTAAGCGTAGAAGGGAAGCAGTACTCACCCGCTGAAATCCGTGACTGCCATGATGCTGTCAATCTGAGCTTTCCAATAAAGGTCAAGGCTGGCACAAAGGGAGTGCAAGTAAAATTAGAAGTGGATCACACGGTTCAAGTCCCCTCCGACCAGCGCAAGCTCGGCTTGGCGGTGCGCGCCATCGAAATCCTGGATCGATGAAATCACCGGAGCTGGCCTTGGCGCCCGCGTGTTCCGCTCAGCAGCTTTGCCGTAACCAGATATCCTGACGATGGACGCGAACCTCTCGCATCCGCCCGTTTTTGTCGAGGAGCTCTGGAAACGGCGCGGGGACCCAGAGATCCTGACCGCATCGCGTCACGTCGAGGGCGGCAAGGCGGAAATGCGGCCGTCCCGCCGAATGCTAGCATGGCGTGAACGCGAACGGGCCGCGCGGCATGTGCGGATGTCCCGCTTTGGAGAGATCGCAAACTGGCCACGCGCGTGAGCCGGTGGTTGGGAAGCGAGCGGCGGTTGGCGCGAGCCGAAGCGCACGGCCGCCAATGGAGCCGGATCGGTATTTCTCCAGCGCGTTGGCTGCTCACCCCGCTGGGACCGTTTGAATCTAGCAAGCGGATTCACAAACTACCCATGGCGCGGAAAGGGGAAGACGTCCGAAGCGGTTTCATGCCGACGCCCTGGGGCGGAACAAAAGTAAACTCTCAAAGTTGCCGGTGATTTCGTGGCCGCTCACCCTCCGGTGTTCCGATTTTGCCGGGGTGGAGTTTTGAGGGCGTACACTGCGTCACACCAACAGCGGCCGCCTGCGTTCTAAGATGAGAAATGCTTCCATCGAGCCGGTTGGCATTGGTCGTAATCGCTATGGCGGCTGCCGGAACCGTGGAACAACTCCCGGCGCAGTCCCGACTGGGGCCGTCGCTGGTGTTCGTGATCCTGGGTCCTCCGGGCAGTGGCAAAACGGTGCAGTCGCGATTATTGGGCAAGAGGTATAAAATCCCGGTTATCGCAGTCTCGGACCTGATCCAAAGCGAAATGGGTAAGCACTCGAAATTAGCCGGCTCCCTGCAGGTTGGGATCGCAAGCGGCGATCTAGTAAATGACGAAGCCGCGAATGAACTGGTAAGCACTCATCTGCTTGGCGCAAACACCGGCCGCGGATTCGTTCTGGACGGCTACCCGCTGACGGAACCGCAAGCTCGCTTTTTCGACGACTTCCTCAAGAGCAACGGTCTGCCGCCACCGAAGGTGATCTTGCTCGATGTGGCGGATGAGACTGTGAAAAAGCGCATGCTGGCCCGCCGGCGTGTGGATGACCAACCGGACATTATCGACGCCCGAATTGCCCAGTACCGGACCGATGCCCAAATGCTGACCAAATGGTACGCGCGGGAAAACGTGCTGCGAGTGGACGCCGGCAAAACGGTTACGGAAGTCGCGGAACAAATCGACAGGCTGATCGAAGACGCGCTGACGCCGAAATCCTTCGGACACCGGGACCTCAAGCAGCGATAATCGTCAACAACAGGATTACGGGCGTATGCGCCACAAGGGCGTGCTTGCAATGTGCGGGCATGTGCGTGAAAGCTCCACGTTTCGTGCGCGAGAAAGACTACCCAAAGTTGAAGCACAAGAGTCCACAAGAGTGTTTCGTCTTTGCCCGGCAGCCGGGCAAAGACTGGATTGAAAATATCAGGGTCTTCGTCTAAGTGCAACACAGGCAAGAATGCCCGTGCCACTCGGTGCAATACGGCGGATGGTCGACGCCTGGTTCGTGAGAAATGCGCGCTGGTCTTGCGCGGAACTATTGTACGGTGGCGTAGATGTCTGTACCTCCGTTTCAGCCGAATGCGGATTACCCCTTGCTACACTGAACGTTCAACCGATGAAAATTCACGAGTATCAGGCCAAGGCGATCCTGGCGAAGTACGACGTGCCCGTACCGCGCGGCGAGGTCGCCTACACGATCGAAGAGGCGGAGGCTGCCGCGAAAAAGCTCGGCGGCAGCGTGGTCGTGAAGGCGCAGATTCATGCCGGTGGCCGCGGTAAAGGCGGCGGCGTCAAGGTTGCCCATAGCACCGAAGAAGCTGTCGAGATCGCGAAAAAGCTTCTAGGCATGCATCTCGTTACGCATCAGACCGGGCCCGAGGGTAAACTCGTGCAGCGCCTGCTGATCGAAGAGACTCTGCCCATTGAGCGCGAGCTGTATCTGGGCATCGTGCTCGATCGCGCGCTCGGCAAGCCGGTGTTCATGGCCTCCAAGGCAGGCGGGATGGAAATCGAGCAGGTCGCCGCCAAGACTCCTGAGTTAATCCTCAAGGAAGCTCTGGAGCCCGGCATGGGCCTCGAACCGTTTCAAGGCCGCAATCTCGCCTTCGGGATGGGCATCCCGGCCGGAAGCGTGAATGCCGCCGTGGCCGCGATGACTGCGCTCGCAAAAGCGTACGAAGCCATGGATGCGTCGCTCGCGGAAATCAATCCGTTCATTCTTACCAAAGATGGCAAGGTCTACGCCCTCGACGCCAAGATCACGCTGGACGATAATGCGCTTTACCGCCACAAGGACCTGCTCGAATTACGCGATCTGAACGAAGAGGATCCGCTCGAAGTGGAGGCCTCGCGCTTCAGCTTGAACTACATCAAGCTGGATGGCACGATCGCTTGCATGGTAAACGGCGCCGGCTTGGCGATGGCCACCATGGACATTGTCAAATACGCCGGCGGCAGTCCCGCGAATTTTCTGGATGTTGGTGGCGGCGCAAATGCCGAGCAGATCAAGAATGCATTCCGGATTCTGCTGTCGGATGCCAGCGTTAAGGCGGTTTTGATCAATATCTTTGGCGGGATTCTGCGCTGCGATGTCCTGGCTACGGGCGTCGTGAATGCCGCTCGCGAGCTGAATGTGAAAGTGCCCATCGTCGTTCGCATGGAGGGCACCAATGTCGAAAAGGGACGCGAGGTACTTGAGAACTCCGGTTTCAACTTCACAGTGGCCGAGGGAATGAAAGACGCCGCGGACAAGGTTGTGAGACTGGCCCAATGAGCGTCCTGGTGGATCGCAATACGCGCGTTCTGTTTCAGGGCTTCACGGGACGCGAAGCCAGTTTTCACGCGCAGACCTCTATTGAGTACGGCACCACTGTCGTGGGCGGCGTCACGCCCGGCAAGGGAGGACAAACGCACCTGGGCCGGCCGGTATTCAACACAGTCGCGGAAGCTCTGAAGGCAACCGGCGCGAATGCATCCGTGATTTTCGTTCCGCCTCCTTATTCCGCGGACGCGATTATGGAAGCGGTGGAAGCCGGCGTTCCGCTGGTGGTCTGCATCACCGAAGGCATCCCCACCGGCGATATGGTGAAGGTCCGCCAATTCATGCAAGGCCGCGCGACCAGGCTGATCGGGCCCAACTGTCCCGGCATTATCTCTCCCGGCAAATGCAAGATCGGCATCATGCCGGCGCATATTCACAAAGAAGGGCATGTGGGCGTAGTCTCGCGGTCGGGCACCCTCACCTACGAGGCGGTGGGGCAACTTACCAAGCTCGGGATTGGGCAATCTACGTGTATCGGCATCGGCGGCGATCCGATCATCGGCACAACATTTACCGACGCGATCGATCTGTTCAACAACGATCCGGATACGCACGCGATCGTGATGATCGGCGAAATCGGCGGAAATGCCGAGGAGACAGCGGCTGAGTACATTCAACAAAACGTCCGAAAACCAGTGGTGGGATTTATCGCAGGCCAGACTGCGCCGCCCGGACGCCGCATGGGCCATGCCGGCGCGATTATCTCAGGCGGTTCCGGCCGGGCCGAGGACAAGATCCAGGCGATGGAGCAGGCCGGCATCAGCGTCTGCGCGACGCCAGCGGATATTGGCGCCACTGTGAAGAGCCGTCTGTAAAGAACTAATGCCAATACAACAAACATTCGCGATTTTGAAACCAGACGCAGTGGCCGCGGGGCACACTGGACAGATTCTCAGCCTGATCGAGCATGCGGGCTTTCGCATTCGCGGGATGAAGATGGTGCGGCTCTCGAAACAGCAGGCCGAAGGCTTCTACGAGGTCCACAAGGAGCGGCCGTTTTTTAGCGGGCTTGTCACGTTTATGACCGAGGGCCCAGTGGTGGTGATGGTGCTTGAGCGCAAGGACGCGATCCGGCGCTGGCGGGAAGTGATGGGCGCGACGAATCCCGAGAAGGCGGAAGAAGGCACCGTCCGCAAGAAATTCGCAAAGGACATCGAGCGCAATGCCGTCCATGGCTCCGATGCGCCGGAGACCGCGGCGATCGAGATCCCGTTCTTCTTCAGCCTGGCGGAATTGCTGTAGCAGCACAGGATGAATGCAGGCGACCTTCGGTCGCTGGGCAGGTGACGAGATCACCTGCCCCACGGGCAGAGCCACGAATGCGCTAAAACTCGACTACCGCCATTCCTCGGTCGGTCTGGAATGGATCTCCGGTTGCGTTCCGGCCGTTGCTGGGGACGTTCGTCCGGTCTACGAGGGCGAGCCCTCGCACTCGCCCGGTAAACAGAAGATCGTCCACTACTTTGGCGCGCTCTTTATCGATGTTCGGGTCCACGCGATGGATGAAGGTGTGGTGCTCTTCCGAATAATCGATGCCAGTATCGTGCGTTGCGGCGCAAACCCACACGGGCTTGCCGTGGAAACGCTCCGGCCGCAGCCACAGACGGAGATGATGGCGCTGCGCGAAGGTGTTGTTCTGCTTTTGGAAGACCAGGTCCGGCGGCGCTCCATCCAGAAGCAGTGTTGAGACCGGCGCCTCTTTGTAGCCGCGCATTTCTACAATGGCCCGGAAGGTTTCGAGCTTGGATGTTCCGGTCAGGGGGTCTGCCGGAAACCAACCGGCGTCTTTGAACGCGCTCTCTACCGCCTCGCGATTCCCGATAAACAACAGGTTGGTGATGTCGGAAGGCAGCGGCGGGCTGGCGGCCATGGTCTGGGCAGGCTGCCGGGCGACCAGGTTGTTCAGCTCGGACTCAGGGGAGATTGCCTTCACGTCCGGGCTGCCGGCGCGCGCGTCCCATCGGAGTGGCTTGGTCAACTCGATTGTCATCTCGACGCCTGATTCATACCGGATCGCCGGATCGGCTTCTTTGACGATCGCTTCCTTCGCGGTGCCGAGCAGCTCGCCTAAGCCGGGGTATCTTTGCGTGATCTTATTGATGCCCTGATCGAGCCGCGAGGAAGCGGTCTGTGACCCGATAATCCCGAGGATGCGGCCTTGGTCGTCAATGCTTTCGCGAGCGTTGCCGATCTCGATTAGCTTTGCGTTTAGAGGCGTTTTTTCTCCAGAGGGACTCTTTAGCTCCTGAAACTGGAGGGCCAAAACAGTTTGTTCATCAGCTTTGGCCGCGGGCGTGATCTCCTGAACCTTCCCGGTGAGCTTCGTGCCTTGTGGAATCGCAAACCGCCCATCGGCAAGCACAGGAGCGATCACAACCGCCTCGAACGGATCATTGGGCTTGGCCGAGCTGCTGTCTATGGCGCTGGTCAATCGGATCTGAATTTGCGTGCCTGCTGGAATCTCGACAAAAGCTGCCAGGGCGCAGAGCGAGGCGAGTCCAAATAGTGTGAAAAGGCGCCGGGACATCTTCCTCCTATTATCCAATCTCCGCGACATAGACTTGGGTGTGTCCGGTGCGATCGCTCGCAAAGGCCACCAGCCGTTCGTCGTGCGAGAAGGACGGGTGCGGATGAGTCCACTGAGGTCCGTACACGGAATCGGTGGGGGTTTCCATCCAGCTCAGATTGTGCTGAGCGCCGCTACGGGCGGCCTCGAAGTCTTCCTTGACGGCATAGCGTGAAAGCCGCCACTGCGATCCTTGGTTGCTCGACTCCGGCAGGCAGATGCGTTTGCGCGCACCGCTTTCCACGTCCACCAGGAAGAGCCCTTCATCGGGATGATTGGTGTCACACAGCACGGTCGTACCGGCGCGATTGGCGGCAATGTGCCAGGCGTTAAAGTCCGCAATGGGAGTGATCTGACCCGAATCCCAGCGCATCCGGCGCAACGAGAAAGGCCACACAACAAAGACCAGATCGCCGGTTTGTCCAAGGAACGTCTCGTGCACGATGAATTCATCGTTGTCGTGCTGGTATAGACATGCAAGGGCGCTTCCATCGAGCCGGACCCGGTGTATTCTCGGGGCGGGGTCGCCCGCAAAGATCAGCCACTCCGGGTCGAGCGGATGAAACTGCGGGTGGATGACGGTTCGCTCGAATCGAATGAAGTGCCAGGCGGCCCCATCGCATCGCCCAACCACGAGGCCGCTGTTGCCGTCCCGCTTGATGGCAGCCGTTAACCAGTCGCCGCTGGCATCCAGTGAGCACTCACCGAGATGCGCACCGGCAAAGTCGACGATTTGCTCCTCTTCGAGGGTGCGGCGGTGGACGTTCCAGATCGATCCTCCTCGAACGAAGTAAACCAGCTCGCCATCCGGATGAATGGCTGGCGAAAAGGGGTGGATGGGCAGCCCGCTGGTAAGTTGGCGGATCTCCCCGTCCGGAAATTGAGCTTCGAATAGCTGCGGAGTGCCGGTGCGATACGACGTGAACAGGACGTGTTTGGTGTCGGGAGTAAACGAGCTTTGCAGGAAGTAAGCCGGGTGGTTGATGGACGGATGACGGGTGATCTGATGGACGATTGCGCCGGTGGCGGCGTCGCGATAAATAGAGTGTTCAGATGGCGAAAACTCGCCCTTCATCTTCTGCCATGATAGAGTATCGCCGCCAAGCGTGCCTGTGCGGCCGGGATAATAGCGCGCGCCCGCAGCTCGGTGGGACTCCGTTCCAAAGCGGCTTCGCCGGGCTAGCAACGGGCTCGCAAAGACTTATGCCGACGCCCGCACACTGTGCGTGAGCAAATCCAGGTTTGACGCGGGCCGCGCCGGGGCTCGGCGCAAGCCCATCTTCTCTAACAGCGCCGTGAAGCGAATCTCCCCTCGCAACCGATCGAACTCCGGGTTCAAGAGTTGCACGGCTAAAGAACAGTCGCGCATCTCAGCGGCCTGTTCTAAGGCCGCGAGCGCCCGGCCGGTTTCGCCCAGGCCGGAGTAGATGGCCGCCGCGCTGACAGGCGAGGCGTTCTGTCCCAGGTGCCGCATGGCCTCATCTCGCTGGTTCAACCGGCCGTAGCAATGACCCTGGCACCCGGTTAGCAGCGATCTGCATTTGAAGAGATTGCCCGCATTCGTGAAGTGAGCCAGCGCATCGCTCACCAGACCTTTGCCCAGGTGCGCCCAACCGAGTCCCAGATAGGCGAGCGCGAAATCCGGCGCCAAGCGGGAAATCAACTGATGTTGCGCGATGGCCTCGTCATGCCGTCCGGAAATGCCGCACAACCAGCCCAAGATGAAATTGGTGGCGAGCGATGCAGGATCCAGTTCCAGCGCCGCCTCGGTCTCGCTCAGGGCCGCCTTCAGCATTCCGCGGCTGGCAAGCTGGATACCATATGCAAGATGGGCGGATGGATCGCGCGGGTCCAATTGAATGGCGCATTGAAAGCTCCGCTCGCCCGCATCCCAGTTCCAATCCACGGCGGATTCCACTAGGCCCTGCGCGACGTGCGCTTCTGGAAGCCCGGGAGCGAGACTGCTGGCCTGCAGCGCGGCTCCCTGCATCTTCGGACCGGTTTCCAGCGGGCCAACCAAGCCAAATAGCGAGTTGACCATGTACGCTTCGGCGAGTGATGCCCACGCGGCCGCATACGCCGGATCGATTTCCACCGCTCTCTCGAAGAGAGCCGAGCTACTACGGATGCTCTCGGGAGTTCCCAACTTCCACTGATATTTCCCTTTGACGTAGTAGTCGAAGCTCTCGCTCTGCGAGGATCGGGACTTCGTCCTGCCGTTCTCCGAACGTCCTATGGTGCTAATCATCGCGCGGTTGAGTGAACCAGCCAAGCTTCCAATGCCATCGGGGTGGCCCGAATCCGACCAAACGTACGTGTTATCACTGACGTTTTTGAGCTGCAGAAGCACTTGCAAGCCATCGTCACCGCGTTCGAGGCGGCCTTCCAGTATGTAGTCCGGCCTCGAAGCGCGGTGGCCGTTCCCGTCCATCCCATCGGCCGCGCTTGCGGTCGTTCCGTCTCCATCCGCGAGGACCCGGAAGTTGGCGCCCTTGATTAGCTCGTGGGTCAGCTTTTGCGCGATGCCGGGTACCAGGTCAAAGTTCCCATCCATTCCCGTGAATGGGCCAATCGCAATCGAATGACGGCGGTCTAATTGGGATGGATAGCCGTCGTGCATACCGGCGCCACGGTGATCGAATATCGGGACATAACTTCCTTTCCGTAGCTCGATCCAGATGTGATTGTGAAGACCTTCCTTCTGGTAATACTCTTCCATCTTCATACGCAGCCGTCGTGCTTCGACGCGGACGATGGAATCTACTCGCGGATCAAAATCATTCTGGCGGTTAAAGACTTCGAGGCCAATCAGATATTCCTTCAGCCGGTGTTGCCGTCCCATAAGGCATTCTTCAACAACGAATTGTAGAAACCGACGGATGCGGTGCGAGTGTACGAACACCCGGCTGTTGAGTATGCGGTCCAGTTCTTCCCGGATTTCGAAAACTGGAAGCCCATTAAAAACGGTAGGAGTAGTAACGACATCGGATGTTTGCGCTGCATTGATCATCTCTGATATTCGACCTTCTCAACAAGGCGAAGTTACGTTGTTTCTACTTTTTGTGGCAGGAGCTTGGAGCGGTTCCGGTAAATTTGTAACAGATCGGTAACGGTTACGGTACTTAAAGCAGTTGCAGGAGACCCGCGCGCTACAATGAAGGCTTAAACGCCTTCACCTGCAATGATTCAGACCCTTTTCGGCTCCGTTCCGCAGGAACCCAATCTTCTCGAACGTCTCAAGGCTGGAGTACAAAAGACCAGGGCTGGCCTGGTGGACCGGCTGGAAGACGTGATCTCCGGAAGGAAAGAGATCGACGCCGACCTTCTGGAGCAGCTCGAATACACCCTGATTACGGCCGATATCGGGATTCGCACGGCGTCCGAAATCCTGGAAAGCATCCGGCAGCGAGTGGACCGGAAACAGGTGGGCAACGCCGGCGAGATCAAACAGTTGATCCGGCAACATCTATTAGAGGTCCTGGAAGCTTCCGACCGGCCAGTGCCGCGCGTGACCGAGCCGCCGGCCGTAGTTCTTGTGGTAGGAGTAAACGGTTCGGGCAAAACCACTACCATCGGCAAGCTGGCGAACCGCTTCAAGATGGAGGGTCACGGTGTATTGCTGTGCGCGGCGGACACCTTTCGCGCGGCTGCAATCGAACAACTCGAGATCTGGGGAAGCCGCACATCCATCGAGGTGATCCGGCAAGCCCAGGGTTCGGATCCGAGCGCGGTGTTGTTCGATGCGCTACAAGCGGCCAGAGCCCGCAAAGTGGATTACGTGATCGTGGACACCGCGGGCCGCCTGCATACCAAGACCAATCTGATGGCCGAGTTGGGAAAGATGCGGCGTACCGCGGTGAAAGTAGTACCCGCGGCTCCTCACGAGGTTTTATTAGTTCTGGATGCAACTACCGGGCAGAACGGGCTGGAGCAGGCGCGCCGATTCACCGAAACCAGTGGAGTGACCGGCATCGTGCTGACGAAGCTCGACGGGACAGCCAAGGGTGGCATCGTCATCGCGATCGCGCGCGAGTTGAATCTTCCGATCCGCTACGTCGGGGTAGGCGAGAAAGTGGATGATCTCCTGCCGTTCGACCCGGAACAGTTTGTCGCTTCGTTGTTCGAATAGAGTGGGGCAGGCCTTCAGCCTGCCCATGGTCTTTGTCCCAAACCTAAACATGTTCACACCTTACATGGATGAGGCCCTCGAACTCGCGCGCCGGGGACAGGGGCGCACCAGCCCCAATCCAGCCGTGGGCGCCGTGTTGGTGCGCGATGGCGAGATTGTCGGGCGCGGATTTCACGTGTATCGGGAAATCAGCCATGCCGAACGCGCCGCTCTCGAACAAGCAGGCGAGCAAGCTCGGGGAGCCACTTTATACGTCACACTGGAGCCGTGCTCACATCAGGGACGCACGGGGCCGTGCGCGGAGGCACTGGTCAAAGCCGGCGTGTCCAAGGTGATCGCGGCCATGGGCGATCCCAATCCGCTGGTGAGGGGCTCGGGATTTGCGCGGCTTCGCGAGGCGGGCGTTGAGGTAGAGCTTGCGCCGGAGTACGCGGACGCTGCCCTGCAACTCAACGAAGCGTTCCTGCATTCGATGCGGACCGGCTTGCCCCTGGTGACTCTGAAAGCCGCGTTGACGCTGGACGGAAAGATCGCGGCGCCTGAAGATAATACCGGCTGGATTACCAGCGAACGGGCGCGCGCCCATGTCCAACAGGTCCGTCACAACTCGGACGCGATCGTGACCGGCATCGGGACCGTACTGGCCGACGACTGTCTTCTGACGGATCGCACCGGCCTGGAGCGCAGCCGGCCTCTGCTGCGGATTGTGCTCGATTCCACTTTGCGCCTGCCGCTCTCGTCCAAGCTGGTCGATAGCTGCCAGGGCGACGTCGCGGTTGTGACAACTTCCGCGTCCGCGCCAGAGAGGCGCAGGCTTTTAGAAGCGCGCGGCGCGCAGGTGCTGGTGTTCGACGGTTCGGACGGTCGCACGGATTTGCGCCGGCTGCTGGAGTACCTCGCAAAGGAGAGCTACCGGTCGTTGCTGATTGAGTCCGGAAGCAAGCTGAATTGGGCGGCGCTGGAGGCGAAAATCGTCGATAAAGTGTTTTTCTATTACGCTCCCAAGATCTTGGGCGGACTGCATTCTCTGCCGGTCGCAGGCGGGCCGGGCAGGCGTAGCCGCATCGAAGCGATTCAGCTTCACGACATTCGGCTGCATTCGATACCGCCGGATGAGTTCGCGGTGGAAGGGTATATCGTACGCTAATACCCCTTATTTTGTCGAAATCCGATTTGTACGCTGAGTGGAGCAGGCGGTTTCGCCTGCCGGCCCTTTTTTATCGAGGACAGGCGAAACCGCCTGTTCTATTCTAATGTTCACCGGCATTATCGAAGAGGTCGGGACGGTTATCACTACTGGCCACCGGCTTAAGGTGCGCTGTCATGCGGTGCTGGCGGATTCGAGTATGGGCTCCAGCATCGCTGTAAACGGAGTTTGCGTGACGATGGCCGGCCTGGGGCCGGACGGCTTTGATGCCGATTTGTCGCCCGAAACTCTGGCAAGGACGAGCTTAGGCGGCTTGGGTGCTGGTTCGCTGGTAAACCTGGAGCGTCCGATGGCGTTGGGCGAGCGCTTGGGTGGGCACATCGTGCAGGGTCACGTGGACGGAACGACAGAGGTAATGGCGCTCGAAGAGCTGCCCGGCGGAGATTGGAATCTACGCGTGAACATTCCCGCGGAGCTGAGCCGCTACATGATCCATAAAGGATCGGTCGCCGTCGACGGGATCAGCCTGACGATAGCGGCGATCGATGCTGCATGCTTCTCTGTTGCGATTATTCCGCACACCTACCAGAACACCTCGATGCGAGACTATCGCCCCGGCACACGCGTGAATATCGAAGTAGACCTGATCGCGAAATACGTGGAGAAGCTGCTCCGGCCGGCGGTATAGGGGCGTAGCAGCTTGAACTTGACCGGACAGGCACAGCCGGTGAGCCTTGAGATGAAAAGCGGCCACGAGCTCAGACGTGCTGATCGACGAGAATCGGATTTCCGTCGGGGTCCACTGCGACAAAACTGGGAGGGCCCGTCGTGCTCTCGTCTGCCTCGTTCACCATCTGCACGCCTTGCGCCTTCAACTGGCGCTGAACCTCGCGCACGTCCGTGAAAGCAGCTAGTTTTTGGGCGTTACTGTCCCAGCCAGGGTTGAAGGTTAGCATGTTCTTGTCGAACATGCCTTGAAAGAGGCCGATGGCGTGATCGCCGTTCTTCAAGATCAGCCAGTTCTGCGAGGGATCTCCACCGAAGGCCTTGAAACCGAACTTCTCGTAAAACTGTCTCGAACCTTCAAGGTCCTTGACAGTCAAGCTGATTGAAAACGCACCGAGCTCCATACCTTACTCCTTTGGTTTAGTGCTCCGGTTTGAAGAGTCCGATGGTGTTGCCATCGAGATCGGAAAGCCACGCAAATGTGCCGGCCGGAATTTTGATCGGTGGAACCAGCATTTTCCTCCCAAAACCGCGGCCTTATCCAGGTACGCTTGAACATCATCCACTTCCACGTAGAACATCGTGTAGTGGTGCGGTTCGTGGCCGAGCGAGGTAATGTGTCCCGGAATTCCCCGCGTGCTGCCAGTGTCGATCGTCGAGGCGGGGCCGTCTTGAACATGCCAGTTGAACAAGTCCGTGAAGAACCGCGCCGTTTTTGCGCGGTCCCGGCATCCGATCTCAAAATACACAACGGGCCGTCCCATGTGTTCGCCTCCAGGTTGAATCGATTTTCGCGATTGACTCCAGGCCGGCATCGCAGCGGTAACGAGCGTCAGAGCCGCACGACGGGTATACAAGTTTGCAGGTCGAATGTCTCCCATCCTATTTCCTCCGGAAGCCGCACGAACATCTCCATTGCCGGCAGATCCGCCGGCTCGAAGGCGCCCGAAGGAAGCCAGATCCGGTACAGATACTGCCAGGCGCGATCCACATGAGCAAGGTCTCCGACGCAGTGGAAGGCGACGATCTGCTGGGACTCGAAATCGCGGATGCTAAAGCCTGGCGCATCGCATTCGGACCGGCCGGCAACGATACGAGAGGGGCCGCCCGTCCCCGCGAGCGGACAATCTCGCCCAGCATGCCGCCCGGCTGCTGCGGGAAGGCGATGCCGAGATCATAGCGGCAATTTTCGGAAGGCGTGATGGCCGGGTCGTCCAGCGACATGCCAATGACGACAACATCCCCGATCTCGGTACGCCTCTCCGCGAGCCACGCGGCGAGCGCGTGGTAGGTGTCCACCAACCGTGTATTGCCGTAGGGCTCGTAGATCCGGCTGTAAACATAGCGGAAGGCGCTGAACCGGTGGACCCGAACCCGCACATTCTTCGCGGCGGCTTTCCAGCGGTGCAGTTCCTCTACAGTGTGGAACGAGAGCATTTCCGGTGCTTTGCAAATCTTGCTTTTTTCGAGCGGGCTTCGCCGGTCCCATGAGCTGGCGGTTCTGTCAAAGTGATTCTTGAACGCGCGGGAAAATTCAGCGGTTCCCGCGAAGCGTGCCTCCAGGGCGACATCCGTGATGCGCTTTCGAGGCGATGTTTTCATTAACAAGGCGGCTCTTTCGAGTCGTACACGCCGCACATGGCTGTTTCAGCGTCTCGCCCGTAACGCCCTGAAAAATGCGGTGGAAGTGGAAAGGAGAGAAACAGCCGATGCCGGATAATCGAGTCAGCGAAAGTTCGCCGTCGAGATGCTCCGCGATGTAGTCGAGCACGCGATTGACCCGGTCGTGATAGTGCTGGTTGCGCCGCATCCTACGAGTCATCAATTCGGAGGCGGCAATCCGAGCATGGAGATGTCTCGCACGATCTCCGCCGCCATGCCGAGCTATTACATATCAGGACTAACCGGCGGGCCAAAGCATCGCGCCACATTCACCCCGCATTTGCGTTCTTCACCCACTTATCGAACCAGGTAAGCATCTCGTACAACGTATGCTCGATCGATTCCTTGCCCGCATAGCCATGCGCTTCCGCGGGCAGAGTCACCAGGCGCACCGTGCCGCCGTTGCCGCGCACCGCCTGATACATCCGCTCGGATTGAATCGGGAACGTTCCTGTGTTGTCGTCCGCCTCGCCGTGAATCATCAGCAGCGGCGCTTTGATCTTGTCCGCATTCCAGAAAGGCGACATACGCGTGTAAACATCCGGCGCTTCCCAGAAGGTCCGGCGCTCGGTCTGAAATCCGAATGGAGTCAAAGTACGATTGTAAGCGCCGCTGCGAGCAATGCCAGCCCGAAACAGGTTCGAGTGTGCCAGCAGATTCGCCGTCATAAACGCGCCATAGCTGTGCCCGCCAACTCCTACGCGATTGCGATCCGTCACTCCCATCTCGACAGCTTTATCGATCGCTGCCTTGGCGTCCATCACGATCTGTTCGAGGTACGTGTTGTTGACAGTCTCCGGATTGCCCACCACAGGCATCGCGGCATTGTCGAGAATGGCGTACCCATGTAATAGGAAAAACAGATGCGATGGCCCGACGATAGTCGTAAAACGGTCTGTTGATCCAGTGACCTGGCCTGCCGTATCGGCATCGTTAAACTCGAGCGGATAGGCCCACACCACGGTCGGAAGGCGGGTGCCTGTTTTGTAAGCCGGCGGCAGATACAGCGTAAAAGACAGCGGCACGCCGTCTTCACGCTTGTAGGTGACGAGCTGCTTAGTGATTCCGCGAAGCTGCGGAGTTGGATCGGGAAAATGGGTGAGCGCCTTCTCGTCTCCCGCCGATCCGATAGTTCGGACGAAATAGTTGGGCGGGTCGGTGGGGCTCTCGCGTTCGGTCAGGATTTTGGAACCCGTGTCGTCGAGCATGCCGACAAAGGTTTCGTAAGCGCCCGGTTGCGAGCGGAACAGGCGGTCTGTCTTGCCGGTCTCGAGGTCGAAGCGATCGAAGAAAGGACGGTCGCCTTGCGGCCCGGCGCCGGCGCCGCTCAAAAAGATGGCGTTGCCGTTTTGATGGATCGCGCGCTCGCCGTTGGCGAGGCGGATCGTCACGGGAGTGCCGGGATTATGATAGCGATCCTGCACATTCAGGCTCCAAAGCACCTTGGCCGGCTTCGCGGGCTGGTCGGGATTCACCAGGAAGGTGCGTATCCAGCGCCGATTTCGGTCGTAATCTTCGATCAGCGCGGCGCTCCCTTTTTCACTGAATTCCAGGCCGCGGAAACGCTGCTCAGTCTCGAACACCTCGGTCGGCTCGCCTCGAAACGGACTCTTGAGCATCACGATGCGATCGCGGTGGGTCGCCTTTTCTTTGGGATTCCCGCCGTCCATGGCCTCCACCCAAACAAGCGTTGCCGCCCCGGTTGGCCGCCACGCGTAATTTCGCGGGCCAGTCGGGACGCCATCGATCGGCACTCGATCCTCAAGCCCCAGGCTGGCCACTTTGTACACCGGCTTTCCCGAGTGATCCCAGATCTCCACCTCTTTTGGAAACGCGTACATGGGGTGCAGATACGAGTAGGGACGGCGAACTCGCGCGACCAGCACCTCACCGCCGTCCGGCGAAGGCACCAGACTCTGAAAGACGGCGGGGCTCCCGAATGGCTGTACCCGGCCGGTAGTAGAGTCGACCCAAACTGGTTGGGCGGTCGCGTAGTAGTCGAACAGATCCTCGTCGTGTGCATTGCTTAGCATGTCTTCATAAGTGCGCACTGGACCCGTTCTTCCCGAGCTCTCCTGGATGTGCGGTCCGGCCGGAACGCTGGCCTCCGTTGGCGCGGGCCCTCGATTCGCCGGAACTGACTGCACCAACAGAGTGCGATTATCGGGCATCCATTGGAATACGTGATCCGTCTGGACGAGCGGCGAGGTAGGCGCGCCGACGGCATTCACCCGCAGGCCGGAAACACTGTGCACGCGCCCGGTGGCGGTTTCACCAATCCAGAGTTCAATACCGCTGGTAGCCGTGCTGGTGAACGCGAAGTGTTGGCCATCGGCGCTCCACTTCGCCTGACTGAGCTTGGCGCCCGCCGGCGTCTGCAATTTGTTCTCGGCACCGTCGCTAATGCGTTTCAGCACCATGGAGGTGTTCCAGAACCCACGATGTGGGCCATTGGTAGCAGGATTGATTCGCAACCCCGCCAGGCGTAACATGGGCTGCGACAGATTGGCAATGGGAGGGTATCGAAGCGGCTCCGCTAACAACACATAGGTATGCGCGGGACTCACATTCGCCCGCGGCGTAGCAGGAGCGTTCAGAACATCCAATACGTCCTTGGGCGGCTTCCGGTAGACCTCATCGGAGGCGGTGAGAACAGCAACGCAAAGCAGCAGATGGGAGAACTTCATGATCACTGATTATTGTAGCCGCAATGTCGCTTTAGCGTTATTGATTTGTGGGGCAGCTTGGCAAGCTGCGCGCCGATGTCATCGGCGCAGTGGCCTGCTTAAGGTTGTCCTACTTCCTCGCCAATTCCCGCAGCACCGGATACGGGTTGATCGGCGTGCCCTGCCACCACCTTTTCTCCGGCCCAAGCTTGAAGATAGCCAAATGTAGGTGCGGCGTATTCGCCGGTGCGTTGCCCGTTGTCCCAACGTATCCAATCACCTCGCCGCGCTTCACCTGCATGCCTTCGCGCAAATTCTCCGCGTAGCGATCCAGGTGCGCATAGTAGTAACAAAATTCTTCCCGCCGATCGAATTGATAGATCGTCAACCCGCCGGGCACGCTGGTAAATAACCGCCGCACAGTGCCATCCTGCATGGCCAGTACCGGCGTCCCGCGCGGCTCCAGGATGTCGGTCGCTTCATGAGGTTTGCCATTGGCGCGACCCTCGTTGTAGGTGTCCCGAATATCTTTCGCCTGTAGACCGCCAATCGGTGAAGTCAGATTCCGGTGCAGCAGCTCGTCGTATTCTTCTTTATCGGAAGGCGGCGGATTGTGCCTCCAGGAGGACGTAGGCGGCCCTCCCGACTCAGGCTGGTGCCGCCGAGTGGCCTCGTAGGTTTGCGGATGAATATCGGGGACTGGTTGCGAGGCGCTGCTTTCTTGAGCGCCTTGCTCGTGCCCTCTCCGCCACCCGAGGTAATAGAGCAGCGCGCCGGCCACGAACAGCCCC
Organism: Bryobacteraceae bacterium; assembly: GCA_051000095.1. GTDB lineage: Bacteria > Acidobacteriota > Terriglobia > Bryobacterales > Bryobacteraceae > JBBSHP01. The sequence goes on along the minus strand of JBPCOQ010000013.1, from coordinate 5,027 downwards.
GTGAACAGAATCAAGTACCGGTATGCCAACGCTCACTCTTTCCGCAGACTGGCTGTTAAACCAGGCGTCACCATCCCTGCTAACTCTTCCGCGTCCCAGTTGGTAAGCCGGATACATCCGTGCGATTGTGTCTTCCCGATTGCTGATGGTTCCGGCGTGCCATGGATTCCATAGTGCTCCTTCGACAACCCGATCCACACCACGCCCACGGGATTGTTCGGACCAGGCCTAATTTTGGCCTTGGCATGCTGCTCGTTCGCGTCCCAGAACAGATCGGAATTGTAAAAGAAATCGGGATTCCGCAGCGGTTTATGCAGCTTCCAATCTCCCAGTGGCAGCGGATCGTGTTCACTGCCCATCGTCGCGGGGTAACGTGCGATGACTTTGCCTTCTGCGTCTACCGCTTCCACCGATTTGCCGGCCTCGCTCACCACCACCTTGGCCAGTTTCGCAGTCGAGGGTGAGCGCTCCACTTGCGGCACGATGATCTCCTCGCCGGATTTATTGAACTGCTTGCCTGGATTAAGCTTCTCGAGCAAACGCGGGCTCGAGTGAAAGCGCTCGCCAAACTCCTCGAGTGGCGATTCATAGCCGAGCGTTGTCAACTTGGCTTTCTCCAGCATGTCCGCCGGAATCTTTTCGAACGGACCCTTCAGATCCGTGCCGGCGATTGTATAGGGCGCGAGCACGGGCGCGGTGTCGTTGTCGAGCGCTTCCCAAGTTTCAGCCTTTACTATCCCGTCCTCCGGCAGGCCGCGCGCGTTCTGGTAAGCCTGCACCGCGTTCCGCATATTCTCGCCGTACGATCCATCGATTTCGCCGATCGAGAAGTGCGCCCGATCCAGTAGGACCTGCACGCGCAATACCGCGGAGCCCGAGGAACGCGGGCCGACTACCGTCCTCAGCTTCACATCGTTCGCAGTATCGGCGTCAAAGGAAGCGCGCTGCGGATGCTTCTTGGGGATGACTCTCCGCTTCTCGCGCGCGTCCACCGACGTCACGCAGAATAGAAGTAAAAGAAACGTTGTGAATTGAAGCATCGATCTCATCTTAAATAGTAGACGCACTGCACTGTATAAACTAACGTGCAGAGAGAAAGCGTGAGTGGAGCAAGCGCTTTCGCCTGCCGCGCGACCGAAGGTCGGCACTGGGAGGCTGAATGCCCAATGTCACTTATTTTGTAGTAAGGCCCGATTTATCAGCGGCTTACGTTCGGTTTGCCAGCCTGGAGCAGGTCCCCGACCTGCTCGCCGAAGGCGGTGTTTTAGGGATTCGCCAGTGGAACGCGAGCCGGTCCCCGACCTGCGCCACATTTTTGCAAAGACGTAAGTTATTGAAAATGTTTTGGTTCCGCGCCATTCGGCTACGACAGCACCAACTCGGGAGCCCTTCTCTTCGGACTGAGCCGCCGGATCATCAGTAGCGAGCCCAGCATTTCGCCCACGCTGGTCAGCAACTCCATCTCAATGCCGGCGTGTGAGTGTGGATACCGGTGCTGCACGTTGATCACGCCTTCGATCCGGTCCCGCGAGAGCACCGGCGCGGACAGGAAGGCTTCAAAGGTATCTTCCGGCAGATCGCTGAAATATTTGAAGCGAGGGTCGTGGTAGGCCTCGCGCGATATCGCGAGCAGACGCCGTTCCCGCGCTACCCAGCCTGTCAGGCCTTCGTTCAAAGCGAGTTTGATCTTGCCCACTACGGACGGATGCGGATTATTCGAAGCGCGAAGCACCAGTTCTTCTTGGTTTTGGGTGAAAAGGTAAAGCAGGCAGGAGTCGCACACCATAAACTCCACAACCATCTCCACGATGCTTTGCAAAACGTTATCGAGGCCGGTATCGCGGACCAGGTAGCGGCTGAGCCTCTGCATGAGCCGAAGCTGGTGTTCGGCTCGCGCCAGCCGCTGTTCCAGCTCTTTGGCCTTCGACACGACCACATTATCCCACCAATTCGCCGATCGAACGCACCTTCATCCGGGAACGCTCAGGGACGCTAGAATGTGTTCAGACCCGGCATGGCGCATTCCGATTCTTCGCAGCCCGCCCTCACACAGTCTTTGGAAGACCTACTGGCCGAGGCCAGAACGACCGCTCACGATCAGTTGCAAGCCGCAGCGCAGTTAAAGCTCGATCGCCTTCAGGAGCAGATTGAAGCGTCGTGGCACGGCGATCTGGAGCGCATCCTAGACGAGCGCCTGGCCGATGTGGCGTCCCAGATCGATCACTGGCATCAAAACGACGCCGGTTCCAAACTGGCCGATGTTGCCGCGAATGCGCGCGCGAATGCACGGCGCGATCTGGCCGAGCAGCTTGGCAGGGCCGTGCGCCGGCTGCGGCAGTTTGAATCGGAAGATCAGTGGAGCCAGGCTCTGCTCGAAGGCACCCGGGGCTTCTGCGAGAGGGCGGCCCTGTTCATCGTAAATGGGCGGTTGCTCGAGCTAAGAGCCGCCCGGGACATGGAGCATCGCAAGCTCGACGGTGTTCCTCTGGCTTCCGCTCCGGCATTCGCCAGCGCGGTAGAGACTAAGGATACAGTGGTCGCGATGCGCACGCGCGGTGAGTTGTCGGAGGAGATTGCGGCTTTAGTGGGCGAATCCGCGGGTGCCCGATCGTCATTATTTCCACTGACCACACGTGAGCGCGTTCCGGCCATTCTGTACGCCGATTCTCTGAAAGACGAATTGGAACCGGCGGCTCTCGAAATGTTGTGCGCGGTTGCTTCCGCCGTGCTCGAGAGCGTGGCTGCGAGCCGCCGGCCGGAATCCAGCTCGCTCGTGAATATCCTGCAGCCCAATCCGGAACCTCCTCGACCGGTCACCTGGTTTGCGCTCAACCGCGAGCAGCAGAGCCTACACCTGCGGGCGCAGCGCTTTGCCCGCGTGCAAGTGGCCGAAATGCGGTTGAATAAAGCCCAGGCGGTAAAGGCGGGGCGCAACGACAGCGATCTGTACGGACATCTAAAGGCGGAGATTGATAGTGGACGGGAAGCATTCCGCAAGAATTTTCTCGCCGTATCGGCCTCCATGGTCGACTACTTCCACCTTGAGTTGCTGAGGACCCTTGCGAATGACGATGCATCTCTGCTCGGCCCCGATTATCCTGGCCCGGCGGCTTAGCCCGCCCCACCAGGGCCGTGGTCGTATTTCACGATCGCGGGCCGCGGTTATTCGCGTCTTCTGGTTTGATTTGTGCGCGCCGGCTGGCTGGCTTCCGCCTCCCGGATTTCCTCCACATCGGCAAGATCGCGCATCGGATCACGGCGCGCTTGTCCCATGCAGCTTCGAAGTCAAACCCCATCAATGCCCGGATCTAATGTGATGCCGGTGGGGGAAGCGCCGAAGCTTGCCAAGGTTTTTGGTGAATCGCGGTTGCGTGTGGAAGGAAAACCACATAACAGTTCTTTGAAATCTTGCAACATCCGGGGCCGCGCCCTTCATCGCGTAAGCTGCAAGTGTCATTTCCGAGACGGCGTCCATGCGTTCCTGCACGGGGCGGCCTTGCCAGTACCGATATTTATCGGCCTTCATTTCCTGGAAGCTGGTATACGTGCGGACTAAGGGCCGCGCTCGCGGGTTAAAACCTCTCCATTACCAAACCTATGGCCCGCTCTTGGCAATCTGCCACCATCCAGGAAATCTTCATGCGCGCAACGGCCCTCGCGGAGGTCCAAGCAGGCAAAACACACTGGGAAGGGCATGATTGGAATTCCCAAGCGGGCGCTCACCGCGACGTAGCCGGTATAACGGCGAAAGGCGTTTCAGATACAGAAAAGCACACGCCCAACAGCCCGAAAAATTGCATTAGAAGTTACCGGCTATAGACTTTCGATCCACCGGGATCGCAGTTCATGCGGAGTTGGTTCCCCGAGAGCGAATAGCTGCAGGTCCATTTGGCTTGCGTTGGAATCGACATGACTTTCTGCCATGAGAAGATGATTTGGCCGTTGAGGTGCGGTAGGTGCCGGCGTTTCGAAGCATGCTCGGGAAAGAGATCTCTGCACGCCCGTCCGGCTGCAAGGTGAGTACGCTGCCCTGACTGTTCCAATCCCCTGTAAGGACGGGAGTACTGCCAGCGAACGCAGTGAATTGAGGATGACGTTGCGGCCTTCGGGGCTCTGCGGATCTTCGGCGAGATAGGCGAAGACGATATAGGCAACGTCGCCTTCGCTGCCGCAAACCGTTGTTGCGATCTGTTCCGCACCGCGATTTCTGATGCTGTGGTCCGACTTGACGGTGACTGCTTGGCCAGCAGGGAAGCTTTCGAGGGAGTCGTGTTCATTCATGTAGGAAGTCTTAAAATCCTGCCGAAAGAAGCCTTCAATATGTTGGCTCACGCTGCCGCACATTTTGCCGGGCGGAAATTTACGGTAGAAGAGATGGATGTTGGCCGCTTTCCCCGGTTGTCACATACAGAGGAACGAGATCGTATTCCTCCTGTGACCGGTCTGACTCAAAACTGTTGCCGAGACCGATGCCCGCTTCGAAAATCTTCCAGTCAGGAGGATAGTCGAACCCAAATCCGTTCCCCTGATAATGGCGATTCTGAGCGACCAGGTTGTAGTTCGTAACGGCGAAGAGAAGCGCAGCCAACCGCTTGTGATTTGTCATAGTGCAAAGGTTGATTGGAGAAGAACTATCGTACATCATAGATGACCAGATTGCGCGTGCTCAACCGCAGTGATCCCAACCGGTTGGGTACGCCGTTCAACCTTGGCTTCTCCGGTTTCCCCGCTTGGCCTTTCAAGGTCGGGCAGGAAAATCCCACAGGCGAGGCTGGGCCACATCCGCATCTCAGCTGGGTACCGGTCCAAAGTCGATCCCAACACCCACTTGAGAAATTTCTTATATCCATGGGTATTCGGCAAGATGAGGGCAATTCTTGCCAACCGGCGCGGTCGAAAAGGACCCTTTCTGGGACGGTACGGGAGATCATGAGTTACCCTCATGGGCTATAGTTGTCCATGCCCAACAATACATGTGAACACTGCGGCGGTTCACAACTCATCAGCGGTCTCACTGTTTCTGCTTC
>JBPCOQ010000240.1:0-8860 GCA_051000095.1 Bryobacteraceae bacterium | reverse complement strand
TATCGGCAGGTGTGGACGAACCTGACCTGTTGAACCCATCGCGGCCCTCAAGGATTACATTACATTCGATTCGGCGCCACGGGCGCTGCGGAGCGTTGTCTTACATCGGGCGGCGCGAAATCAAAACAGTCATTCCGGGCTGTTTTGTCCTCGCCAAGGGGCTCGGAATGTCAAGATTCCGGATCTCATACGGGATTGCCGTCCAACCCACCGAAAATTTTCATTGTTCCCGGGATTTTAAGCCTCCGGTAAAGTGCTCGTGAGAAATGCGGGTTAAGTCGCCGCTTTCACTCGCCCGGTGAGGCGATATCCGGAGATCAGCCGCGTCAGTTGCGCGCGGCTCAACCCCGCCATGCGCGCGATGTAGCGCCGTACGAGACCCTTGTCCGGTTTCTTCAGGCTCGCATACTGGTGGCGCACCAGAGTTTGTTCCACCCAGCGGTACACTTCTTCCCGCCGCTACCCGTCGAAGCGTACTTCGCCGCTGCCGGCCAGAAATGCCCGGATCTGCTCCAGGCTCACGGTTTGTGAATCGTCCATGCTGATGATCAAGTCCCAGCATCCCGATTTTTACGTTCAGGCTCATCTTGTATGAGAATTCGGAGGCCGGTTCAGGCTCATCTTGCATGAGAAAAGAGTGTTCCGCCCAGCTCCGTTTGGTATGGTGCCCGCTGACGGTGATGACAATATCATCGGCGAACCGATGATAGTTGACCGCCTCGTAGTCCCCTTCCGCCGTTTTGCGGCGGATCGCGTCAAAGAACCAGTCCACCTCGTTCAGATAGATGCGCTTTCGCACGCAAGCGTGTTCGCCGCCAACGGGCTGAACGGGCCTCGTTGCGGGACCCCGACCTTGCCACCAACTTGGATGATCTGTTTCACGAGATGCATGACCTGTGGGTCCTGGATCCGCTTCGCAATTTTATCCAAAAGCACCGAATGCCGAATCGTGTCGAAATAGCCCGACAGATCGACCTCGATGACCGTGGACACGCTTGCGTGCGTGCCGCATGCGCCGCATCACACTGCGCCTGACCTCCGCCAGGGCGCGATGTGGTGACCGCTTGGGCCGGTATCCGTAGGAGTTCAGGCAAAAGTCCGCCTCAAAGATTGCTTCGAGGATCAGCTTCAGTGCGCCCTGCACCACGCGGTCGCGGATACAAGGAATCTGAAGTGTTCGAACTTTTCCGTTGCCCTTCGGGATCCGGTACGGACGCAAGCGTCTCCACCGGGCGGTTCGGCATGGGTTGTACCTGCCTGTGGCAAGGTTTTCCCGCACCGCCTCAAGAAACGCAGCCCGTCCCGCGGACTCAATGCGGCACCCACGCAAGCGTATCCCGGAAACTCTGGCCGTCGATGCCGGGGGCACCCCCGTTTCCTTTGGCGATTCGATAAGCCTCCTCCAGGGTCTCGATCTTCGTGATGTGCACGAACAGACCCCAGAAGCGATGTGTCGTTTCAGACTTCGCCTTTCGATAGATCCGCCGCCTCAGTTCCTGCAGATTGCCGGGTGCCTTTGTCATTTCACTCCTTCCTCGCTTTGACAAACGGAATACTCACCGGTCCGGGCCCTTCCCTCCGGGCGCGTTTTGCTGCACGCCCATCGACAGTACTGCGACCCGATCCGTCACCCTGATGCCTATGCCAGCACTTCCCACTCGCGGTTATAGCCGGCATCTCCTCGACGAGATTTCTTCGCCGGGCACCGAGGGTTTCTCCAGTTTCCACATCATCCTTCACACCATGTCGCCGCTGATACCCCGCCGGTGAGAGCCGCCGCATCGGACTCGTTTCGGTCAGCCCTTGTTGCTTTCGCGCGTTATCGACCGTCTCAGCCACCGGAGATTCGTGTAACGAGGCTACCTCTGCGTTCACTGCACGTTGCAACCTGGTGCATTGCGCACACTCCTTTTTGAGTATGTTGTCGGAGGGCTCCGCCGTCTTGCTTTCGCGCCACGGCGCCTCCCCAGCTACGAGGCCTGAGTCTATTGGCCTCGGCCGGTCTCTCACCGGCTGGACGATGTGTCCTTGACTGGACACGCCGATCTGCCAACGGTCAAAGTAGATTTGCAGCAACTGGTTGAGAGAACTGCGCAGATCGGTGGTCAGCAGATAAGCCGGATGCCGGTAGTACAGCTTTTTGCTCTTGGCTTGATCGAGGTGGAATGCGGCAAGAATTGCCGGCTCAAGAGACCACTCGCGAGCTACCGCTTCCCGGATTTCAAAACGTCAGCCGCGCTCCCAGTTCCACCGCGCGCGCCTGATTTTGCTGCTGCAGCGGTACGCGGCCGAATGTAGCGTTCCCCGGGTTTGTATCTGGCGCCGGAAAACGCGGGTGATTGAAGGCATTGAACACATCGAAACGCAGTTGCAACTTCATCCGCTCCACCACCGGTACGTTCTTGTATAGACCGATATTCGCCTCATTCACCCGGCTGGCCCGGACATCGCCCCAGCGGGTCGGAACGGTTCGGACGGAGGCGCCAAAGTCCTGGTAGACGCCGTTCTTGATCGTGTCATTTGCGGCTGGCCTGTAACTATAGCCGGGAAGGTTCTGAATCCCGGTCCAGGCCGGGTAATTCGAAATGTCCGTATTCTTCGAGGGGAACGGGATGAACTGGCTGGTATCGAACCACTTGCCGAGGGATTGTTGGTCCTTCGGAAGCGCGGGGTCTTTTCCGCTGAAGAAGAAATTATCCGTGGCCGTGAAGGCAACCGGCACGCCGGACTGAACGTTGTACTGGCCTGCCAGCTCCCATCCGCCCACGATGGCGTTGGCGATGGCGGGCATCGACCCGCCAAACCGCTTGCCTCGCCCGAACGGCAGTTCCCAGATGGGTGCAACCGAGAAATGAAATGGACGATCCTCGCCCCCGAGCTTGTGCTCGACAATCGCACCGGCGATCTCCGGACCAATTAGCGAGGTGTCCTCAAAAAGCTTGGACCAGGTGAAGGCGTTGATGATGCTAAATCCGTTGTGGAAACGGTGCTCCACCTTTGCGAGCAGAGCGTCGTACCGGTTTTTACCCAAGGGGTTATCGCGTTCGGTGATAGTGCCCAGCAGCGGGATCGGATTGAGCAACTGGTTAAGGGCGACACTTTGACTGCTCGCGATCGACCCCGTCACGCCCGGCAGCTTGAAGAACGGATTGGGCACCAACATGTCCCACTGAAGCTGATCGAGAGGCCGTCCGGTTGAGTCGAATTGCGGTGCGCGCAACTGCTGCCACAGAGAGAAGCTGGGGAGATTCCTGTTCCGGTCCTGATAGATGTTGTATGTCTTATTGTGGGAGTAGCCGATTTCAAACAGCCAGCTCTTGATCTGATGTTGCACGTGCAGGCTGTATTCCCAAGAGTAAGCGCGGCCGGGATTCTGGTTGTCCCAGGAAATTCCCTGGCCGAGGTTGGTCAACGGACCAAGCGCCGAGCCGGTGGTTGCCAGGATGCCCCCTCGGAACGGATTTGCCAGCGTGTCGTAGGGAGTAAAGTTGTTATCTTGAGAAGCGATCAAGGTCGTCGAGCGGCTGAAACCGTTTTGGCCTGGTTGTCCGCTCGCCGTGGCATTTTCAAAATCGGCCTGCGTGAAACGCCCGAATCCGCCTCGTATGACGGTATCGCGGCCAAGGCGATAGGCGAAGCCGGCCCGGGGCTGCCACTCATGTAAATCGGTGTTCGAGAACGCGCGGGACTGGCCCGCCACTCCGGCGAACAACTGCGCTCCCGGCACCTGAAAAGCGTTGGGTGGAACGATTGACGCCAGCAACTTCACGGCGGCGTTCCCGGCATTCGATGCAACAATCTGGGTGTAGGCAGTTTGCGCGGCGGAGCTAATCGGATTAATCGCGGTGGGATCGAAGTTGCTGGTCATTCGGTTGTATCGCTCTTCGACCGGTCTTTCGTAATCCCATCGCATTCCGAGATTCAACGTCAATCGGGACGTGACCCGCCAGTCGTCCTGGAAATAGAAGCCCGTGTAGTGCTGCGAGTAAAACGCGTTCGCGTTGACTGGTACGCTACCGCCGGACGGCAGGCCTAACAGGAACGACGCGAATGTGGATCCGACTCCAGTGCCGCCGCCGACTATCGCGCTCTGGCGCGTCCAGACGTTGTTGAAATCGAACCGCCCGCCGCCGTCCCCAATGCTCCCGTCCGCGTCTTGCAGTATCCAATATTCAGCGCCATACCGGAACGTATGGTTGCCGTGGACGTGGGTAAGATTCGCCGACCAGGTGTAATACGTGTTGGCGTAGTAGTTACCAGCTTGGTTGGTGCCGAAGTGCTGGGGATTATCGGTGGTGGCGCCCGCAAATCCCGTGATGTACGGAAAGGATGGCTTGGGCAGTTGCGAAACGAAACTGGCCGGGAAGCCGAGTTGGGCCGGATCGAAGCCCGACCCCTTATCGAAGTTAGGCTGGCTGAACCGGCTCACGCTGAATCGCAGATCGAGGATTTTACTCGGGCTGAGAGTCCAAACATGATCGACGCCCGCGTTCTCGGCGATGCGCTCCTGAAAATTGCCGGTCGCGGAATTGTGGAAATAGTCGTCGATGAACTCGTTCAGATGGCTCCAGCGCACGGTTGCAAAGCTGTGGTGTGAATTGTTCCAGTTCTGATCCACGCGCACCGAAACAACCGGGAACTTGTCCTGCCGGGTCGCGGACGATACGAAGTTGTTGATTGCATTCCCCGTGGGGTCTCCTGCGGTGTTGGGCAGCGGCACGAAAGCCACAATCTTCTGAGCGATGGGGCTCAATCGATCGGCAGGAATCTTGTTCCCGAGGAAAGGCTGGCGGTTGCCGTTCGCGTCGACGAGGTTCGGATCGAAGATCTGTATGGGAAAGCGCTGTAACTGCCCGTTGATCGTCTGGGTTGTGAACGACTGGCTGAAATCGCCCGTGCGCTCGACCGCGGTGGGTACCGATCGCGTGCCGCCGGGCCGGGGGTCCTGGTTCAGCGTCTTGTCATAGGACACGAAAAAGAACGTTTTCTCTCTGCCGTTATACAGCTTGGGAATCCATACCGGACCGCCCACCGTTCCGCCGAATTCATTGAAATGCACGGGAGGCTTTGTACCGCCAACCAGGTTCGTCTGGAACAGATTAGCGTTGAGAAAATTATTCTGGTTGAACTCGTATAGAGTGCCGTGATAATCCTTGCTGCCACTCTTGGTTTGCATGTTCACGGTGGACCCGGCCTGACGTCCGATAGACGCATCGTACGCGTTGGTCTGCACGCGAAACTCCTGCACGGAATCCATTGGCGGAATGAAGGACACGTTCCCGCCGTGTTGCGTATTGGGCATGCCGTCGAGCTGGAAATTGTTGGAGTAGATGTTGTTCCGTCCGCCATCCGCGGTGATCTGGGACGCGCCCAGCACCGACCACATGTGCACCACGTTGCCGTTCTGATCCTGCTGGATGACGCCCGGAGAGAGCGTAGCCAGTAAAGTGATCACGTGTGACTGCGACGGTATCTCGGTGATCTCTTCGCGCGTGATCACAGTGCCCGAAGTGGCGGATGTGGTATCTATTAGCGGAGCTTCCGAGGTGACTTCGACGGACTGCGCAGCCGAGCCGACTTCAAGCTGCACGTCAATCTGTTTATTATCGGCGGTCTGTAGTGAAATGCCCTGGCGTTTCTCCGTCTTGAATCCCGGAGCCGCCACCGTGAAGTAGTAATGTCCGGGTAACAGGAACTGAACGGTCCAGTTGCCTTGTGCGTTGGCGCGGGTCTCCTGCGAAACACCGGTTTCGACCGAGACTACCGAAACAGTTGCCTGCGGAACGACGGCGCCTTGGGGATCGGTGACACGCCCACCGAGGGTAGCGCGGGCCTCCTGGGAAAAAGAGAGACTGCCGCCGGCACAACACAGGGCCAGCAACAGGGTGGCAGTTTGGCGAGAACACATTTGTGATAACGCTATCACAAGCCACCCGTCAACGTCAGGGGTTTAAGCGAGAATGAAAACATGCATCCCGGCGGGGACAAGTTCACGGTCGGACTCATCCAGACGAGCTGCGGGCTTGATCCGAACGAGAACCTCGAGAAGGCCAAGTGGCGTATCCGCGAAGCCGCCTCGCAAGGCGCGCAGATCATCTGTTTGCAAGAGCTCTTTCGATCGCAGTACTTCTGCCGGGAGGAGAATGCGGCGCTATTCGCGCTTGCCGAGCCGGTCCCCGGACCCTCAACGCAAGCCCTGGGCAAGTTAGCGCGGGAGCATCAAGTGGTGATCATCGCCTCGCTGTTCGAGCGCCGTGCCGCGGGCGTGTATCACAACACCGCGGCAATTATCGGAGCGGACGGCGAGCTAACGGGCATCTACCGGAAGATGCACATCCCCGACGATCCGCTCTATTACGAAAAATTCTACTTCACCCCTGGCGATCTGGGCTTCCTTAATTTCGATACGCGGTTCGGGCGTCTGGGAGTTCTGGTGTGCTGGGATCAGTGGTATCCGGAAGGCGCTCGCCTCTCGGCCATCCGCGGAGCGAACATCCTGTTCTACCCGACGGCCATCGGGTGGCATCCGGCGGAAAAGGATCGGCATGGCAAAGCCCAGCTCGACGCGTGGCGCACGATCCAGCGCGCTCACGCCATCGCGAACGGAATCTATGTTGCAGCCGTCAATCGAGTGGGCTTCGAAGGTCCGCCTGATCATGGCCTGGAATTCTGGGGCTCGTCATTCGTCGCCGATCCGTTCGGCCAGTTGATCGCGGAAGCATCTTCAACGAACGAAGAGATTCTGATCGCCGAATGCGACCCGCAACGGATGGAAGAAGTGCGAAGAAACTGGCCGTTCTTCCGCGATCGGCGCATTGACGCATACGGGCCGATTCTAAACAGATGGCTGGATTAGAATGCGGATGCCCGCGGAGTGGGAGCCGCACGAAGCGACCTGGCTCGCGTGGCCGCACGAAACGACAGACTGGCCCGGCAAGTTTGCGGCGATCCCATGGGTGTACGGCGAAATCGCGCGCCACCTTTCGCGTTTCGAAAGGGTCCGGATACTGATCGAGAACGGAGCGGGCGAGAAGAAGGCGCGCCGCGTCCTGCAAAAGTGTGGGGCCAACCTGGGCCGCATTGATTTCTTTCATTGTCCAACCGATCGAAGCTGGACCCGCGATTACTGTCCGCTTTTCGTGCGCGACCGCAGCGAGCTAATCGCCAGCAACTGGATTTTCAACGGCTGGGCCAAGTACGACAACCACCACCTGGATAATGCCGTTCCGGAGTTCGTGGCCGAGCAACTCAGCATGCCGCGGATCGATACGGGCGTAGTTCTCGAAGGCGGCAGTATCGACGTCAACGGCGCCGGCGCGCTGCTCACCACCGAAGAGTGTTTACTCAGTCCCATCCAGGCGCGCAATCCTCATCTGGACCGCGATCAATTGGAGCAGGTCTTCGCAACTCAACTGGGCGCCACGCAGATCGTCTGGTTAAAGCAAGGTATCGCAGGCGACGATACTCACGGCCATGTCGATGACATCGCGCGCTTCGTCAACGAGCGCACGATTGTGGCCGCGGTTGAAGACGACGAATCCGAACTGAATCACGGGCCGCTTCAGGAGAACCTGAATCTGCTCCGCCAAACCAGCTTTCAAATCGCTACCCTGCCTATGCCCGCTCCCGTCTACTTCGATGGACAGCGGCTCCCCGCCAGTTATGCCAACTTCTACATCGCGAACGGATTGGTGCTGGTCCCCACCTTCAACGACCCAAAAGATCGCGTCGCGCTGAACACGCTGGCTGGTCTGTTCCCGGATCGAGAGGTGGCCGGCATCGCCTCCACTGATCTGGTGCTTGGGCTGGGCACGCTGCACTGCATGACTCAACAACAACCCGCCTGAGTCGTGATAACTTGAACATGAAATGAAACGGCGACAGGCGCTTCGTTCCCTTCTCAGCCTTCCGGCCATCACGGTCCTTCCAGCCTTGGCCCAGCAGGCCCCCATCGACAAAACCAAACCTCCCGCGCAGGAGAAGCTTCCGCCCGAAATGAAGCCCACCGCGGTGGAAGAGACTCCCAAGCTCGCGATGACCACGGCCGATGCGGCAGTACCTGGGACTCCCCGCTTCTTCAGCGAGCACCAGTTGGGGACTCTCCGGCATTTAGCGGACCTGCTGATGCCGGCGTTGAATGGAAGGCCCGGCGCTACCGATGCCGCCGTTCCTGAGTTTCTGGATTTCCTCCTCGGCGAGTCCCCACACGATCGGCAGACTCTTTATAAGACCGGGCTCGACCACCTCGAGTCCGAATCGCGCCGCAGATTTAATAAGCCCTTTGCCGGTATCGCCCCGCAACAAGCCAGCGAGTTGCTGGCTCCGCTGCACGAAAATTGGAGCTTCCAGGAACCACCGGATCCGTTCGGCCGCTTCCTTCATGCCGTAAAGGCCGACGTGCTGCAAGCTACGGTGGCGTCTCGCGAATGGGCGGCTTCCGCAACTCAGCGCCGCGGTTCGGGCGGGCTCGGCTCCTACTGGTATTCGATGGAATGAGCGCGCATGAAAATGGACTACGACGTTCTGATCATCGGCTCCGGCGCTTCGGGAGGAATGGCCGCGAACACGTTGACACGGCTCGGCGTGCGCTGCCTGATGCTGGATGCCGGTCCGCAGCTTGATTTCGAGCGCCAGCGAACTCTCAAAGCGGTTTATGATTTGCCGTATCGCGGATTCGGCCAGCCGGGCCGTTTTCCGCACATCACCCAAGCCTCGGAATTCGATGCGAATCTCTGGGCCGACGAAAAGCAGAACCCGTATAGTTACGATCCGAAAGATCCTTATTACTGGGTGCGCATCCGGCTGATCGGTGGAAGAACGCTGCGCTGGGGCCGCGCGTCCTGGCGGTTGAGCAATTACG
>JBPCOQ010000167.1:0-79068 GCA_051000095.1 Bryobacteraceae bacterium | reverse complement strand
CCTTGTAGCAAGGGATGTTCGAGCGTGGGGGGGTGTTTCTCCGCCTTTCCTCAGATTGGGGGGGGGTGGGAAACCCCCCCCACCGGGCAAATGCACCCCATCCGCCCCATAACTCACCGTGCCGTTCACCAGAATCTTAATCGGCAAGTCACCGCGCATTTCCATCACGCGCCGCACCAGCCTCTCCAACTCCGCTGCCCCCAACTGCTTCTCCCGAATCTGCACCATCTCCACGCCGCGCCTCAAATTGCGCTCCACAAAAACCAGCGCCCGATCCGCCCCCAGCCCCTCCGTAATCGCGTAACATCTCACAACGCCCGCAACTCCTCCACCGGAAACTCAATTACCCACGCTCTCACGTCCTTATTAGTGCCGCGCATCTCCACGGCCAAATCCCCCTTAAATTCCAATCGCGTAGTCTGCGGTTTCTCGACAACCCGCAACAATTCCGCGGAAATTTGATTGGCGCCCAGCCGCCCATCCCTCGGCAGCGCCCTCAGATTCTCAGGCCGCACATACAACCACACCCGGTCGCCGATCAACTTGCCTGGATAATAAGGTCCATTCAGCTCGAACTCGCCAAACCGCACCCGGCTCGTATTCCGCCCGGGATCGAGCGACAGAATCTCCACCGCGAGCAGATTGTAAAGCCCCAGCAGCCGCACGACCTCGACATTGGCTGGCTGATTCGCGATCTGCCGCGGCGGTCCGTTTTGCACCACCCGGCCTTCCCGCACGATCGTCATCTCGTCGCCAAGCTCGAAGCATTCATCCAGGTCATGCGTCACCAGCAGAACGGGCGTGCCAAACTCCGCTCGCGCCTGGCGCAAAACCGCATAGAATTCGGCTCGGAGCTGTGCATCTAGACCCCGCGCAGGCTCATCCAGCAACAGCAGCCTGGGTTCGCCAATCAATGCGCGGGCGATGGAGCAGCGCTGCTTCTGCCCGCCCGATAACTCATAGGGCCGCCGCCCAGCCACTTCGGTTAGACGAAATCGCTCGATCATCTCGTTCACCTTGCGATGCCGCTCCAGCCTGGACAGGCGCTCCGCCGCAAACTCCAGATTCCGGCGCAGGCTCATGTGCGGGAACAGCGCGTAGTTCTGGAACACGTACCCGGTGTGCCGGGCTTGGGGCGGCAGATGCACACCGCTCGCGCCGTCGTAGAGGATTTGGCCGTCCAGCAGAATCCGACCGTCGTCCGGACGCACAAAACCGGCGATGCAATCGAGCGTGAGACTCTTCCCCGCGCCACTGGCGCCAAACAGCACCGTTACCCCAGTGCCTGCCTTGAGCTCCAGATCGAGTGAAAAGCCTCGGAAGCTTTTCCGGATACGCGCCTCGATCATACAACCGACTGCCGCGGCCCAAACGGATTCGTTGCAAATCGTCCGGCAACACTAAGAAGGATCAATGCCACTACCGAGATGACAAGCACCAGCGTGCGCGCCAGTGCCCCGTTGCCGTTTTCCACCGCATCATAGATCGCGATCGACACCGTTTGCGTCTTGCCGGGAATGTTGCCCGCGATCATCAGCGTCACTCCGAAGTCGCCCAGCGCCCGGGCAAACGCGAGTGCCCCGGCGGCGAACACCGGCCGTCGCGTCAGCGGTAGAGTCACGCGCCAGAACAGCCGCAGCTCGGATGCGCCCAGCGTTCGCGCCGCCCGCTCATAGCTTCTGTCCACGCTCTCAAAAGCCGCGCGCGCCGACTTCACCAGCAGCGGCATCGAATGGATCAGCGCCGCAACCACCGCCGCCTGCCACGAGAACACCAGCGGTTGTCCGATCGCGTATTCATACAGATGCCCGAGCGGGCTGCTTCGCCCCAGCAGCACCAGCAAGTAGTAGCCGAGCACGGTTGGCGGCAACACCAGCGGTAGCGTGACCACGGCATCCAGAATCTCTTTCCACCGGAACTCGCGATTGGCCATCGTCCATGCGAGCCACAGACCAAAGACCATGGCGAGCAGCGTCGAGAGCGCAGCCACGCGAAGACTCAGGAACAGCGGGAACCAGTCGATCTGCATGTTAGACTCACGGACAAAGCTAGCATGTCTCTGCTGCCATATCTGCAGCGCGTAATGTCCCGCGAAGACCTGGATTCCGCGGGCGCGCGCGAAGCCATGCTCGCAATCCTCGGCGGCGGGTGTTCCACCGCGCAGATCGCCGCGTTCCTGGTCGCTCTGCGAATGAAAGGCGAGACGCCGGACGAGTTGCTCGGATTTGCGCGAGCCATGCGCGAGAAAGCCACGCGCGTAGACCCCGGTCTGAACGGAGAACGGTTGCTCGACACCTGCGGCACGGGCGGAGGGGATGGCCCGCCGACGTTCAACATCTCAACAGTCGCTGCCTTCGTGGCCGCGGGCGCTGGAGTACGCGTTGCGAAGCATGGGAACCGTTCCATCTCGAGCGAGTGCGGCAGCGCCGATGTGCTCGAAGCGCTAGGAGTCAAATGTGACATGAGCCCGGAGCAGTCTGCGCGGGCCATCCGAGAGGTCGGCATCGGATTCCTGTTTGCGCCCGCGCTGCATCCAGCCATGAAGCACGCCCAACCGGCCCGGCTGGAGTTGAAGATGCGTACCGTATTCAACCTGCTTGGACCGCTGGTGAATCCAGCCGGAGCAACGACACAGCTCATCGGCGCTCCCTCGCCCGCCGCCGCGGAGCTGATGGCGAAAGCGCTGGCCGGACTCGCGCCCGAACGCGCCTTCGTCGTCCACGGCAACGATGGTCTCGACGAGGTGACTCTTACCGGACCGACACTGGTCTTCGACGTCCAAGGCAATCGCGTGAAGCAACTGGAATGGACACCGTCCGATTTTGGTCTGGATCCGGTAAGCCCGGATTCGCTGCTTGGCGGCCATCGTGATGAGAACGCGCGCATGGCACGAGAGGTGCTTCAGGGCGCGAAAGGCCCGCGTCGCGACATCGTCGTCGCCAATGCCGCGGCCGCTTTACTCGCCAGCGGGAAAACGTCGTCCTTACGCGAGGGTGTGCGGCTAGCCGTCCATTCGATCGATTCGGGTGCTGCTCACGAGATGCTTCGCAAGCTGGTGGAAGTACGTCAGGCCTGAGCCGCGACCATGCTGAGCCGCGACCGCAAGGGAGCGGTGTGCCATAGCGATGAGAAACCGCATGCGATCCGGGTTATTCACTAACTTGCGAATTTCCAGAGTGTGACAGGCGATTCGCCTGTCCGTGTTTTTTTTGAGAACAGGCGAAAGCGCCTGTTCCACTCTGCTTTCAGAGGATGCGCGAAAACGCAAGATCTCATCGGGTTCCACTTGTCGGTCGCACACCCGGCTTTAGCACCGCATCCGCCAGCTCGGCCATCCGATCGATCAACAGATCCGGTGGCTCGGCTGCGAAGCTGTCCGGCTGAAAGCCGTACGATACGCCGCATGCCCGGATCCCGGCATTGCGGGCGGTCCGCACATCGACGGCGCTATCGCCCACCATGTAGGCGCTCTCCCGCGGCAGTCCGCTCTCTGCCAGCAGCGTTTCGATCCCGATCGGGTGCGGCTTTTTCTGCTCGAAGCTGTTCCCTCCGTAGACTCGAAAGAAATGCCGGCCCAACCCAAGCGACCCCACGATGTGATTGCTGATCCGCACGGGCTTATTGGTCAGCACCGCCATCGGAACTCCACCCTCGTGCAGCCGGTCGAGCGCTTCCTTAACGCCCGGATACAGCACCGTGTTGTCCAGGCAATGCTGGCGGTAATAACGAATGAAGAAATCGAGCGCGCGCTGGACATCCTGCTCACTAGCCTCGGGCCCCATCGCTTTACGCATCAGTACCGGAGCGCCGTTGCCGACATACGAGAACACCAGCTCGTGGCTGATCGGCCCCATTCCCATGGAAGCGCGAGCGGCGTTTACGGAGTGGGCCAGGTCCAGGCTGGAGTCGATCAGTGTTCCGTCCAGATCGAAGATGAGTAGAGGCGCGCCGGTATCCAGGCTAGGCCTCCTCGCGCCGCAATGCCGGCTTATGCCGGACGCCGTCCCAAATCTTTTTTACCTTGTCTTTGGTTTCGCGGAACGCGTCTTTGATCTCGCGCGGGGTTGCAGCCGCGAGTACATTCGATGCATCGACGACATACGGCAACATCTTCGATTCCACGATTGAGGCGGGCGGTGGACTGGGCGAAAAGGCCAGCAACACGGTCACTAGCGCCGCGGCGACCAATACGCCTCGAACAAAGCCGAAGGCCGCGCCCAGCAGACGATCAAACCAGGACAGACCAATCCACTTGAACAGAGATGCCAGCAATCTGCCAATCAGCGCTCCCAGCAGAAGCACACCGGCAAAGATCAGAAAGAAACCGATCAGGTTCGCCACTGGCCGGGAGTTCACATAATCGACGATATGGGAGGCGGCCAATCCGTAACACCAGAACCCGGCGAAGATGCCCACCAACGCCGCGATGAATCCCACGCCCACCCGAGCGGCCCCGGCGCTGAATCCCGATATCACGGAACACACGGCAATCGCGATCAGCAGGTAGTCGACCCAGTTCACAGCGCGTGGCCTGTCAGGACGCGATACGCCTCCTGGTATTTATGGCTGGTTTTTTGCACGACTTCGGGCGGCAGCTCCGGCGCGGGCGGTTTCTTGTTCCAGCCAATGGATTCCAGGTAATCGCGGACATATTGCTTGTCATACGAGGACTGCGGTCCGCCTGGATGATAGGTTTCCTTGGGCCAAAATCTGGAGGAATCCGGAGTCAGAACTTCATCGGCCAGAATAAGCTCTCCGTTGACGAATCCGAATTCCAGCTTGGTGTCTGCAAGAAGGATGCCACGCGATTCCGCGTACTCGGACGCTCGCCGGTAGATCTGCAGCGTCAGTGAACGCAGCTTCTCCGCCAGCGGGGCGCCGATCTGCCCGGCAACGCTCTCGAAAGAAATGTTTTCATCATGGCCGCTCTGGGCCTTGGTGGCGGGCGTGAAGATGGGCGCGGGCAGCTTGGAGCTTTCCTCCAATCCATCCGGGAGAGCAATCCCGCAGATTGCCCCGGATCGCTGGTAATCTTTCCAGCCCGAGCCCGACACGTATCCCCGGGCGACACATTCATAATCAATCATGCGGGCTCGCCGTACCAACATGGATCGCCCTTCCAATTGATCCTGAAACTGCGGTAGCGGCTCCGGGTAGTTTGCGGCATCGGCGGTTACGAAATGATTGGGAACGATATCATTCAACAGATCGAGCCAGAAGATCGTTAGCTGCGTCAGCACTTTGCCTTTGCCCGGGATCGGCGTTGGCAGGATGTAGTCGAAGGCTGAAAGCCGGTCTGACGCAACGATGACGAGGAATTCACCAGCGCCGTACACATCGCGCACTTTGCCGCGCGCGTACAGCGGTATGCCCGGCAGATTCGTCTCGAACAGCGGTTCGCTTGCGCTCACAATTTTAGTGTTAACACGATGGGCTAGATTTTTCCTAATGCCACTCGGTGCTGACAGTTGTGAGAAAAGGAGTTACACATTGGCCCGTCCATTGCAGTTGTTTGACCCAAAGGAGTAAACCATGAATTGGGACGTTATTGAAGGCAATTGGAAACAGTTGGCAGGCACTGCCTGCGAGAAGTGGGGCAAGCTTACCGATAGCGATTGGGAACAGTTGGCCGGAAAGAAAGACCAACTCGTTGGAAAATTCCAGGAGCGCTACGGCATCTCACGCGATGAAGCGCAAAAGCAGGCGGACGAATGGGCCCGTACCCAAAACGTTTCTAAATCGGAACTGCCTAATACGGCGAGTCGTTAGCCTCGGTCAAACATATCTATAAAATGGCAGGCCCGCAATGGGCCTGCCTTAATTTTGTCTGGTCAGTTCGGGGCGCTACATTGATTGTCATGCCCCGGTTGAGCGATTTCACCGCAATCTTCCTTCAAGTCGGGAACACCACCATCGGGGGCGGCGATCCTACCATCGCGGCCTTGCAAAGAGAGTTGAGCCGCCGCGGTTGGCTCGAACCCGGGCAATTTGCAATCGCCTATGGACTGGCCCGTCTGACGCCCGGTACAAATATGCTCGCGTTCTGCGCGGCGGCCGGATGGTACGTGCTCGGCTGGACGGGCGCGGTGGCCGGTGTTCTCGCCGCCACGATTCCTTCCAGCGTTCTGGTGATTTGGCTGACCGGGATTTGCGAGATGGGCAACCGTATACCGTGGTTGCAGTCCATTGTGAACGCTACCATAGCAGCCGCCGTGGGCACTCTGTTGGCCGCTGTCCTTTGGCTGATTCGCGGGCAGGTGTCCGCATCGAATTGGCTGCGGCCTGCCGTTATCGTCGCCGGTTCCTTCGCGCTTCGCCAAGCCGGACTGTCCCCGCTACAGATCATCGGAGCAGCCGCTCTCTTGGGATTCCTTTGGAATGCGAAGGCCAAGCCGTGAACGCGTTTCTGCTGTATCTGCTACTACTCAAAGCGACGATAACGTCCTTTAGCGGACTGGCCTCCTTGCCCGTATTGAGGGCTGATTTGGTGGTGCGTTATCACGTGCTCACCGATCGCCAACTGAACACCGCGGTAGCCGCGGGAAGGATGGGCCCGGGGCCGAACGGAAACTACGTCGTGAGCGTGGGATATTTCGTGGATGGCGTGCCGGGAGCCATCGCCGGATGGTTAGCTATGATCTCGCCCGCGTTCCTGGTAATTCTATTGATCCGCGTTATAGGGGCGCGTGCCGAACATCCGCGAGCCAAATCCGCGATCCGTGCGGTCCTCCTGGCCGGAGCCGGATTGCTGTTGTCGGCGGCGGTTCCACTGGCGCGCGACGCGATCACTGGACCACTCCCGTTCGCGATCGCCAGCATCAGCTTTGCTCTGATCGCCTTTACGCGCCTCGATACAATTTGGGTGATAGCCGGGGCAGCGATGACGGGCCTGTTTGCCTTCTTTTTCTGATATACTTCACGAGGGGTGGAGCAATTCCTATCCGAGCTTCGCTTAGGGGATGTGATCGACGACCACTGCATCAAGTGCCGTCGAGTCACCAACCATTCCATCGTTTCTCTGGTGGACGGCAAAGCGGCGAAAGTGCGTTGCCGGACCTGCTATCACGACCACGATTATCGAAACGAGCAGGCGCCCCCCTCTAAAAAGGATTTGAAGAAAGCGGAACTGTTTAAAGAAGTTCTGGGCGCCGTCGCGCCCGAAGACGCCGACGCCGAAACTTCGGCGGAAGAACTGCCCTTGGTTGAGGACGTATCGAAGCTGGAAGCGGAGCCCGAAACCATCCCGGAACCGGTGGTTCCCCCAAAGAAATCGAAGGCCCGCGGCAAGCGCGCCTGATGCGCGGCGCAATTTCCCGCCGGCAATTGGGTCTGGCTGCTATCTCCACCGCTGCGCTGGCGCCAAGTCCGTTGCGTGCTCAAACGGAATCGTCAAAGAAATACAAGGGTGCACTCGAAGGCTTTGAATCCAAGGTCGACATGAAGAGCTTCGACCCGGTGGCCTGGACTCTGGAGCGGTATAAGTCGGCTCCACTACGGCTTACTTTCAAAGCCACGGATCAGCGCGACGCCGAAGCGTGGCAGAAGCAGCTCCGCGCCAAGTTGATCGAGCTCCTGGGGGGCTTTCCCGAGACGCGCTCGCCGCTGCACCCTCAGACGCTCGAAGTGGTCGACTTTCCGGGCTACCGCCGTGAGCGTTTCGTTTTCGAAAGCCGCCCGGGGATGGGAGTGCTCGGATACTTGATAACACCTGCCGACGCTAAAAAGCCCTCACCCGCGGTAGTATGCGTTCCAGGGCACGGCACCGGCGTGGATGATATCGCCGGTTTGGATGAAGAAGGCAAAGTTCGAGACAAGAGGCAAGGCTACGAGTACGACTTCGCGCTTCAGGTGGCAGAGCACGGCATGGCGGCGGTTGCGATTGAGCCAATGGCCTTCGGATGCCGGCGCGATGCGCTCACCGCCAGCAAAGGCCCGCGCGCGACGGCTTGCCAGCCCACTGCCGGCGCGGCATTGTTGCTTGGCGAAACGATGATTGGCTGGCGAGTCTACGACATCATGCGCCTGATCGACTGGATTGCGACCCGGCCGGAGTTGGACGCCAAACGGGTCGGCTGCCTGGGCATCTCGGGCGGGGGCACCTGTACTCTGTTCACTTCGGCACTTGAGCCGCGTATCCGCGCGGCGATGGTGAGTGGCTATCTCAATACTTTTCGCGACAGCATCATGAGCCTGTCCCACTGTATCGACAACTACGTTCCCGGAATTCTCAACTGGGCGGAGATGTACGACATTGCCGGGCTGATCGCTCCCCGTCCGATGCTGGCCGAATCAGGCAATCGCGACAAAATATTCCCGGTGGCCGCGAGCAACGAAAGCTTCGCCCGCGTGAAAAAGATTTACGAGATTTTCGGCGCCGCGGAGGCAGTCGAGCATGAGGTATTCAACGGCGTCCATGAATTTCATGGCGTGCGTGGCTTGCCTTTTCTCGCGAAAGCGCTGAGTACCTGATCGAACTTGAGACCCACCGATGCGCTACACAGTCATTCTTCAACGCGAAACCGATGGCGGCTACGTGGTTACCGTTCCGGCCCTACCTGGTTGCATAACCCAAGCTGATTCCCGCGAAGAGGCTCTCCTAAATGCCCAAGAGGCTGTGGAACTCTATATCGTGGATTTCAGGGTACCTGGGAGGGATGATTGCACTTGACGAAGTGGAACGGATTTCGTATTGAACCGGAAATGACGCATGATAGAGAGAGGGCCTCGAATGAGTTCGCAAGTTATCACTCCGAATACAGAAGCAGCCATTCTCTCGCGCATCATCCAGTCAGACGAACGGGAACTCACCCCTGAGGTCGCCCGCTACGTACTTTCGATGAAGCTGCCCTCAACAGATGAGGAGCGTGTCAACGAACTCTCAGCGAAAGCCCGATCGGGTTCGTTAACAGAAAATGAGACGCGGGAGCTTGACAGCTACTTGCATATCGGAACCCTTCTGGGAGTGATGCAAGCTAAGGCACGGCGACTTCTTAAGATTGAGCCTGACTTCGCTCGCCAGTGAATCGAGAACTTGCTCGAACTGTTAACTGCCGTTTCAAATCGACCATATCCTGGCCGCAAAGCACGGCGGGGAAACGGTTCCACGCAATCTCGCACTCGCGTGTCCTCACTGCAATCGCTATAAAGGCCCAAACATTGCGGGGCGTGACACCGACTCCGGTCGAGCCGTCCGTTTGTTTCACCCTCGGACCGACCGCTGGACCGAGCATTTTCAGTTGGAGGGTCCGCGTATCCTGGGCAGGACTGCCATCGGCCGGGTGACCGTTCACGTGCTTGCGATGAATGCGGAGGACCTCCTGCGAGTTCGCTTCGAACTCCTCCGGGAAGGCGCGCGGTTTACCTGAAATGGCCAGCACCAGCCGATTGTAATTGAACCGGGTCCATGACGGAGGTGAACCTGCCGGTGGCATTTCACGCAAGGTCAACCCTCACGATAGAGGCCGCTTGCCGCGCATGGATACGATGGGCGCTGGACCGACGGAGCGCTACGAGAGGTCTAGGAACAAATGCATTGGCATGGGAAACTCTTCTCTGGCTCTAGCGGAATCGCGTTCACAAGTAAAATTCGTTCTCGGGACGGGGAGTCGGTTGCCCGGCGGAATTGGAGGGCACGGCAGGTAACCACACATTTTGGCCTGTTTTGACCCAGTAAAGTAAACGGTGTTGCCGCCCGCCCGAAGCTGGCAGAAAGCGCCTACGGTACGCGGGGGCAGACGACAAGAGCCGCCAGGAGCGTCCGACCCAAAGTTTCTTAGCACACACCAATTTCTGTAATTTATCTAATGCTTCGTCGTCTTCATCACCTTGACACACTAGGGTTGCCTACAGTATCCTTACATTTCGTTCATTTTTGGTACTCTCCGGCCTACGGCCTTTGCGTGATTTTCTTGGTCGTGCCGAATTAACCTTAGGAGATCCATGCTAGACAAGCAATATTTCGTAGTCGTCCTCGGTCATTCTCTACATGGGCGGCTGCGTCGCATACAGATTTCTCATCGAACGATCTATGCCGGCCTGCTTCTGTTCTGCGTAGTTTTGCTGACGGGGTTGGGCTTCCTCTCCAGTTATCTCCGAATGAGTTGGAAGGTATCTAACTACAACTCGCTCCGGCACGACATTGACGTTCTCCGCACCAAGTATCGGGATCTTCAGAAAATCACCAACCAGAAAAACGAACAGTTGGCGACATTGGAAGTATTTGCGAGTGAAGTCTCGGTGGCATACGGTCTAAAGCGCAAACCCACCGGGACGCTCGAAGTGTCCACCGATTCCAGCCTCAGGCCAACATTCCGCGAATCTCTCGCCGAGTACAACCTGCTGCAAAACGCCTCGATCTCGCGTTTATACCGCACCTATCCGAAGCAGTGGCAGGTCAATGTGCGTCCTAGCATGTGGCCTGTGGACGGGCGTTTGATGAGTCCTTTTGGGGGCAGGTCCGATCCATTCTCAGGGGAAGGAGCGATTCACACCGGTGTCGATCTGACGGCTACGAGTGGAACTCCAGTTCGGGTTACGGCGGACGGGATCGTCGCCTTCGCGGAGTGGAGCGGCCGGTACGGCAAGCTAGTGGTAGTGGACCACGGGAACGGCATGCAGACCTACTATGCCCATTTGTCCCAGTTCGAAGTGATTCCCGGTCAGGAGATCCGGCGCGGCGACCTGGTGGGCAAATCCGGCGGCACCGGACATGCAACGGGGCCGCACCTGCATTATGAAGTTCGCATCGGCGGGACGCCGGTAAATCCTTATCCCTATCTGACGCAGTCACGCGTTTCGGTCGCTACGAAAGTTCAGCATGATCTGCCGTTCTAGGTGGAATCAGGTTTAAGGAGCGGGCGGTAACTGCTCGCACTGGGTTAGCAAGTCTTCTTCAAACAAGGCGTAAAACTCAGCGTTCCAGATTACGTTTCGCATCCCCGAGATCCGCTTGCGGCCGTCCACCTCGAGTATTTCACCCGCCGGAATCTGGGTTAAGAAGCCTTGGTTGTCGAGGGTGCGGTCTGCCTCCGGGTGTAGCTTTATAGCTCTGAGCGGCTGGATTACTCGGAAGCGCGTTCCGTGGGGAGGTGAGGGTTGCAACCGCTAAGCGTACCACTTTCTGTCACCTCGGTTTTGCGCCGGGAGTTGGAGTAAAATTGAAGAGTCCATGTGGGCGGCTAGCTCAGTTGGGAGAGCACGGCGTTCGCAACGCCGGGGTCGCGGGTTCGAATCCCGTGCCGTCCACCATCCTTCGTCGAGCAATCAATTAACGTTATATTTGCGAGCGCGCTGCGTCTAACCAGCGTGAACTCGGCGCGGCCGGAACACCACAAGTTTTCCTGGTCCTGGAAACAGATCAAAGAGCTGCTGACAAACACCTATCACGAGTGGAGCGCCGTCGAGGCTCCCCGAATGGGCGCGTCGCTCGCCTATTACACAATCCTGTCGTTAGCTCCTCTTCTGATTGTCGTCATCGCGATCGCGGGTTTTGCGTTCGGGCACGATGCGGCTAGCGGCGCGCTGGTTACCCAGATCCAGGGAATGGTGGGACAAGAAGGAGCCCAGGCCATTCAAAGCATCCTCAAGCATGCAGCCGAGAAAAAGACCACCGGGACTATCGCATCAATCATTGGTTTTTTGACGTTGCTTTTCGGGGCCAGTTCGGTTGCCTTGGAGCTGCGCGGCAGCATGGACAAAATCTGGGCCGTTAAGAGTTCTAACGAGGGAGTTTCCGGATTTGTCAAAGAGCGGTCCTATGCCATTGCCATCGTGCTGGGAGCGGGCTTTCTGCTGCTTGTGTCATTAGTCGTCAGCGCAGTGTTGGCTAGCCTGGAAAAGTTTTTCGGCGGTCTCCTCCCGATTCCGGCCTTCGCCGCCGAAGCCCTCAACGTGCTGATCTCGCTGTTGGTCTTCACCGGAATCATGGCCGTAATCTTCAAGTTTGTGCCAGCGGTCCCGCTGAAGTGGCGTGATGTGTGGATTGGAGCAGGGTTTACGGCCCTGCTTTTCACTGTCGGAAAGACTGCCATCGGTCTTTATTTGGGCAAGGTCAGCGTAGGCTCCAGCTATGGGGCGGCGGGGTCTCTGATCGTGATCCTGGTCTGGATCT
Source organism: Bryobacteraceae bacterium (assembly GCA_051000095.1). Classification (GTDB taxonomy): domain Bacteria; phylum Acidobacteriota; class Terriglobia; order Bryobacterales; family Bryobacteraceae; genus JBBSHP01. The sequence goes on along the minus strand of JBPCOQ010000167.1, from coordinate 66,959 downwards.
ACTATTCCACTCAGATCCTGTTTTTCGGCGCTGAGTTTACGCGCGTTTATACCAAGACGTTTGGCTCAAACCCCGAGACGTCTCCCGAGTCGCCGAAGCCCGCGCCCGTAATTGCCGAATCGCCTGAACCCCGCCGTTCCACGATCCCAGTGACTCACTCCATAGCAACCTTGGCGGGTTCAGTCGCCGGCCTGACCACGGCGGTCGTCAACGTCTTCAAACCTGCTAAGCCGGGAAAGCCCGCTCGATAATCGCTCGCAACGGCAATCCTCGCGGCAACGTGCCAAAGCACCGCCCAGCATCGGCAGCCAACCGTGTTGCGCAGAATGCGTCCGCCGCCGAGTCCGGAGAGCTGTTCCGAATCATGAGGCTGGCCTGCAGTAGGAGGGCCAGCCGTTCCGCCGTTCTCCTTGCTTGCGGCTCTTCGATCGAAGCCAACGCATTCTCCGTACCTTCAAGCTCTTGGTCGAAGCGCCGATCCGTGCCGCGCGCCAGACGAATTTCTGATTGCGCCAGCACTATAAACGCGTCGCACATGGGCGCGGAGCAGAACCACTTATGGCCCATGATCCGGTACTCGCCGTTCGTGCCCGCCCGGTCAGCCCTGGTGGTGTTGGCGCGCACATCGGAGCCGCTTCTGGCTGGCCGGACGGAAACGCCGATCGTACTGTGTCGATGAGAGAAGCCTCCGCCACTCCGCCGCCAACTCGCAATGCCACTTACTTAAGCGGAACCAAGACTTTTTCACTAACTTACGTCTTCGCAAAAATGTGGAGCAGGTCTCTGACCGGCTCGCGTTCCAGTGCCAAATCCCTAAAACACCGCCTTCGGCGAGCAGGTCGGGGACCTGCTCCACGTTGGCAACCCGACGTAAGCCGCTGATAAATCGCCATACCACAAAATAAATGGCATTGGGCGGATTCGCGTTCGCCTCGAATCCCCACTGAATCGACTCTTCACTGCCCTGCAGACGCCCGAACTCCGTCAACAACGGCTCGGCCCAGGCAGCTCATTCCCGCTGGAGTGCTTCGCGAAGCACTCTGTCAGAGGCGAAGAGATTGTAATCGACACGGCCGCTACTGGGTCAATGTGAAATTCACATCCACTTGAGCCAGCACTTCGATTGGATCGCCGTTCAGCAGCGTTGGACGGTACATCCACTGGCGAACCGCGTCTATCGCGGCCTCGGCGAGAATCGGCTCACCCTGGATCAACACCACATCCTCGACTCGGCCGTCTTCACCGACCAGCACGTTTAGTCTCACGACACCACTTAGACGATCGAGCTTGGCTTGCACAGGGTAGGGCGGAGTCACTTTATGGATCAGATTCATCTGCATAACCCGGCTGCCGACGCGAATACGCCGATGGCCGCCGTTCTGCGCAAATGCCTGCGTCTCGGGTGGATTCCCCTCCAGACGGAAGTCGATGACTACATCCGCGCTGGCAGGGAGAGGGGAGCCGGTCGCAAAGGTCCATTGACGGACCGCGACCAGCGCTGCCTGGCGAAGTTCTTCGGGGCCGCTGATGGCCTGGGCATCCGATACCAGCCCGTGCTGATCCACCTGGATCCGAACTGCCACGCTGCCCTGAATGTGATTGTCCTTGGCCGCTTCCGGGTAACTGGGAGCGACCCTGTGCGTTACATGCAATCCGCTGCCTTCCAGCGTAGAACCCGCTTGCTGCGGCGCCGCTTGCAACGGGAAGGAATGTACGGCCAGCCAGCCTGCCGTGAGAATGGCGGCCGAAAAGCCCGCCAGAGATAGATTCAAACGCTTTCGCGACATGTGAGCCTCTTTCATCAGTGACGCCACGCGTTGCCGCAGATGGCGGTTTCGTAGGAACAGGGGAGCCGGAGCCAATTGCAGGCCTGCCTTGGCGGCGGCAATTTCCAGCAGTGTTTCGAGATAGCGCTGCCGGGAGTCGAGGAAATGTACAGCTTCGCGATCCACCACTTGTTCACGCGCGAGCTGAATTTTTGCGATGGTCCACCAAACTAAGGGATGGAACCAGAAAACGGAACGGATAAACTCCTCTATCGCAGTGGCAAGCCAATCCAGACGCCGTACGTGGATCAGTTCATGACAGAGGATCGACTGGTTACCGATCCAGCGCGGCGGCAGCACGATCACCGGACGGAACACGCCAAAAGTAACAGGTCCTGGAAGGCTTTCGAGCACCCGAATCTCCGCGGCGATACCCATCCGGTTTTGTATGTCGAGCGCCGCGGCAGGAGCAGGCTCGGATTCGCGGCGGTAGCGATGTAGCCGCAAAAAACCCAACGCGAGGAAAGCAAATCGAGCCACTGTCCCCGCAATGAGGACGAAGCAAACAACATCGGAAAGCGGCACACCCGGTGGAGTAGGCTGGCGGTTGGGAGACACGGCGATCGCGGTGGAGGAGATGCCGATGCCGGTTACCCCCGCTTCGGATTTCCAGGGCTGCAAAAACGGTAGTAGCAGGCACGCCGCCAGCAGCGCTTGCCAGAACCGCAGCCGCCACATCGGCTGGTGCACGCGCAGTATTGGGATCAGAGCGGCGCCTGCCAAAACAATGACCGCGATCTGGAGGCTATAACCGATTAGATTGTGAAGCCACAGCGGCATCAGTCCTCCTTGCGGATCATCTTCGACATCTCTTCCAGATCTTTGCGGGAGAGCCGGCGATCTTCGACCAGATGGACCAGCAGCGGTTCTGCGGACCCGTTGAAGACGCGATCCACAAACTCCCGAACCATGCCCTTGATCACTTGATTTTGGGGCTTCGCCGGCCGGTACACATACGCGCGATTTTCCTGGACTTTCTTCAGATACTTCTTGTGTTCCAGGATCTTCATCATCGTCATTACAGTGGTATATGCGATCTTGCGGCGCTCGAGCAAGGTCTCGTAAACGTCGCGGACGGTGACGCTCTCGCGAGTCCAGACGACCTTCATGATCTCCAACTCCTGCTCGGTGAGTGTGCTACTCCGCGGACGCATACTAATTATTTAGTACTAATCGATCAAAATGTCAAGAGAAAGTTTTTGGCCGCCTTGTGGCCGCGCCCGATTCACCTCCAGAGTGTGGACTCGGCACGCTGGAGACCGTGCGCCACACTGGCCGGTCCGCCTGTGTCACCCTTAAAGAGACCACGTGCAACGCCTGCTGGTTGTGGAAGACGACAATTCGGTTCGCGCCACCATCTCGACGTTCCTCGAATTGGAAGGATACTCCGTGGATGCGGTGTCCTCCACGCGCGAGGCAATTGAGCGGCTGCGCTCGGACGCTTACCCCATCGTCATCTCCGATATCTATCTGGATGACCGCACCGGTCTCGACGTTTTACAGTCCGCGCGGCAGCGGAATCCCAACTGCGCGGTCATATTGATGACGGGCCGCGGCACCATGGAAACCGTCATGGCCGCGACCCAGGGCGGAGCTTTCGACTATATCGCGAAGCCCTTCGAGCTCGATCAGATGCTCGATACAGTCAAACGGGCCGAGGCGTCGGTTTTGAAGGCCGATGACGGGGACGAATCCGAGATCGACGATCTGCCAGACAGCGAGATGATCGGCAGCTCCCCGCCCATGATCGAGATTTATAAGACCATCTCGCGGGTCGGCCCGACCACCGCGACGGTGCTCATTGAGGGTGAAACGGGCACGGGCAAAGAGCTGATCGCGCGCATGATCCATGCCAACAGCCAGCGGGCAAATCAAGCGTTCGTTCCCGTCGACTGCGGCTCCATCGCGCCGTCGCTGATCGAGAGCGAGTTGTTCGGCGCTTTGCGCGGAGCTTACACCGGGGCCGACCGCGATCGCATGGGTGTCCTGGAAGCCGCAAACGGTGGTACGGCCTTTCTGGACGAGATCGGCGATGTCGAGCTCGCATTCCAGTTGAAGCTCCTGCGCTTTCTGCAGGAGAAAGAGGTGCGACCGCTCGGCGCGTCTCGCGGCAAGCGCGTGGATGTGCGGGTGATCGCCGCAACCAACCAAAACCTGAAGAAGAAAGTGGAAGAGGGTAAATTCCGCGAAGACCTCTGGTACCGCTTGAATGTGGTCCGGATCGAGCTCCCGCCGTTGTGCGAGCGCCGGAGCGACATTCCGCTGCTCGCTCACTATTTCCTTAGGAAATACAATGAGCGTTACCATCAACAGACCAAGCTCACCGGCCCTGGCCTGAAAGCCATGCAGAACTACGGATGGCCGGGAAATGTGCGCCAGTTGCAGCACATGTTGGAGCGGCTTGCCATTCTCGCGCCCGGTGGGCGGATCGATGAAGCGGCCGTCAACCAGGCAATCGAAATGACGGAGCCGCGCGAAAACGCGAGTGACACTCTCGCCGACACGGAAGCCGACCAGATCCGCCGCGTACTCACTGTGACGGGCGGCAACAAGAGCAAGGCCGCCAAAATCCTGGGCATTGAGCGAAAAACTTTGTATCGCAAGCTCGAGCGCATGGGCTTGTCATAACTTGTGGCACAGGCATTCTTGCCTGTGTTGCACTTAGACGAAGACTGTGATGTGTTCAATCCGGTCATCATCGCCCGGAACCGGCCCGGGTGATATCCTCGCGAGTAAGAGAGCCCATGCGATTCGCGGTCCTGCTCGCGCTCGTTACGACGCTGTACGCGTTCCAGCGTCCGTTCCGTATTTATCCGAGCATGGAACCGTATGACGACATTCCGCTGCCGCCGGATTGGCAGGAGAAAACGGAGTGGGTTTTCGCGCGGTTGATGTACCCGCAGCATCCGAATGCGCGCTTCGGCCGGCGCTGGGGTTTTACTTCTTCTCTGAGCTGGATACAGGGTGGAACCAGTTGGACCCAGGATTATCCGCGAGCGGACCGGCATTTCGCGCAAGCGGTGCGGCGCTTGACTCGCGTTCACGCGCGGTCCACCGAGCAGCCCGTCAACCTGGACGAAGGAGACGACGTGTATAACTGGCCGTGGCTGTGCGCGGGCGAGATGGGCGACTGGAAACTGACTGGCACGCAAGCCTGCAAACTGCGCGAATATCTACTGCGTGGTGGATTCCTGATGTTGGACGACTTCTGGGGGACGTCAGAGTGGGACAGGTTCGAAGAAAGCATGAAGCTGGTATTTCCGGACCGGCCGATCGTCGAGTTCGATGATGGCGATTCGATCCTGCATACGGTTTACGATCTGGACGACCGTTATCAAATTCCAGGCCAATGGGCGTTGCGGCGCGGCGCCATGTATCGCAACGACGGCGCGGTCCCGCACTGGCGGGGCATCTTCGACGATCACAAGCGGGTGATGGTGGCGATCTCTTTCAACTCGGACGTGGGCGACTCCTGGGAATGGGCCGACGATCCGCGGTATCCCGAAAAGTACTCGGCCCTGGGGATCCGGATTGGCGTCGATTACGTCATCTACTCCATGACGCACTGATGATCTGTGGGGCAGGCAGTCTTGCTGCCTGCCACGGGCCGTAGGCCCGCCTCACCGGCTGCACCTGCCGCCTTGTCGTGGGGCGGGCAGTCTTGCTGCCTGCCACGGGCCGTAAGCCCGCCTCACCGGCTGGGAATCTCATCCAGCCGTACAACGAACCCCGCACCGATGTCAGACTGGATTTTGCGCGCAAGTTGATTCGCCCCGGCCATCGTATCTTCCACTCCCACCAGCAGCCGCCACGCCGCCGGTTTTCCGTCTTTGAAGATCAGCCGAGCCGCTCCGTATCGGTTCTCGAGCGTCTCGCGCAACTGCTCGGCCCGATTGCGGTCCCTATAAATGCCCGCCTGCACGGAGTAGAGGCTTCCGGCGAGTTCCACCTGCGGAGCTGAGATGATGTCGATCCGAACCTGCGCCACGCCCGGCCCGATCAATTCGATCTCGCGGGCCGCTGCGTGTGAGAGATCGATGATGCGGCCCGCAATGAAAGGTCCGCGATCGATGATCCGGACGGCGACGGTTTTATTGTTGGCGAGGTTCGTCACCCGCACCCAGGCGCCGAACGGCAGCGTGCGATGCGCGGCGGTCAACTTCTCCATATCGTAGATCTCACCGTTCGCCGCAGCGCGGCCGTGAAATGGAACGCCGTACCAGCTTGCGATTCCGAGTTCCGTTGGAAGCGGCTCGGTACGAGGTTCGTTTATTGACGAATCACGGGGCCGCCCTGGCGGGTTGGCTCGTGCAACGGCGCTCCGCTTTTTTCCGCATGCTGAGAACAGGAGCGCCGCGGAGAGTGCGATGACAATTGTGACTGCGCGAGAGCTCATCTGCGCCGATGCTAACGCGACTGCAGGGTGGTAATCAAGAGAAAAGTCATCGGAACAATTGCGTTGCGAAATGGTTTGTAGCGTCTTAATCGCCGTTTGCGGTTCGAAGGATCGTCGAAATGCATTTTTTTCTTGACTTTCTCCTCAAAGAACCTTATATATAAAGCACACTGCGATCTCGTATCGCAAATTTAAATGTTTAGGGAGAATCACTCAATGAAGAACGCAACCAAGAAAGCTGCCAAGAAGGCTACGAAGAAAGCGCCCGCAAAAAAGAGCGGCAAGAAGTAGTCCGAACCCCTCGAGGGTAAGCAGCAAATTTAGGGTTCATGCAGAAGGCCCCGAGAAATCGGGGCCGTTTTTGTTTTTGTTCGTCTGCCTACTCCCTCACAATCGCTTCGCGGGTCTCCAGAATCGACACCGCGGCCGATCAAGCGGCGTAGGTTCGTGCCCGGCTCCTGACCGCCGAAAGTTGTTTGCTGGAATACCGGCGATCCCAAACCCCGCAATTTTTGTACCGCTCGTACAGCCTCTCAAGACCGGCCTCGACAGAACAGGAGTGTGTGCGCCACGTCCGATCACAGGCTGCCGGCCGAGTGGCACAGCCATTCTTGCCTGTGTTGCACTTAGACAAATACCCTGATGTCTTCAATCCGGTCCTTGCCCGGCTGCCGGGCAGGAAAACACTCTTGTGGACTCTGGTGCTTCAAGTGTCCAACCCGGGTCGTTCTCACATTCGGAAATCCGAGTGAACGCGTCTCTAACACAGGTTCAGCGCGCCCTCACAGATTCGCTGACCTCCCTCAAACCCCCCTCGACAGGATTCACCGAGACATGGGAAACAAGGCCTCGGTCAGTCCGCGCAATAGGCGGAACAATAACAAGTTCGGCCCGGCTGTGATTGAATTGGTCGTCGCAAATGATCGGACAAGGACGCTCGCCGCCTTGCTCGTGACCAGCTACGGGGTCCAGCCACGCCGGCCAGACTTCCCCGCGAGCGGGTCCAGGCGCAACCAGCTCATTCACTATCCGTCTACCAAGGTGGTCTCCCAGAGTTGGCGTTCGTCCTGCTCCTCTTGCCACGCTTTCGGATCGGCTTTCAGACGCACATACCCTTCGTCCAGCTTGCAGAAGAACTTATCCCGCCGATACTGCTCGATGGCCTCGTCGAGAACGATCTGGATCGGTTTACCTTCATAAGCGGCGAGTTCGCGCAATACCGCTTCTGACTGAGGACTGATCTGGATGCGCGGGTTCTCGAGGGTGTTGCTCATTGCAGAAACACAACCATCATTCCACGACCTTTGAGCGGAATCGCAGTGGCGTATCGGGTGCGCGGTACAACGGTGATTGCGCCATCGCACTTTCGGGCTGATGGTCTAGCTTAGTTATTGACGGCGTACTCCAACCCAAGAGTTCCGCCATGCTTGCTAACCTAAAACAATGTCCTTCGACGGACTGCGAGTGATCGCGTTTGAAAGCCGGCGCGCCAACGAGATCGCGGAACTGATCCGGCGGCAGCACGGCCAGCCTTTTGTGGCGCCGTCCATGCGCGAGACTCCACTCGAAAATAATACGGAGGCTTTCGAATTCGCGGAGCGGCTGTTTCGCGGCGAGTTCGACATGATGATTCTGCTCACCGGCGTGGGGACCAGAGCACTGGATAAAGTGCTGGCATCGCGATTTTCCGCCGAGCGGTTCGCCGAAGCGTTGCATTCTATCACCACAGTAGCCCGCGGGCCGAAACCCGCCGCCGCGCTTCGCGAGTTGAACGTCCCGGTGACCGTGATGGTTCCGGAACCGAATACCTGGCGCGAAATCCTGGCGTGCACGGAAGGGCGTCCCGAGCGGCGCATCGCGGTTCAAGAGTATGGGAAGCCGAACACCGATTTGCTCGATGCACTGAGGCAGCGCGGCGCTGAAGTGACTCCGGTTCGGGTGTATCAATGGGATCTGCCCGAAGATCTGTCGCCTCTACGCGAAGCGGCGCGCCGGATCGCCGCCGGTGAAGCCGATGTCGTCATGTTCACGACTTCGATACAGATTGCGCACCTCTTTCGTATGCCCGATGAAGTGGCGGTGCGGCACGGACTCCAACGGGCAGTGATCGCCTCCATCGGACCGGCCACCAGCGAGGCGCTCGACGAGTTCGGGATTGCGACAGACCTCCAGCCTACCCACCCCAAGATGGGTTTTCTGGTCAAGGAAACGGCCGAGCAGTCACATTCCATTCTCGAGCGAAAGCGGGCCGCGAATGCCTGAAGACAATCAGTACCGGCAGCTCGGCAAGTACCTGGGTATGGCATTTTTATTACCGCTATGCACGTTAATCGGCTATGTGATCGGGCACCTGCTCGATAAAGCATTTGGAACCCATTTCCTGACGTTCACTTTTATCCTGTTCGGGATTGCCGCGGGGTTCATCGAGCTGCTGCGCGAGCTCAACCAGGACAGCGGTGGCAAGTGACATCGACATATATAAGAGGATCGTTCGCCGGATCACCCGCGTCGTTCTGGTTCTGGGGCCAGCGGGCGCGATCGCGTTTGGCGTGGCGAAAGGTCCCGGCTTCGGGGCCGGATTTTTGGTCGGCGCTTCCTTATCTTATGTGAGTTTCTGGCGCTGGAAGGCTGTGGTGGATGCACTGGGCGGTGATTCCAAGAAGCCCTCCATGTGGCTGTGGTTACTACGTTTTGCGCTGCTAATCGGGGCCGGGTATGCTATAGTGAAGTACTTAGAAGTCAGCCCGCTGGCCGTTTTCCTGGGATTGTTGGTTTCCGCGGCGGCGGTCGTCATCTCGGTTATCTACGAACTCATAGTGGCATGAAGGAACACGAAATCTGGCTCACTGCGCTCTTGAATCGTTATCTGGCCGGTCCGGCCGATACGGTTCTGGACGCGGTGAAGGCGCCACATGATCCGGCCCATCCCTGGAGCAATTGGCTCTCGATGGAACTGCTGGTGGTCGCCATCATTGTTGTTGTGTTTGCCCTGCTGCGATCCAAGCTCTCGGTAGACAAGCCCGGCAAGCTGCAGCACGCTTTCGAAATGATTTACGGCTTTGTCGCGGGGCAGGCTCACGACGCCATCGAGCATGGAAGCGGCAAGCACATCTCTTTCTTTGGAACGCTCTTTATCTTTATTCTGTTTATGAATCTGATCGGCATCATCCCCGGTTTGGAATCGCCGACCATGACTCCTGCCGTGCCCGCCGGTCTGGCCGTTGCGGTATTCCTTTTCTATAACTGGACCGGCTTCCGGGAGCACGGGTTCGGCCGGTACCTGGCGCATTTCGCGGGTCCCATGCCCTTGCTCGCGCCGCTCATGATTCCGATCGAATTTATCAGCCACTTGGCCCGGCCGCTCTCGTTGACCATTCGTCTTTACGCGAACATGTTCGCCGGCGAGAAGGTCACGCTCACGTTTCTGGCTTTGACGTCGTTTGCGATACCCGCCGTCTTCATGGGGTTGCACGTCTTTGTCGCGCTCTTACAGGCTTATATCTTTATGCTGCTCACGATGATCTATGTCGGAGCGGCGGTGGCGCACGAACATTAACGGCATCATCTGTTCCGAGCGTGAGCCCGTCGTCCCCCAGGGCAGACAGGGAACCACCTCCTCGCGAACAATTCCATACAAGGAGAAACACACCCATGACAAGTAAAATGATTTTCCTGGCGGTGGCGCTCATCCTGCTGGCCAGCCCGATCTTTGCGCAGACACCCGGCGCCACAACAACTGGCACGGATCTGCATCTACCCGCTGCTTACCTGGCGATGGGCATCGCTTCCGGCCTCTGCGGCATCGGACAAGGTAAGGCCGTTGCTTCGGCCTCTGAAGCGATGGCGCGCAATCCCGGCGCCCAGGCGGGCATCCGATTCGCCCTCATTCTCGGATTGGTGCTGATCGAATCGCTCGCGTTATACACGCTGGTCATCACCTACATCGCAAAGTAGTAACCTGTGGGGCGGGTCCCTGACCCGCCCTCCTTTCCAATGAAACTTCAAGGCATCTACCCACCCATCGCCACTCCTTTCGACCACCACGGCGAAATCTGGAAAGTAAAAGTCCAACACAACGTCGAGAAGTGGAACCGCACCGGCCTCTCAGGTTACGTGGTCTGCGGCTCGACAGGTGAAAGCGTCTACCTCACCGCGGAAGAAAAGCTCCAGCTTTGGGAATGGACCGCGACCTACGCCGCGCCGGAAAAACTCCTCATCGCTGGCACAGGCGTTGAAAGCGTCAAGGAAACCGTCGCGCTTACAAACGCCGCTGCCGGCCTGGGCTACAAAGCCGCGATGGTTCGCACCCCGCACTACTACAAGAGCCTGCTGAACAACTCCGCCGCGCAGACTCTCTATTTTCGGGCGGTAGCGGACCAGGCTAAGATTCCGTTGATCATCTACAACTGGCCGCAAGCGACGGGCATCGATATCCCACCGGATGCCGTCGTCGAGCTGTCACATCACCCGAACATCCTCGCGATCAAAGAAAGCTCAGGTAATCTCGAAAAGGTGATCCAGATGATCCGTGAAGTGAAGCCGGGCTTCCAGGTTCTGGTCGGCTCGGCGCCGACTCTCGCGTCTTCATTGGCGGTAGGAGCAGTGGGCGCAATTCTGGCATTTGCGAATGCAGCGCCCTACGCGACCATCTCGATCTGGGAGGCGCATCGGACCCGCGAGCCCGAGGCAGCCCTCGAGTGGCAAAACCGGATCGGCAAAGCGGCGGCCCTGGTTACGACCAGGTATGGGATCCCGGGACTGAAGTATGCGATGGATCTGGCCGGGTATTATGGCGGCCCTCCGAGATTGCCGTTGAAGCCGCTGTGTCCGCCGGAGAAAAAGGAGATTGAGGATGCATTCGCAGACTTGTGGGGCAGGTGATCTTGTCACCTGCCTATTCGGGGCAAGCTAAACGTGCCCCACACATTAGTTGTAGTCAGATCGGTCGCATATGATGGTGTCGAAACGCCGCACGGTAAAGTCGACCGCATGCTGGGCGGGGCCGGCACCTACATAGCTCGGATGGGATCCCGGGACTGAAGTATGCGATGGATCTGGCCGGGTATTATGGCGGCCCTCCGAGATTGCCGTGGAAGCCGCTGTGTCCGCCTGAGAAAAAGGAGATTGAGGATGCATTCGCAGACCTGTGGGGCAGGTGATCTTGTCACCTGCCTATTCGGGGCAAGCTAAACGTGCCCCACACATTAGTTGTAGTCGGATCGGTCGCATATGATGGTGTCGAAACGCCGCACGGTAAAGTGGATCGCATGCTGGGCGGGGCCGGCACCTACATAGCTCTGGCGGCCAGCTACTTCACCGGGACCGCGATCGTCGGCGTGGTCGGAGATGATTTCGCCCAGGAGGACGTTGAATTTCTCGCCGAACGCGGCATTGACCTCGAAGGTCTGGAACGCGTGCCCGGCAAAACGTTTTTCTGGCAGGGCGTCTATTCTGCCGACATGAACGACCGCACCACCCTTCGAACCGACCTGAACGTGTTCGCGGATTTTAAGCCGAAGCTGCCCGAAAGCTACAAACAGGCTCCCTACCTGCTGCTCGGCAACATCCAGCCCGCGTTACAGCAAAGCGTTCGAGCGCAGATGAATGGCACTCGTCTGGTGGGCGGCGACACGATGAACTATTGGATCCAGGACTACCGCGATGAGCTGCTCGCGACCATCCGCGAATGGGACTTCCTGCTGATCAATGACTCGGAGGCGCGCATGCTCTCCGGGCACTCCAATCTGCGCCGCGCGGCGAACGCCATTCTCGATATGGGTCCAAGCACCCTGGTGATCAAGCGCGGCGAATACGGCGCGATTCTGTTCCGGCGCGATCGTCACTTCATGGTTCCCGGATATTTGCTCGAAGAGGTATTCGATCCAACCGGCGCGGGCGACTGTTTCGCGGGCGGGTTCGCCGGATATTTGGCGGAGCGGGGGTCCGATCTCGACGACAAAGAATTAAGCCGGGCGGTAATCTACGGATCGGTCCTGGGCAGCTTCTGCTGCGAGAAATTCGGCCTGGACCGGTTTCGCACCCTGACGCGCGGCGAAATTGACGCTCGCTTCGCGGAGTTCCGCACCTGCACCGAATTCTGACCCGCCGCAAAACCGTGGGGCAGGCGGTCGGGGTTTGCCGCCTGCCGGGCGACCCGGTGTTTGGGTCGCCTGTAACCGCGGCTGGACGCAGACTGCAAGACTGTCTGCGCTACAGTTGCGAGATCGTCGCACCGTGCAAAGAAACAAAGATTTAGTAGCACAGGCATTCGTGCCTGTGTTGCTCGTCGCGGCAGCACTCGCAGTCCTGAGTGTAATGGCCGTCGTCTTCGTCCACCAGCACGGTTGGACCCTCTACTACGGCGACGCCGAAGCACATCTAGACATCGCCCGCCGCATCATAGATTCCCGCACCCCCGGTTACGATCAGATCGGTACAGTCTGGCTGCCGCTGCCGCACGCGCTGATGCTTCCTTTCGTAACGCACGACGCGCTGTGGCGCAGCGGACTGGCCGGCGCGATACCATCGGCGATTTGCTTCGTGTTGGCCGGCACGCTCTTGTTTGCGGCGGCCCGCGGAGTCTTCGATTCGATTCCCGCGGCGCTCGCCGCGCTCGCCGTATTCGCGTTGAATCCGAACCTGCTGTATTTGCAAAGCGCGCCCATGACCGAGAGCGTCTTCTTTCTCGGACTGCTCGGATTACTGTACTCGATGGCGGCGTTTCGCAACAAGCAGTCGTGGAAACCGGTGGTGGGCGCCGGAGCGGCCAGCCTGGTTGCCTCACTGACGCGCTACGAAGGCTGGTTTCTAATTCCTTTCACCGCGGCTTTCTTCCTCTTCAGCGGAAAACGAAAGCCACTGCTTACCGCCTGTGTTTTCGGAATGATTGCCTCGCTTGCGCCGCTCTACTGGCTGGCCCATAATGCCTGGTATTTCGGAGATGCTCTCGCTTTTTACCGCGGTCCATATTCGCCGCAAGCGATCCAGGGCACGGCAGCCTACCCGGGCGATCGCGATTGGGCCAAAGCGCTGCTCTATTATCGCAGCGCTGCGCAACTGTGCGTAGGATTCGGCCCCATAATCGCCGGTGCGATTGGCTTGTTGGCTGCCGTCCGATCCAGGATCTGGTGGCCGTTGCCTTTTCTCGCGCTCACTCCGGCGTTCTATCTTTGGAGCATCCACTCGTCCGGCGGCACTCCGATTTCCGTCCCGCAACTTTGGCCGAACAGCTACTACAACACTCGTTATGGGTTATCTGTGTTGCCGTTGATTGCATTCTGCGCAGGCGCCGCTGTTTTGCTTGCGCCGGTGCGAGGACGCGCCCTTGCGGCTTGCGCAATCGCCGCCACGATCGGCCTCGCTCCCCTACCTCCGATCTGCTGGAAAGAGTCCGAAGTAAACTCCCAGGCACGCCGGCAGTGGACTCACCAAGCCGCGCAGTTCTTCACCGCGCACTATACGAGGGGCGCCGGAATTTTCTCCGCGCTGGGAGATCTCGCGGGTATTTATCGCGAGGCAGGCATCCCGTTGCGCGAGGTGCTGCATGACGGCAACAACCCGGAGTGGGACGCTGCGATCGCCCGGCCCGATCTCTTTCTGCACGAACAGTGGGCCGTTGCCATGGCCGGGGACAAAGTTGCGAGTGCGATTCTAAAGGCATCCCGTACGGGTCCGCATTATGAACGCGTGGAAACGATCGTCGTAAAAGACGCGCCGGTGATCGAAATTTACCGCCGGATTTGAGCATGGTCATACCATTCACCAAGGCGCATGGCGCTGCGAACGACTTTCTTTTAACATGGGACGATCGCGCGCCGAAGAGCGATCTCCCCGCGGTTGCACGCGCCATTTGCGGGCGGAACACCGGAATTGGCGCGGATGGATGGATACTGATCAACCCGCGAGCGATCCGGCTGTTCAATGCCGACGGGACCGAGGCTGAGATCTCGGGCAACGGGACACGCTGTGCCGCGGCCATGCTCGTCGAGGCTGGGCTAGCTGGTGAGACGATCACGTTAATGACGGGAGCAGGGCCCAAGACGTTGCGGCTGATCGTGAAGCGCGGCCCGCATAGTTATCTGTTCGAAATGGACATGGGCCAGCCGCTCTTTCGCGAAGAGGAAGTACGCTTCCGGCTTGACTCGCGGGAAGTCACAATCCTGAACGTCGGCAATCCGCAGTGTGTTGTGTTCGTCGACGATTTCCCAGCCGGTTGGCGCGAGACCGGCTGTGAGATGGAAGCTCATTCGCATTTCCCCAAGCACACCAATGTGTCCTTTGTGCGCGTGCTCGACGAGCACTCTGTTGAAGCGCGCTTTTATGAGCGAGGGGTCGGTCCGACGGTTAGCTCCGGGACTGGATCGACCGGTGCGGCCGTCGCTGCGATCCTGCGGAGATTAGTGAAAACTCCTGTTCGCATTATCACGCCGGCCGGCGATCTGGTAGTGCGCTGGGATGAGTCGGTCTATTTAACGGGTCCGGCGGAGATTCTCGGGACCGGTGAATTTTTTTACGGCACAAGCACATCCGAGTAGTACAGGCATTCTTGTCCAATGCCACTTACTTTGTGTAAGACCCGATTTATCAGCGGCTTACGTGGAGCCGGTCCCCGACCTGCTCGCCGAAGGCGGTGTTTTAGGCATTCGCCACTGGAACGCGAGCCGGTCGGACACCTGCCCCACATTTTTGCAAAGACGTAAGTTATTAACTAAATTGGCATTGGGCCTTCTTGCCTGAAAAGCAGTGAGTGGAGTAGGCGGTTTCGCCTGCTCGGCAGGCCAACGGCCTGCTCGACTCTACCTCGCACTACGGGAGGGTTTTCGAGAGTGTGTTGCACTTAGACCAAGACCCTGATGTCTTCAATCCGGTCCTTGCCCGGCTGCCGGGCAGCGAAACACGCACGCGTGTGCTACTAATAGCCGCTTGGCCGGATCCAAAAGCTCTCTTCCCAACTGCCTCCGGGCAGGATGGTCTGCAGATCTTTGTAGACGCCCGAGTGTGCCAGGTTGAATGCGTTGGTTATCCCAGTCATCGGCTCGAAGCAGATGAAGTTGCGGCCCGGCGGAGCGTAGACGACAGCTACGTGATACTTCGGCCCAAATCGGATCGAAATTCGCTGCGTCTTGCCCTGAACGGAGAATTCGTCACCCGCGATCAGATCGCCAAAGACATCGTCCAGTTGATGATCGGCCAGCCTCAGAGGATCGGGGAAGTCAACCGGCTTCGTTTCGCCGGTCGGAATCAGCTTGTTGGACAGGATGTAATGGGATCGCACCGGCAGATGGACCCGCCAATCGTCGCGCGCCGCATCGGTAATCTGATAGTACGGATGAAAGCCTGCCGAGACGGGCATCGTGTCTTCGGATGCATTCGAAATCGCGAGCCGCACTTCGAGAATGCCGTCTGCCAGCTTATGCGTGATCTCAATGGAATGAGCAAACGGGAACTGCGCCATCCAGTCGGGATATTTCCAGAAATCGAGCCGGCTGGTGACTTGAGCTCCGTTCGAATCGGTTCGCATGCCGGTCACTTTCCAACGGTCTGTAAACACGACCAGTCCGTGAATCGGCAAGTGATTCTGGTCGTAGCGTAGATTGCCGAGCTCCGGATTCAATACAAATTTTTTTCCATTCGCGAAGAACGCATCCTCATCCAGGCGGTTCGCCCAGGGCGCCAGCAGAGGAACGCCCAGCAGCACCGGCTTTGCTTTGAACTGCGACAAAGTCTCGTATGGCGAATATAGAACCTGTTTTCCGTTCACAAGCATCGAGTAGGCGTTATTGCCCAGGGCAGGCACGACGGTGACCTCGATATGGTGCGCGGCGTCGGTGAGCTTTACGACGTCGAAGCCGTCCACTCTGGTCTTCCGGGCGGAGTAGTTTGCGGCCATAAGAGGGAGAACGATAAGGGTGCAGGCGAAAGCATGCACTACTGCGGCTCGGGGGAGTCGCGTAGGTCGAGGTCTGTGTATTTTTGGCAGCACACGCAAGTTCCGGGAGTGTAGGTGCGAATGTAGCACACATCGCACCAGTAGGTGATGTAGAGTCTTTTGCCGTCCTTGTGCACGAACAGCGCTTTGGTGTGGATGGGGTCGACTTCAAAACGATCGGGCGAGTTGAAATGTCCGAGCGCTTCGAGATCTACGCCGGCCAGACGCTTGTCGTTGAGAACGCTCATGGTCTGCTGGTCGCCTTCGAGCGAAACCAGCTTGTTTCCGGCCAACTTCAACGCAGGCTTGCCGTCCGGGCCCCCAGCCAGCTTGCCTCGTATCGACAAGCCGGGAACGGCGGCAAAGCTAGCGGGAACCGCCAGAAGAGCCGCCATGAAGAAACGCCTGTTCACCTACTTCGATTGTATGACGCGACCTCGTGGGGCAGGTGATCTCGTCACCTGCCGCCGACCGAAGGTCGCCCGGTTTACAGGCATTCTTGCCATGTCCCACGGTCAGTTCAGCAGACAGACTCCTTGATACGCCGGTAGCTATCGTAGCGGGCGGCCGAGACCACGCCAGCGGCAATGGCCGGCAGCACGGCGCAGTTTGGCTCATGCGTATGCGAGCAGTTGGAGAACGCACAACTGCGCGAGAGCGCGTCGAATTCATGGAAGTAGCGCCGCACCTGATCCGCCGTCACTTGCCACAACCCGAATTCGCGGATGCCAGGTGTGTCGATGATTACACCGCCTCCCGGGAGGCGATAGAGCTTGGAGGCCGTTGTGGTGTGCCGTCCAGTCTCGTGCACCTCGCTCACCGCGCCGGTTGTGATGTCGAGACCAGGCGCCAGCGCGTTCAGCAGCGAGGACTTGCCCACGCCACTATGCCCCGCGAACACGCTCACGCGACCGGCTAGCAGATTGGCCAGCTCGGAGATGCCATCGCCGGTGGCGGCCGAACACTGGACGATCGTGACGCCCAACCAGCGGTACGGTTGAAGCAGAGCGGTTACGTCCGCGCCATTGTCCTCGATCAGATCGGCTTTGTTGACGCAGATCAAAGGCTCGGCGCCGGAATTCTCGATTGCGATCAGATAGCGATCGATTAATCCCGGGCGGAGCGGGGGAGCTTTTACCGACACGACATTGACCACCACGTCGATGTTGGCCGCGACCATGCGTTCGATGCGTGGGTTGTGCGGATCGGGGCGGGAGAGAGCGCTGGAGCGTGGCAGAACTTCCACGATGCGGCGGCGCTCAGCGGAGAACAGCACGCGGTCCCCGGCGGCGATGCTGAAGTCGCACCTGCAACGAACCTGCTCTTCGGCGGTTAGAACCACGCAGCCGCCGGCGTGTGTCTCCACTATCATTCCCGATGCGGAAGCGTCGCCTGCCGGAACTGGCTTTCGTTTCGGAAGGCGGACCACCTCGGGTTCGTCGTCCCACCCGGAGGGCAGGTCGGAGACCCGCCCCACATCGGCGCGGCGTTGCTTCTTCTGTTTCTGCGCAAGCTTGCGCAGTTGATCTTTAGCGTGTTGCTGAAAATGCTTCTGGAGCTTTCTCTCTTCTCTTGTCATTCAGAGGTCCTCATCGGGAGATATCTGAAGGGACAAAAATGGTAGCAAGCAGCGACGATTGACGACGCGCTTCAGGCGGCCGTGCCCTTGAACACGGCCGCAAGGCAGGGGAAAACCCGCGCTACTTAGAGAGCAAGCATAGGCTAGACCGAGACAATGATAGCAAACCCGAACTACGCAGCGGCTGGCGCTTGCGACTGCAGACGTTTGCGAAAGAATCCGAGCAGCCCCAGTCCCGAGCCGATCAGAAGAAGCGTGCACCCTTCCGCCACTGGCGGCGGATCGGCGGAGCCAAACTGCACGTTGTCGATTAGTGCTTGAGATCCATTTGCCTGAATGGTACCGGTGAGCGTGAGATCGACGCTGGAGATTGGTGTGTCCGAGGTCACGCCGAAGAAGGTCCTGGTTGGCCGGTTCGCAGTCGTCACGCTAATGTTCGTCCCCAGGACAGTGGCCTGATAGGTGAGTGCATTCGGGCTAAGGGTCATCAAGTCAACGCCGAACGCGGTCACGCTTGAGGGCAGAATAATGTGGATGAGGGGAACGAACCCGGGTGAAACATTGTAGTCAGGGCCCTTGAGTCCGGCGCCTGAGCCGAAATCGTAATAAGTCGTATTATTTCCGGGATTCACCACAGCTAACGCGTACGTAGACGCGGTTCTCTCTCCAATGAACTGTACGCCGCTAATTACTAGACCAGTAGAGTTGTTGTACGTAATTGAGCCATTGGGTGCGACCCCAAGCCCTTCAAAACCAATCGTGGTCAGGTTAGCCGCCGCCGCGAACGACAGCGGGTCGGTGTAAGTAATCAGCGCTGCGTGAGCGGGCAGCGTAGTCAAAATCAGTCCAGTCAAGAGGGCCAGTCGAGCGAGTGATCTCATGCTTTTCCATAGTGAGATCGCTCGCGTGTTTCTCTCGGAGTTTATTCGTGTATGTCTTTGATTTGCTGAGACCTACCGCCCTTTAATGACGCCGCTATTTGGGACCTATACTCCAGAGCTTTCTGGATTATCGATCGTTCGTTTAACGTCAGACTTCGGCCGTCGCGCACGATCGTTTTTCCGTTCACCATTACGTCCTGGACATCGGAGCCTTTCAACGCGTAAACGATTTGCGAATACACGTTGTACATCGGCACGGCATGGGGCCGGTCCAGCCGGAGTGTAATCAAGTCGGCTCGCTTGCCAAGCTCGAGTGAACCGATTTCGCTTTCGAGTCCGGCCACGCGCGCGCCAACAATCGTCGCCATCTCGATCGCCTGTAGCGCGGGCAATGCCTGCGGATTCATGGTTGCGACCTTCTGCAGGTCGGCCGCGAGATTCATCTCTTCCAGCATGTCGAAATCGTTATTGCTTCCGGCCGGGCCGTCCGTCCCAAGCCCGACCGGTATGCCGGCCGCGAACAGTTTCATGACAGGCGCGATGCCACTGGCGAGTTTCATGTTGCTGGATGGGCAATGCGCGATGCCGGTATTGCGCTTTTTGAGAATCGCCATGTCCGCGTCATCCAGCCAAACACCGTGCGCCGCGATAGTGCGCGCGCTTAAGACCCCCAGCGAATCCAGCGCCTGCGTCGGGCTCATGTGGCGTTTCGCCTGCGTCTCGTCATTTTCGTGCTTAGTCTCGGAAACATGAATCACCAGCGGCACGCCATAGCGATCGGCGAGCGCGCGCGAGGCTTTCAATGTCTCATCGGTGTTGGTGTACAGCGCGTGCGGCGCCACTGCGGGCACGATAAGCGGGTCGGATTTGTAGCGCTTGATAAAGTCTTCGGTGAACCTCAGCGCCTCGGCCGGAGTCTTCGAATCGGGATCGGGAAAACCGATGATCGTCTCTCCAAGGACACCGCGCATTCCGGCCTCTTTGGTGGCTTCCGCGATCTTGTCTTCGAAATAGTACATGTCCACGTATGTCGTGGTGCCGGAGAGCATCATCTCGAGACAAGCCAGGCGCGTGCCCCACCTAACGAACTCGGCATTCACGTTCTTGGCTTCGGCGGGAAAGATGTATTTGGTAAGCCAGTCCTGCAGGTTCAGGTCGTCGGCGATGCCGCGCATCAGGGACATCGGAGCGTGCGTGTGCGTGTTGATCAGCCCCGGCATGATCAACGCGTTGGGCCGGTCGAGCCGCTCCTTCGGCTGATACTGTTTGACGAGATCGGCCGCGGTGCCAACTGCAATGATGCGATCGCCGCGAATAGCCACGGCCCCATTTTCGATCAGATGCCGTTGCGCGTCCATGGTGACAACGTAGCGTGCAGTGTAGAGCCAATCCACCGGCTGCCGTGGGGCAGGCCTCTGGCCTGCCCCACGGGAGGGCAGGTCGGAGACCTGCCCCACAATGCCCCAAAGAACAATAAAGCTAGCGAAGAAACGAAGCATCGAAGGGCCTCGGAAAGAGTTCGGACAAGCGCATTGTTTCTGCCTCACCGCGCGGATTCACCATCGTGATCTCAATATCGCCGCAGAACTCCCACAGGATCTGACGGCAGGCGCCGCACGGGGGTGTCAATACATCGGTATCGGCAGCCACTGCAATCTCGGTAAACTGGCGCGCGCCTTCAGACACTGCTTTGAACACCGCGATTCTCTCGGCGCAGACCGTCAATCCATACGTCGCATTCTCCACATTGCAGCCGGTGTGGATTCGGCCGGTCACCTCTCGAAGTGCCGCGCCGACTTTGAATTTCGAGAACGGCGCATGGGCATTCTCGCGCGCCGTCAGAGCAGCTTCCGTCAGATCGCTCATAAGCGCGGCAGCAGCGCCTTCAGAAACCGGACGAGCGTGTCGCGCGCCATCCGCCCTGTCTCGAGCACTTCCTCGTGATTGATCTTCTGCGGCAGAATTCCGGCCGCCATGTTCGTAACGCACGAAATAGCGAGCACCCGCATCCCTAAATAATTCGCGACGATCACCTCGGGCACCGTGGACATACCAACCAGGTCCGCGCCAATCGTGCGCAGGTATCGGATCTCCGCCGGTGTCTCATAACTGGGCCCGAGCATCGCCGCGTACACGCCTTCCGGCAGCTTGATATCCAGATCGCGCGCAATCTCATGAGCCAAGGCGCGGTATTCCGCCGAATAGGCTTCCGACATGTCAAGGAAGCGTGGACCGAGCGCGTCGTCATTAGGCCCGGTAAGCGGGTTCGAGCCTTGGAGATTAATGTGATCCGAAATTAGCGCCAGTCCGCCTTGCTCCAAGTCCAGATTGATGCCGCCCGCGGCATTCGTGAAGACGATCGACCGCACACCAACTTGCGACAGGATGCGAACGCCGAAGGTTGCTTGAGCGGGGGTGTGTCCTTCATACAGGTGACTGCGCCCGGCCATCACGGCGACGTCTTGTCCATTGAGCTTTCCGAGCACCAACTTTCCGGCGTGGCCGATCGCGGTGGATACCGGCCAGCCCGGAATATCGCCGTACGGCAGTTCCACGCGATCCACCAGCTCATCGGCAAAGGCGCCCAGCCCACTGCCTAAAACAACGGCGGCTTTCGGTGCAGCCTGCGTGCGAGAGCGAATGAATTCAACCGCGCCGGACATTAGATCAGCATCCCTGCGATGCAGGCTGTCATAAAATTCGCAAGTGTCCCGGCCAGCACCGCTTTCAAGCCTAACCTCGCAAGGTCGGACTTTCGCGTCGGGGCAAGCGCCCCGATGCCGCCGATCTGGATCGCGATCGAGCTGAGATTTGCAAATCCACACAATGCGTACGTCGCTATGACAAAGGAGCGCGGATCGAGCTGGGGCTTCATCGGACCGAGCTCCTGAAACGCGATAAATTCGTTCAGCACCACGCGCGTCCCGAGCAGCGCGCCGATGGAAGCGCAATCGTTATACTTCACTCCGAGCAGCCAGGCTACCGGCGCCAGCAGTTTCCCGAAGATCTCCTGGAGCGTGATGTGGAAGATGGCGCCGAGGATGCCGTTCGCCATCGCGATCAACGCCAGAAAAGCGATCAGCATGCCGGCGATGTTGAGGGCCAGGTGAAGCCCGTCGGTGGCTCCGCGCGCGGCTGCGTCGATGATGTTGACACCCGGCTTCTCTACCGAAATTTTGACGTCACCAGCGGTAGCCGGTTTGTCCACCTCAGGCTTCAAAATCTTGGCGAGCATAATCGTCGCGGGCGCGGTCATGATCACAGCCGTCAGCAGATGCTTCGCGTCCACGTGGGCCATCATCACGTATGCGCCCATCACCGCGCCCGATACATGCGCCATTCCGCTCACCATAATCGTGAACAGCTCGGATTCGGTGAGGCCTGCGAGGAAGGGCTTAATGGTGAGCGGCGCCTCCGTCTGTCCCATGAAAATACTGGCGGCCACGTTGGTGGATTCCGCGCCGCTCGCGCCCATGATCTTTTGCATTACGACAGCCATGCCGCGGACCAGCACTTGCATCACGCCCAGATAGTACAGAATCGAAAAAAAGCTGGCGATGAAGATGACGATGGGCAGCACCTGAAAAGCAAAGATCACGGGCTGCGAGCCGCCAAGCTGATCGCCGAAGACGAACTTGCTGCCGGCCGCCGAGTAGTGCAGCATCTCATTCACGCCTTGGCTGGCGACGTCGAACAGCCGTCCGAAGCCGGTCTTCAATACAAGAAAAGCAAACAGAAACTGGAGACTGAGACCCCAGATGACAACTCGCGGGCGGATGCTGCGTTTATGGGTGGAAAGCAGGAAGCAGAGGGCAAGAATTGCGAGCAGGCCAAGGACGCCAGTGAAGCGCTCCATGGCCTCGGATTAACCGACGACTTCGAGAATCAGCTCGCGATCTTCAGGCGCCGTCGCCGAGATTCGGAATGCGTCTTCGATGACCTGGGCCGAGTCTTCCACGCGCTCTTCTTTGGTGTAGTACAGCCGGCAAAGCACGCCGCCCGCCTCCACTTTTTGTCCGACCTTTACTTCGAGAATCACGCCGACGGCTGGGTCGATGGTGTCTTCCTTGGTGTCACGGCCCGCGCCGATCAAACAAGACGCTTGCCCGATGAGCTCGGCTTCGATGGCGCTCACAAACCCGGCTCGCGGTGAAGAAATCTCACGCACGCCCGTGGCATTGGGCAACAGCTCAAAGCGATCGAGCACCTGCGGATTGCCGCCCTGCCCCTGAATGACCTCTTTGAATTTGCGATAACCCGAGCCGTCGAGCAGCTTGCTTTGGGCGAGCTCGCGGGCTTCGTCCAGAGTCGGCACGATCTTTGCCAGGAAGATCATGCGCGCTGCCAGCTCCAACGAGATTCGCGTGAGATCCGTCGGACCGGCATTCTGCAGAGTCTGCGAAACTTCCATCACCTCGAGCGCATTTCCGATCGCATAGCCCAGAGGCTGGTTCATATCGGTAATCAGCGCCTGCACGCGCTTGTCCAAGCGCCTGCCAATGCCCACCATCATCTGAGCCAGGCGCCGCGCCTCCACCTGCCGCTTCATGAATGCGCCGGACCCGACCTTTACGTCCAGCACAATCGCATCCAGGCCCACCGCCAGCTTCTTCGACATGATCGACGACGCGATGAGCGGGATCGATTCCACGGTGGCGGTAGCATCACGCAGCGAATACAGCTTGCCGTCCGCGGGGGCAATCTCTTCGGTCTGCCCGATGAACGCCAAGCCGTGCGTTTTCAGCATGTGGCGGAACTCTTCAATCGTGAGGTTCGTCCGGAAACCCGGAATTGCTTCCAGCTTGTCCAGGGTGCCGCCCGTATGCCCCAATCCGCGGCCCGAAATCATGGGAACAATGACGCCCGCCGAGGCAGCCAGGGGAGCGGAGATCAAACTGGTTTTATCGCCTACTCCACCGGTGGAATGTTTGTCCACCTTCATGCCTGGGATGTCCGAAAGATCCACCGTTTCACCGGATCGCAGCATCACATCGGTGAGCGCGCTGACCTCGCGATCCGTCATGCCCGAATAGAACACCGCCATCAGAAATGCCGAAATCTGATAATCTGGAATTTCGTTACGAATGTAGCCGTCGATTAAGCTTGCGATCTCCTCCGGTGATAATTCCTCGCCGTCGCGCTTGCGGTGGATCAGGTCAACTGTACGCATTATGAGTCCTCAGCGTAACATCTTATATATTTGAAAGTAAAGGAACGTCTGCGTTTGAGCCATCTCGCCGTAACTTGTTTTTTGCTCGTCGCAGGCGCGCTCTTACCCCTGCAATCCGAAGAACTCACACCCGCCACCCGGCAGGCATTTGATCGCTACGTCGAGTTGTTCGAATCGAGGTGGAAGCGAGACTTGCGTGCCGATAGGTCGAGGCTGCCGAATGGCGAGCTCCGAATTGTGGCAAAAAATACCCTGGATGGCGGCAAGGAAATCAAACCGCCCGGCGGCATGATACAGGACTGGTTGGGCGCCATGTTTCTTCCCCGGACCAGCCTGGCGCAAGTGCGCTCGCTGATGCAGGATTATCCGAATTACCAGGTTTACTTCAAGCCAGAAGTAACGGAATCGAGGCTGCTCGGCCATCACGGCAACGAGTATCGGGTTTTCCTGCGCCTGTATAAGAAGAATGTCCTGACCGCTGTCCTCAATACAACTTATGCGATCGAGTACGGTTCGCCGGAGCCGCGCCTGCTGTACATCGTTTCCCATTCCACCCGCATCGCGGAAGTCTCGGACCCAAGCCAGTCGATGACGCGAGAGGAGCCGCCCGGCAAAGACAACGGATATCTGTGGGCGTTGAATTCATACTGGCGCTTCGAAGAGGCCGATGGCGGCGTATACGCCGAATGCGAGGCGATCTCATTATCGCGCGATGTCCCGTTTGGCTTGGGCTGGGCGCTTAAGGGCTTTCTGGACAAGTTTCCGAAGGATTCGATGCAAAATACGCTGGCGGGTGTAAAGAGAGCGGTAGCCCACACCAACTAAAACTCCGACTGCGCCCGCAAGCCGAAACTGCGTGGAGGCGCTACGGCAGTTCCTGAAAAGAGACCCGCGAAGTTTATCGCGTTCAGCCGGTCCGTAATGTTCTGCACGTCCGCCTGAAGCCGGACTTTCCTGCGCTCGTGAACCCGGAACTCAGTCCCCAAGGAAGCATCCAGGCTGAAGGACCGCCTCACTCGTTCGCGTGCGAAATTCACGCGATCGATCAGACGCGATCCGTACTGTTGGCGCGGTGGATCAACGTCTGCATTTGGATCGATCTCAACCGGGAGACCGCTGCCGTAAGACGCTCCGAAAGCAGCCCACAGTGGATGCCAAGGCTGAACGCGCATGCGGCCGCGCGCTGTATTGCGCTGGTCCTGCGAAATCGGAAAACGCTCAGCGGAGTTCAGGAGATCCCTCGCATTGCCGTCGAGAAAAACACCGCCGGTGATGGGCTCGTCCGGTACCAGGAAACCGCGCGGCTCTAATGCGCGGCTAGATTCAGACGGTCAGTATCCGTCCGATCGCGATCGAAGCGCGCTTGCACTCCGCCCATCGTCGCTTTGTTCGTGTAGTTTTTGTGACTGGCGGATCGAGATAACGTTCCGTCACCGCGCCCTGTACGCTCAACCCGATCGCCGTTCGCCCTTTGCCATACTCAGCGCTCGCGTAACCGTCTTGTGTATCTGTGATGCGGCGCTTTTTACTCAGCAGGCCGCCGTTCCTTCTCAAAGCGCCACGCCGTCTCCACCATCTTGCGAACATCCGGGTATTTGGGCTGCCAGCCCAGGGTGCGTTGCAGTTTAGTGGAGTTGGCGACCAGGATCGCGGCGTCGCCCTCGCGCCGCGGTCCCACGGTGTAGGGAACTTCGATGCCAGTGACCTCCTTGACCGCCCGGACCACCTCCATCACCGAATGTCCCGTGCCGGTGCCGACGTTGAACGCCTCGGATCGGCCGCCCTTCATCAGGTGCTCCAGCGCAAGCACGTGCGCTTCCGCCAGGTCGGCAATGTGGATGTAGTCCCGGATGCAGGTTCCATCGGGCGTCTCATAATCGGCGCCGAAAATCGTGACCGGCTTGCCCGTCTTAACGGCCCTGAGGAGCAGAGGAATCAGGTGTGTTTCCGGGTCATGCTCCTCGCCCAGGGTGGACCGCGGATCGGCTCCGCACGCGTTGAAGTAACGCAGGGCGATGCTGCGCAGCCCGCGGCATTCGTCCATCCAGCGGAGCACTTTTTCCACGATCAG
This sequence comes from Bryobacteraceae bacterium, assembly GCA_051000095.1. Taxonomy (GTDB): domain Bacteria; phylum Acidobacteriota; class Terriglobia; order Bryobacterales; family Bryobacteraceae; genus JBBSHP01. The sequence goes on along the minus strand of JBPCOQ010000167.1, from coordinate 41,108 downwards.
TTTCGACTCGCCGTAGGGACTCACGGGCGCGTAGGGGGAGTCCTCGGGAATCGGCACGAGCTGCGGTATCCCGTAAACAGCAGCCGTCGACGAGAACACAAGATGCTTCACGTTCGCTGCCACCATGGCCGCGAGCAGCGAAAGCGTGCCGCCCACATTATTCGAAAAATACAGCTCAGGACGCTGTGTCGATTCCCCGACCGCGATGTACGCGGCGAAGTGCACCACCGCATCGCAACGCTCTGTCTGCAGGAGTTCGGTCAGTTCCGAAGTTTGTGAAAGGTTCAAACGGCGGAACGGCACGTCGCGAACGTTGTGCTCGTGACCCCGTGAGAGGTCGTCAACCACCATGACGTCGTAGCCGCGCAACCGGAGAGTCCGGGCTGTGTTGGATCCAATGTAACCCGCGCCGCCGGTAATCAGGATTTTGGACATGCCTCTTTACTGTAGGGGAGGGACGGCTTCCTTTGCCAGGCACATCCGTTGTTGGCTGGCTTCCGTATACCTGTATTGCGGTTCCGAAGTGACAGTGGCCATCATGGAGTATAGATGGCCACTTTTTTTATCTTTCTATTTTTTGCGCAGTCCGTCCCGATCTTTGAAGAGCGGATCGCCGCCGAACACGCCGCGCGGCTCAAGACCGACGATCGGATCCTGTTCTATCAAAAAATAGTCACTACAAATCCTAAGAACGTTCATTATAAGATCTGGCTGGCGGGCGCATACGTACAGAAAATGCGCGAGACCACCGATTTCACTTACATCAACCGGGCTGCCGGTCTGCTGGATACTGTGCTCTCGGCCGACCCAGGCAATTATGAGGCGCTTCGGCTGCAAGCCATGGTCCAGCTTGAATATCACCAGTTCTCGAAGGCAGTCGAGTCTTCACAGGCATTGATTGGAATGAAGCCCGGAGACCCCTGGAACTACGGGATTCTGGGCGACGCGTTCATAGAAATCGGCGATTACGAGAAGGCAGCGGACGCGTTCCAGAAAATGGCCGACATACGTCCGGACCTGTCGAGCTACAACCGGGCGGCCCACTATCATTTCCTGAACAACGACGTGAAAGGCGCGATCGATCTCATGAAGCGCGCGGTTAGCGCGGGGAGCTCAGCTCCGGAAAACGTGGCGTGGTGCCTGGTGGAGCTGGGGCACATCTACATGAAAACCGGCCAGCTTGACGAAGCCGAGAATGCCTACCGCTCGGCGTTGCGTTACTTCCCGGCGTCTCATTCGGCTCTAGCGGGGCTGGGCAAGGTGCAGGCCATGAAGGGTGAGTTACCGGAAGCGATCGAGAGCTACCGGCACGCGCAATCGATCACCCCACTACCGGATTATGCCTCCGCGCTGTTCGATTTGTATTCCGCGCAAGGGCGAAAGAAAGATGCCGAACAGCAGATGCAGACGTTGGACATGATCGATAAAATGATGCAGGTGAATCATGAGAAGGTGAACCGGAACCTGGCGCTCATCTACGCCGACCACGATCGTCGATTGGACAGGGCGTTGCAGTTGGCGCAGGCGGAGTTGGGATCCCGCCGTGATGTGTACACCTATGATGCTTTGGCGTGGGCGCTGTATAAGAGCAAGAGGTTTGACGAGGCCGCCCAGGCTTCGGAGAAGGCGCTCAAGCTAAATACGCCGGAGCCGTCGTTTTACTATCACGCGGGCATGATCGCGGCCGCGCTCGGCAAAATTCCTGAAGCGCAAAAGGATCTCGAGCGCGCCCTGGCTTTGAACCCGAAGTTCGATATTCTGCAAGCCCGACTCGCGGGAGAGCGCCTGGGAGAACTGACCCGCGCTTCAACCGAATAAAGGAGAATGGCATTAGATATGCACCGTGCCCTTCTGTTGGCGTCCGTAACGTGCCTGTTCGCTGCAAGCTTTCGCCCGGCCGATGTGGCCATCGTAGGCGATATCGAGTATGGCCAGACCAGTGACCCCGTGGACTGTTCCGATACTCCGCGCTATCGGGCGCTGGTTTTCAACGGTAATAGCGGCGACCGGGTCGAAGTAACGGTGAAGGGCAGGGACCGCAAAGCATTCGTGGCTTTCGCGGATGGAACCCTAAGAGAACTCGCAAGCGGAACCACCCATCTAGGCTTTACGCTGCCCAACGCCGGCCCGGATGCTGAAGCCTATTACATTGTCTTTCGCGACAACGAAGATAAGCCGGCTCAGTTTACCGTGGAGCTCAAGAAAGTCAAAAAGGAATTGGTGGCTGAAGCCCAATAGAAGTATGTCACTCTAAACAGCTACCGGCTGAAAACATCAGGGTCTTCGTCTAAGTGCAACACAGGCAAGAATGCCTGTGCCACTCGGTATTACCAGAGCTAAAATGAAATGAGCCGCCAATCGTGTACCTTCGAAGCGTCCTATTCTTCTTTCTGAGCATTTCGTCCGGTTATGCGGACTCCTACTTCTTCATCCAAATGTCGGACCCGCAGTTCGGCATGTACACCGGGGATAAGGGTTTCGCGCAGGAAACGGCGAATTTCGAGTTCGCGATTGCCACCGCGAACCGGCTGAAACCGGCATTCGTTGTGATTACCGGCGACCTGGTGAACAAACCCGGAGATGCCGCGCAGATTGCGGAATATAAGCGCGTCGCGGCCAAGCTCGACCGCTCGATTCCACTCTACAGTCTCCCCGGCAATCACGATGTTGGGAATGCGCCGGCTGCGGCCAGCCTGGCTGCCTATCGCGAACATATCGGGCGCGATTACTATTCATTCCGGTCGAACGATCTCGCTGGCTTTGTGCTGGATGGAAGCCTGATCAAAGCTCCGGAAAATGTACCGGAGGAAGCCGTCAAGCAGGAGCAATGGCTGCATGAAGAGCTAGAGAAAGCGAAACGGCAAGGCGCACGGCATTTGGTGATCTTCATTCACCAGTCGTTCTTTCTCGAAAAGCCGGACGAGCCGGATCAGTACTTCAACATTCCAACCGAAACGCGCCGCCGGTTTCTGGCGCTGTTCCACCACTACGGCGTGGAACACGCCTATGCCGGCCACTACCATCGTAATGATTATGGCCGTGACGGATCGCTCGAGATGGTGACGACTGCCCCGGTGGGAAAGCCGCTGGGCAAAGAGGGTTCGGGATTCCGCATCGTCCGGGTCCGCGAGGGCGTATTTGAATCCACTTACTACAATTTCGGCGAGATGCCAGTGAGCGCGTGGGACAAGCCTCAAGCTCTCGCCGCGCCATAACGAACCTGCGAAATTAGGATTGTGATGCTTACCTCAAGGTTGCCAGTGCTCATTCTGTTTACCTCCGTTCTCTTGCTCGCTCAGGTGGTCCCGACAACCACCCTAACGGGAACCGTCGCCGACCCAACCGGCGCGCTAGTGCCGAACGCGTCTGTCACTTTGACCAACGCGAATACCCAACTTTCGAAGAGTTCGCATACAGACTCGCAGGGCCGGTTCTCGTTCAATCTGATACCGCCGGGCGCCTACGACCTCACGGTATCCGCGCAAGGCTTCGGCGCCTACAGGCAGTCCGGCATCACCCTCGACGTCAACGTCCCGGCCAATGTCCGGGTGGCGCTCTCGATCAGCGCTTCTTCGCAAGAGGTCACCGTACATGAGAACGCGCCGATGGTGGACACGGAATCCGGCACGCTTCGCCAGGTTGTTTCGGAGAAATACATCAACGACCTGCCTTTGAACGGACGCAACGCCGCGGCGCTGGTGTACATGGCTCCCGGGACTGTGGCGGGCAAGGGCACAGACACGGCAACGTACGCCAGCACCAGCGATACGATCGCGGTTTCGGTGAATGGCACCCGGGGCGATCAGGTCGCTTACAAGCTGGATGGCGCCACGCACGAAGACAACATTACGAACCTGAATGCGACCTTCCCCAATCCGGATGCGCTGGCCGAGTTTAGCGTGGAGACCAACAACTTCGATTCCCGCTACGGTGGCGCGGGCGGGGCGGTGGTCAACATCGTGACCAAGTCCGGCACGAACCGGCTGCACGGATCCATGTTCGACTATTTGCGCAACGGCGATCTCAACGCAAGGAATTTCTTCTCACCGGTGCAGGACACGCTCAAGCGAAACCAGTTCGGCGCTTCCGCCGGAGGGCCAATTCGCAGAGACAAGCTCTTTTTCTTCGGCTCTTACCAGGGAACCGTCCTGCACAACACCAGTTTCGGGAACACGGCTTTCGTGCCGACCGCCGCACAGCGCTTGGGCGATTTCTCCGGCGGCAAAACGATCGTCAATCCCGCGACGAAGCAGGCGTTTATTGGCAACGTTATCCCGCCGGACTTCATCTCGCCGCTGGCTACCGCGATTTTGCAGAAGGTCCCCACTTCGGCGGACCCCACCGGCAAATTGCTTTACGCAGTGCCGAACAACTCTCGCGCGAATCAGGTTCTCGGGAAGGTCGATTACAACGCCGGCTCGCATCAAATCTCAGCCAGCTTTTTCTATGTTCGCTATACCGATCCCGGCTGGAATGGCGGTAACACGCTGCTCAATTATCGCCTCGGCCAACTGCAGACGACGCAGGAGTACAAGGTCAGCGATACTTATACGATCACGCCGCACCTGCTGAACTCGCTGACGCTCGACGGCCTGGTGCTCGACTCGATACAGACCAGAACCGCGCCTTTCTCCATTTTCGATTTCGGCAACGTCAACGTCACCAAGCCCGCCGCGCAGTTCCAGGAGATTGGGGTCAGCGTGACTGGTTTTTCCGGTTGGGGCTCGGGCGGCCCGCAACCGCCAGGCGAGTGGATTCGCAACAACGTAGAGCTTTCCGAGATGTTGACTTGGGTGCACGGCGGTCATTCGATCTACGTTGGAGCCGAGATCACCCCTTACGTGCGATTCGATTCCAGCACGGGTTATCAGGAAGAGCCGCTCTATAACTTCAATGGCAGCTCCAGCGGCAACGCGCTTGCGGACTTCCTGCTTGGCCGCGTGAATACATTCACGCAAACCGCGGGCAAGGCCAAGTTCACGCGGGGGCGCGAGTACAGCCTGTTCCTCCAGGACAACTGGCGCGTTACACCGCGCCTGGCATTAAACCTCGGTGTACGGTGGGAGCCGTTCTTCCCTTACAGCGATCCAGTGGCGCAACAGGTGGGAGGCTACATCGCCGGGTTCCAGTCCACTCGTTTTCCAAATGCACCCACTGGTCTCGCGTTCGCAGGCGATCCGGGTTATCCGGAAGCCGGCATCCATCACGACCTTTGGAATTTTTCGCCTCGGCTTGGATTTTCGTATGCGGTCCTGCAAGGCAAACACGCCACCACCGTGCGAGGCGGTTGGGGCCGGTTTTACATCCTGCCGTTCGTTCGGCTCTACAACAATTTCGTGCAGAACGCCCCGTTCAGCCCGTCGGTCACGTTGTTCGGCGTGGATTTCAGCAATCCTTACGGGTCGGCGGGGTCCGCCAATCCGTTTCCGCCGTTCGCTCCGGTTCATCCGGATGCCAGCACCCGGTTTGTTCTGCCGCTGCAGTTCCAATACTTCGATCCGAACTGGCATCTGGGCCATACCGATGCCTACAACTTTACGATTGAGCATCAACTCCAGCGCGACCTGGTGATTCGGGCGGCGTACGTGGGTACGCGCGGTAGGGAACTCCAGTCCTTCAACGAACAGAATCCAGCAATATACGGAACTGGCGCTACCGTAGGCAACACCAACCTGCGCCGGCCGCTCGCGCCCGCATTCGCTTCGTTGATCCAGATGACCAACCGCGGCATCTCCAACTACAACGCGCTGCAGGTCACTCTCGAGAAACGGTTCAGCCGGCAATTTGCGTTTGTGGCGCACTACACTTTTTCGAAATCGCTGGACGATCAATCCGTGGATACACAGTTCACCATCTCGAACCCGAACCCATTCAACCCCCGCTTCAACTATGGTCTGTCGGACTTCGACACGCCGCACAACTTCTCTCTTTGGGGCCTTTGGAATTTACCGCATCTCGCTTCGGCTCCGCGATCGATCCGTGCTCCGTTCGGCGGATGGGAGGTCAACAATATCTGGAGTTGGCGCAGCGGCACGCCCTTCACCATTATTTCGGGGCAGGACCGCTCCTTTAGCGGAATTGGACTCGACCGGGCGGATCTGGTGGGCAACCCGTCGCCGGGCTCCGATGGTCCTCGACAAGACGTTATCAACCAGTACTTCAACACCAGCGCGTTCGTGCCGAATGCGATTGGCACATTCGGCACATCGCCCAGGAACGTGCTGCGGAATCCCGTCTACTTCAATGTGGATCTGTCCGTGCAGAAATCATTCGCGATTGTGGAACGCGCGCGTTTGCAGCTACGCGGCGATTTCTTCAATCTGTTCAATAACGTTCACCTCAATCAGCCGGGGGCTAATTTCAATGCGGCTTCTACGTTTGGCAAGATTATCGGGGCGGGAGAGCCGCGGATCGTTCAGCTTGCGTTGCGAGTGGAATTTTAGATCTAGAGTTCAGCCGCGGTTGCAGGGGATCCAAACACCGGGTCGCCCGGCAGGCGGCAAACATCGACCGCCTGCCCCACAGTTTGCGAAAGCCCGGCAGGCGGCAAACATCGACCGCTCCACAGAAGCTCTATCGCTTGGCGTCCAGGGCTTCCTGAAATATCTGGGTGAAAAACTCGCGCGATGAGGGTGAGCAGCCGATGTGCATCAGACCGCTGTTCGGGCTTTCCTCGACGAAGCCCAGGTAGCCTTCCCATCCCATGTCTTCGAGTACGAACTGTAATGCCTCCCGCTCGCCGGAGGGGAGGCTCGCGACATCAATGTCGAAAACGTGGCCGCTCGAGTGGGCCAGTGATTCGGTCGATTCAGGTCCGCCCGTTGAATACCGGGGTCGGACCAAGGACGTCACCTCCAAAGGAGCGAACTTTTCGCCCTTGGGCTTCATCGCTTCGTGCAGCCGGTGGGTCTCAAAAGCGATGTAGCTCAGGGTCCCGATCGCGGATGGGGCGGCCAGATCCGCACGTCCGGATTTTCGCAATGCGAAACCGAAATAGTCCGGGTCATCGAACGCCTTCACCAAGGCTTTCCCCTCTTCACGCTCTAGGTCGTCGTCCGATTGATAGACCAGGTCCTTCGGTTTAAGCCAACATGCTAACCGGTCATGCGCGCGTTGACTTGGGTCCGGATCGTACCTATATTGATCCACCAGACTTACAAACGCTTCGTGATCTTCTTTGTACATCGCGAGCAGTTGCATCGCACGCATTACGCGAAACCAATAAGTCGGGGAAAAGTCACGCTCCATTTGCCGCCTTAGTTCCAGATACAACTCGCGATTCAGCGCGGGGCTCGCGCCGAAGAACATCTTGGCCACACTGATCGGTTTCTTGATCCCCTTCGCTTCCTCCGTCAGCCGCTGCATCTTTGCCACGCAACCGGGGCCGCAATGATACGCGAAGATCGCCCAGTCGCGCCCGCCGAGACTCTCTTCGAGGCGCGCAAGATAACTCGCGGCGGCCGGAATTGCCCGCTGCGGAATCATGCGCTCGTCACTTAATAAGACGGTGTAAGGAGTTTTTACCTTGACTATCTTTGTGCTTACCTTGCCCCGTTTGGTGCGAACCTGCTTCTTCTCGGTTGTCAGGCGATAGCGGGTCGCGTAGATCATGCGAAGGCCCATGGCCTGCGCGGTAGCGCCCGAGATCTGCATGATGCCTTTCGGCCCGGTGGGGCTCTGAGCAGTTGGGTCACCGAAACTCTCCAGGAAAGCGATGGAGGCCAGGAGCGGAGCGGGCCACCCGCTGCGGCGCTCGGCTAGCTCGAAGATCTTCTCCAGCTTGGGATCTTGAATGCGCCGGACCCCGACGACGACGCGTGGATCGCGCAGGACGCCGAATGTCTGGGATTGAATCATCAGACGGGTGCGCGCGGCAAGCAACTCATCGGACATATCCGCACGCGCCACGCCGATGCCGGTGAGGCGATGAGCGGGCGCAAACTCGGTGGGGCCGCCAGTGGCCAGGGCGGCTAGCAGCGCCGCGGAGATTAGTCGTTGCATTTGGGTTCTCTATTTAGGGACCACACACTCTCGAAAAACCTTCCGTGCTGCGAGGTAGAGTGGAGCAGGCCGTTGGCCTGCTGAGCAGGCGAAACCGCCTACTCCACTCACTGCTTTCATCGCCTTTGGTGGGCGATCCCGCGCCCATAAAAACAGGCAAGAATGCCTGTGCCACGGCGGAGATTAGTCGTTGCATGAGGCCGGGAAAAGTCCCGCTGACGCTCCTACCCATTCCATATCGCGATTTTGATCCACACCCATCATCTTGCCGCGTCCCATCCGGATGATGGTCGTTACGGCTTGTAACTGATCCTGCCAGATATACATGACCCGGACTTCCGCCTTAGTCGGACCAAACGGAGTTTCGATTACTGGCATAAAGCTCACTTTCTCCTGGAGAATAAATTGCGATTTGTCCACACCGTCCAGTTGCTCGCGCGTGGGCCCGATCACTACGCCCAGGCCCGCAAACGAGTAGAGCGGCTTCAGCACATAGTTTTCGAGGTCGCCCGGAATGGATGGCAGCGCGCTCAAAAACCAGCTCTTCGGGACACTCTGGTGCTGTAAGTAGGGCAGTGAAAACTTACTAATTCGGAAGTACCAGTTGGGATGGCCGGCCCATTCGACATCCAGATCGTCACGCCAGTCAAAACCGGGCTGAATCCGTTTACGCTGTAACTCGTCAACGATGACGCGGTTGTAAATGCGGTGAATTGGCGTGCCGCCGTAGTAAAGCCGATTACCTTTCTTCTTCACGTCTGTTACGGAAACGGTCCGGATACCACAGCACTTCCGCATAAGCAGGAAATCGGGCAGCGTTTTTTGGCGCTCGGGATCGATTTCCATCAGGATTACATTTTCGGGATCGTGGCTCCCAAGAACGGCTTTCTTCAGAAGCGGCCAGTAGTTATCGACAAATTCATAGCGCAGAGCGCTGTCGATCCCATAGACGTCCGCGTAGGTTTGCGCTTGCATTGGCTGATAGGCATACAGCGAAGGGAAGCCCTGAATCTCGACCAGTTTCGGCTGCAGATCCGCATCCAACCCGAAATCCGCCTGGACAAACAGCGGACGTGGATCCTCGTTGGGCACCCGGTACTCAGGCGGTACAGCCCGGTCGGAAGCGGCCAGATATTCGGGATTGGATAGCAGTTGGGTTATCAATTCTTTCCCATAACAAACCATTTTACTTAAAAGTTGTTTCGGAAAGAAACAGGGGGTTTCGCAATTGCGAAAGTTTACATGAGTTCCGGAGCGCCGATCGAGCTCGCGCAGGAACTGCTGGTACTTCGCGCGGGTGAAATCACGATTGAAACGCTCCCGCCATTCGGGGATCATAAACCTTTCCGGTCAGATCAAAAACTGCCCGGAGCTCATGATTTGCCGGTCGTCGGCCCAGATGTTAAAATTCCGGCCAACCACGTCGATGTGGGTCGATGAGTACCAGTCGGCCCCGGTATGCGCGCCGTAGGGGTTTCCAAAAGCCATGTGGATGCCCGGCAATTTCTCATCCTGCAGAATGTTGCCGATCACGGCCCGGCATCCGATGTTGGTGCCAATGGCAAATTCCCCGACGCGGTCGCTGTTCTCGTCGGTATGGGTGTAGCTCCAGAACTCGTCTACCAGCTCGCGGTTATCGGAGTGGAGCTCGGTGATTCGATTGCGCTTGACGTGAACGGTGAGCGGAGCGTCGAATAAATCGCCATACTTGGCGCACAGATAATCGCCCACAACGCCGTCGATCACAAATGTTCCATTGACCTCGCCAGGAGTGGTGAAAACTTCGCCGCCCGGCAAGTTACCCCATTTTTGCGTGCTGATGATCCCGCTGGTCTTTACCCACTTATAGTCTTTGTTGAGCTCGGCTGTGATCTCCGTGCCGGCGGCGGTGCGGGCGTGAATCGCCTTTGCGCCCGTAGCTATTTCCCACACTTTGACGCTCAGCTCGTCGACTTTCAGAAAGTCGGCCCGCATGCCTTCGAGCATGATCTTGCGCTCGATATTGACCATGTGGGCATGCCGGATCTTGCACCGGTTGACAACATCCGTCATCTGCATCCGCGTTCGCAGCTCGTTGGGTTGGGCCTGCACCGTGTAGACGCTTACCTGGCTGGATTCCAAGTCGTCCAGAATCGCCCGCGGCATATCATGCATCGGGCGGGGCCCGAGATCTTCCAGAAGGAACACGTTGTATGGGGCGCCAACATCCCGGATCTCGCGGACGATGCTGGCAGCGATCTCCCGACATGCACGATCGGTAATGATCGTGACCTTCTCCGACGGCTGAATGCGCAGGCAGACCTGAACGGCATTCCTGGCGCCGGGAGCCAACTCCGGATCAAACGCAATGTGGTTCATGTCAAACCCACACCCGCTTGCGGGCAGGCAGGTTGGAAAGTCTGTACTACTAAATCTTCGTTTCTTTGCGCGTGGCGACGATTTCGCAACTGTAGCGCAGACAGTCTTGTTGTCGGCGTCGAGCCGCGGTTGCAGGCGACCCAAACACGGGGTCGCGCGGCAGGCGGCAAACCCCGACCGCCTGCCCCACAGTTTGCGGGTCGCGCTTTCATTACCCGTTGCTCATTTCCGCGGTCCGGGTGAATAGACCGGTTTCGGTTTCCGCGATGATGAAGTCCACTACTTTGACGAGATCGCCAGTCTCCTGGAAAACCCGCAATTGACGGTCGGCGCCGCTACCCATCTCAAGCATTTTGTGTATATAGTTGATCTCCTCGCGCGACCCGAGGTCGTCCACGACGTCGTCGATCAGGTGTAAGTATTCGTAGATCAGATCGCGCAGCGGCACTTCGGCGCTTTTTCCGAAATCGATGAGCTTGCCCTCCAATCCATAGCGCAAAGCCCGCCATTTGTTTTCCATGATCAGGGCTCGCCGGTAGAGGCGGTAGCCCGTATTCGCGGCATGCAGCTTGTACAGTTTTGCGACGGTGGCTTGGATCAACGCCGCGATAGCAATGGTTTCGTCAGCCCGCAGCGGGATATCGCAAATCCGGAACTCGAGCGTTGTGAAATGCGGGTGGGGACGCAGATCCCACCAGATCTTCTTGGCATTGTCAATGCAGTTGGTCTGGACCAGCAGGTTGACGAACGTCTCGTATTCACCCCAACTCGGAAAATAATCGGGAATGTTGGTGCGCGGGAACTTGTCGAAAACTTTGCAGCGGTAGGATTTTAACCCGGTGTCCATGCCCAACCAGAAAGGCGAATTGGTGGACAGCGCCAGAATGTGCGGCAGGAAATAGCGCGCGGCATTCATGATGTGGATGGCGGTTTCGCGGTCCTCAATCCCGACGTGCACGTGCAGGCCGAAGATCAGGTTGGCGCGGGCCACCATTTTCATGTCTTCGACGATTTCGGCATAGCGCTGGTCCGGATAGATCTCCTGGTTCCGCCAGTCGGCGAAGGGGTGTGTTCCAGCGGCCCCTAGACGGAGGCCGGCGTTTTTTGCCAGCGTGCACATGTCGCGGCGAAGCTGGAAAATTTCTTTCTTGGCTTCTTTGATATCTTTGCAAACACCCGTACCCACTTCGATCACGGACTGGTGCATTTCCGGCTTAACCGCTTCGCGAAGCAGAGTTTTGCTTTTCTCGATAATCTCCATGTCGATGTGCGAACGGAGATCGCGGGTTTCCGGATCAATGGTCTGGTATTCTTCTTCGATACCTATGGTAAAACTCGGTCGCATGTGAGTTGGTGTCCTAACTACCCGCGGAAGCGGCCTCCGGCCGATCGGAATCCAGAAATCTCGACCAGCGCAACTCTTTCATTGAAGCCGCGGGCTTGTGAGCCTCTTCAATGGCTAAGTCGGCCACGGCGTTCACGATCCATTCGAAATTATCCGGGCCGACGGAATGATAATCGGCATCCGGCGCTGGATTTAGAAAATCGATCGCGTACGGAATTCCATCCTCCACGGCGAATTCAACGGTGTTCAGATCGTACCCGAGAGCGCGGCACAATGTCAGGGCATCGCGAGTGACGCGATCATACATTTCCTGAGAAGCGGGCGAGGGATTGCGAACGTACCGATGCTCATGAGGCTGCCGCGGATCGTAGTGCATGATGTGCACTTTCTTCTGACCCACCACGTAGCAACGAAAATAGTCATCAAATTCAATACCCTGCTGCAGAGTCATGCAGAGGCCGGCGGTGTCGTCGTAGGCGTTGAACAACTCCTCAGGGGAGTGGACTTTGTAAACGTGCTTCCAGCCGCCGCCGCTATAGGGCTTCAGAAAAGCGGGGAAACCGATGTAGTCGAAAATGTCCTCCCAATTCAGCGGATAAATCAGATTGCGCATGGAGCGCTCGGTGGTGCCGGGCGGATGCTGCTTGTGGGGAAGGATGACCGTGCGCGGCACCGCTACACCGAGCTTTGAAGCCAGCGCGTAGTTGAAAAACTTGTCGTCAGCGCCCCACCAAAAGGGATTGTTGATAACGTGAGTCCCACTGAGCGCGGCATTTTTCAGATAGGCGCGGTAAAACGGAATGTCGTGCGAAATGCGATCGATAATGACGCGGTAACCACTGGGCTGGGCCATCCTGATCCCGCCAATGGAGATGCTTTCGGCGTGAATGCCGTCGAGGGCGCGTATATTGATCCGCTCGACAAGCGCGCCGGGAAATGTGTTCTCCATGCCGTAGAGAACGCCGATTTTCTTCATCCTCTTTCAGAGTAGCAGGCGGCGGGAAAAGTTCGCTGACGGCATTTTGCGTATTTCTTCATCGCGGGTGTGAAGGCTGTTTGGGTGATTAGAATCAGCAGGTCAGCGAGGGTGAAACATGCATGCTGACGGCTCGTTGAGGGAAATGCCGTCAGCGGATTCGCCGCGAGGCGGCATAGGGTTGGGTCGGGCATGGGGAACTCCTTTCGCTTTACCATAGCGCGGGGCTTGGGGGGATTGAGGGCGTTTGGGCGAGGAGTGTTGATTCCAGGGGAGATTCAGGCGAAATAATTTGTGACCGAGCGGGATGGGCAGGCGGTATGCGGCTGTGTCGTGGGTTGGTGGTAAATTGTGATCACTCAGATTAAGCTTGCCGACTGCGGTGCCGGATCGACCGCGAGTGTCCGTTCCGATAAACTTGAGAGGAGATGGACGGGATCGGCTTTGAATGGGATACCCGGAAAAAAGCAGCAAATTGGCTCAAACACGGCGTGACGTTCGTGGAGGCGTGCACCGTTTTCGGCGACCCTCTCTCGATCACGATTCCGGATCCCGATCACGGTATTAACGAAGAGCGTTTTGTGACTATCGGGTCTCCGGCAAGCCAAGACTGCTGGTTGTGGTTCATACTGTTAGAGAAGATCGCGTTCGCCTGATCAGTGCTCGGGTTGCGACGAAACGCGAGAGACGAAATTATGAAGAAACGGGCGGTTGAGATAAGGGCGGAATATGACTTTTCCGGCGGCGTTCGGGGCAAATACGCCGCCAGATTCGCCCGCGGCACTAACGTAGTGCTGCTCGATCCTGAGTTGACGGCGGCTTTCCCGGATTCCAAGTCGGTCAACGATGCGCTTCGGGCTCTTCTCGCAATCGCAAATCGGCCACAGGCTCGCAAGCGCGGGTGATCCCGGCCGCACAAGGCGCTCCAAAGTCAACATGCCGCAGCAGTGAGGCCGACATGTACGAGACGCCGAATAGACGCCATGTGGCGGCTCTTGATCACTGGCCATTGCTAGTTGCCAAATGACGCTTACGGGTGAGAAGGGCGAGTTTTCGCCACCAAAAAGGACCGATGCACCGTGCACGCGAAGCGCCGCAAATCAGGCTTTTAGACATCTTCTAGCGAAAAACACCTCTATCGACCTTACTCCTGCCGGAGCGCCGCCATTGGATCGATGCGCGAAGCGCGCGCCGCGGGGATGAAACCGGCGACGATGCCCATGACCAGCATGACCAAGATGGCTACTCCCACTGTTGCCGGATCACTCGCGGTCAAGCCCGCCAGCATCGCGGCAATCAGCCGTGTTGCGACGAGCGCCGCCGGTAATCCGATGGCAATACCTGCCACCACCACAACTAGCGTCTCGCGGAGTACCATCCGGATCACGTTCCCCCGCGCAGCCCCGAGAGCCATCCGTAAGCCGATCTCATTCGCGCGGCGCGACGTGGAATAAGCCATCACTCCATAGAGCCCGGTAGCGGCCAAAAACAGCGCCAGAATACCGAAAAACCCGCAAAGCTGGGCAGTTAAGCGTTCATCACCGATGCTTTGATCCATCAGCACGCGCACCGGAGCGAGGCTAAGCACTTTCAAATTGCTGTCGAACGATTGCATCTCGCGGCGAATAGATGCGATCATCTGGGCGGCGTCACCGCGCGTGCGAATTTCGAAATGAAAAGGGCTGATACGATCCGTGGTCTGAAGAAGAGGTGCATACAAGCGCCGCTCGGTCTTGCCCTTTAGGTCGCGCTGCTTCATGTCCTTCACCACGCCCACAATTGTGTAGCGATCGTTGCCGTTCAGAATGCGCTTCCCGATTGGGTCGCTGTTCCGAAAGTAGAACCGCGCCATCGTGTCGTTGAGGATTGCCACGGCAGGCCCTCGCAAGTTGTCTTGCTCGTCGAAATCGCGCCCGGCCACGACCGGAACTCCGAGAACCTGGAAGTATTGTGGCCCGACCTGATCGAAGCTGCACGACATGTCCTGTTTTCGCGCTGGGGTGAAACCCGCGATCCTAAGGCTGTCCGAACCGGAATCTTGGCCGCTGAACAGCCCGTTTTCGGAAGCAGTCACACCAAGTACGCCGGGCGCGGAACGTAAACGCTCGATCAACGCGCGCATAAGCAGCAACTGTTGCGAAGTTGGATAGCCGCTCGCAGCGGGGTCGATCTGCAACACAACAAGCTGCGCGCGCGAGTAGCCAACGTCCATCGTTTCCAGGTTAATGAGGCTTCGGATGAACAGACCCGCGCCAATCAACAACAGGAGCGATAACGCCACTTGTCCGATTACCAGCAGCTTGCCCAGTTGCTTTCCGCCGCCGCTCAGGCTACGCGCGCTCTCTTTCAGCGCGGGAATCAAATCGATGCGCGTTGACTGCAATGCCGGAACGAGCCCGAACAGAATTCCGGTCAGAGCTGAAACCGCTGCAGTGAAGACCAGCACGGCTGCATTCGGATGCACGTCGAGCGGAATCGGATCGGGACCGTTCGCCGCGAGCCGCAGCAGTAAAATGCCGCCGCACCATGCTAAGAACAACCCCACGGTCCCGCCCATAGCCGCCAGGAGGACGCTTTCCGTCAGTAGCTGCCGTATGAGCCGCGAGCGGCTCGCTCCCACGGCCAGCCGCACGGAAATTTCTTTTTGCCGGCTCGTCGCGCGCGCCAGCAGAAGATTGGCGACATTGGCGCACGCAATGAGCAACACCAGCGCAACCACGACCATGAGGGTCAACAACGGTTGCCTGACGCGCTTGCGTATGAATGAAAATCCTTTAGCGCCCGGCTGCACCTCCACTGCTTGGCTGCGGATCTCGCGTAATTTATCCGGCGAAAGAGCCGCGCCCTCATAATCGATGATTGCCTCGTGTACCAGCGTGGTGATCTCCGCGCGGGCTTGCGCGAGGGAAATACCGGGCTTTAGCCGTCCCATGAGCAGTAACCAATTCGAATCGCGCCGGTCCAGTCTCGGATCTCCCCGATTTAGCCGCGCCTGCATCGAGAGTGGAATCCAGATATCGGAATGGCTGCCCACCACATCGCCCGCGAAGTGAGCCGGACCCACTCCGATGACTGTGAAACTCAAGCCGTTGAGCTTGAGCGTACGCCCCAGGATTGTGGGGTCGCGCGCAAAATGGTTTACCCAATAGTCGTAGCCGATCACGATTACGGGGCTGGCTCCGGGCGTTCGGTCCTCCTCCGCGGAGAACGTGCGGCCAAGAAGGGCAGACACGCCGAGCACTTCGAAATAGTTGCCTGACACAAGCCGGCCATGAACCTCTTCAGAGCCGCCATTGCCGGCACTCATGTCAACCCGTCCCGCCTGTCCCGAAGCCAGAAGTCCGGTGAATACCCGGTTCTGATCGCGCAGCCGCTGGTACAGCGGATAGGAGAAAACGTCCACCATGGGTCCGCCGTTCCTCAATGCCATTGGGCGTGACACGTCCCCAACCGAAACCAGCTCATTCGGCGATCGCACAGGCAGCGACCGTAACATCAAGGCGTCAATAAGCGTCAAGATCGCGGTATTCGCGCCGATTCCCAGGGCGAGCGAAAGCACGGCCACGGCGGTAAAACCCGGGCTCCCGCGGATCATGCGAAGGCTATATCGCAGATCTTTGAGCAGCAGCTCGATCATTGGTAACCCCCTGCGTTCCCGATAGATTTCTTTGATCTGTTCCTCCCCGCCAAACGCGCGGTGGGCGGCCCAAGCGGCTTCTTCGGACGTCATGCCACGCTTGCGGTTGGTCGCGGCTTCCATATCGAGATGGAAGCGCAATTCTTCGTCAAGCTGGCGGTCCAGCGCGCGCCGCCGGAAGAAACCCGACATCCGTGAAAGGAATATGCGCATGGCCGCCGCTCAGGCTCCAGCTTCGAGCAGCCGGGCAATCGCTCCGGAGACCCGTTCCCAATTCGCTCGCTCCGCGGTGAGCTGCTTGCGGCCGGAACGCGTCAGCGAATAATATCGCGCTCTCCGGTTATTCTCAGAGACGCCCCAGCCGGATCGCACCCAACCTTTTTGTTCGAGCCGCAATAACGCCGGGTACAGAGTGCCCTGGTTGAGTTGAAGCACGTCCTCGGAGATCTGTTGAATGCGTTGCGCGATGCCATAACCATGCATCGATCCCATCGTGTGCAGCGTGTTTAGAACGAGAAGATCCAGCGTGCCCTGCAGCACATCGGCTTTTGAATTCATTTAGACCGCCAACAGGAGTATAGCCCTACTCCTGTTGATAGTCAAATGGAGCCCGCGGATAGCCGGGAAGGAACGACGAGGACGCCTACCGCCGAAGTCTGCGTTGCTCTCAGCGATGCGCGCCGCTGCTCAGAGTAATCTTCGTATTGTAGAGCTTGGAAACGGGACAGCCAGTCTTCGCGGCTTCAACCGCTCGATCCAGCGCTTCAGGGGTGGCGCCGGGCACGCGCGCCTTCAATTCCAGGTGGCTTTCCGTGATGGCAAACCCTCCGTCTTTCTTGTCGAGTGTGATCGTGCACTTGGTTTCCAGGCTTTCCGCTTTCAAGCCGGCCTCGGCCAATTGCGCCGAGAGCGCCATCGTGAAGCAGCCGGCGTGCGCGGCCGCCAGTAGCTCCTCCGGATTGGTCCCTTGCCCTTGCTCGAATCTGCTATGAAACGAGTAGGGCGTCTCGCCAAGTGTTTTGCTCTCCGTCGAGATCGTTCCCGAACCGCTCTTCAGATCTCCTTGCCAACGTGCCTGTGCCGATCGCCGCATGGTTGTCTCCTGCTTTCATTATGTACGCAGATGAGCAGAATCCTGGTACGCTTACAGTTTCATGTTTAAAGGACTGGAACACATCGCAATCGCTTCGCCCAATCCGTTAGGGCTGGCTGAATGGTACGTTCAACATTTAGGCTTCCGCATTAACTTTGAATACGATGGCAACTATTTCGTGAAAGCGGCCGATGGCTCGATGCTGGAAATCATCCCGTCGGAGGGCGAACGCGCGCCCCAAAAGCTCAAGGACCCGGGCATTCGTCACCTGGCTGTTTCCGTGGACGACTTTGACGCCTCGCATGCCGGCCTAAAGGAGGCCGGAGTGTCGTTCCTGGGAGAGCCGTATACCAACCAAGGCAACCGGCTGGTTTTTTTCACGGATTGCGACGGCAACATTCTGCATCTCATCGAGCGCGAAAGGCCGCTGCCCTGAACGGATCCACTTGCTGAGCCGGGTTTTCAAGGCATTTCACTACCGCGACTTCCGCATCATGTGGATTGGCGCGTGTACGTCCAGTATCGGCACGTGGATGCAGAAGCTGGCGCAGAGCTGGCTGGTGCTGCAGCTTTCCGGCTCGCCGTTTCTGTTGGGCCTGGATGCGTTCCTGGGAGAGATCCCGATCTTTCTGTTCTCGCTGGTGGGCGGCGTCATCGCCGACCGGACGGAGCGGCGCAATCTGCTGCTCGCGTCGCAGGCGATCCAACTGACCTGCGCGTTTGTTCTCGCGGCGCTGTTCGCGACAGGCATGGTGCGGGTGTGGCACATCCTGACGCTGTCGTTTTTTGTGGGGTTGGCACAGTCGTTCGGCGGGCCCGCCTACTCGGCGCTGGTGCCGTCGCTGGTGGCTACGGAAGACCTTCCGAACGCGATCGCGTTGAATTCGATTCAGTTTAATCTGGCGCGCGTGATTGGTCCGGTGCTGGGTGGAATCGCGCTCGCGAATTGGGGCGCGACGTGGTGTTTCTCGTTGAATGGCATTTCGTTCATCGCCGTGATCGTTTCGCTGCTGGTAATCCGCACCCGCTTCCGGCCAACCAAAACCGGTGATTCGATGTTGACCAGCATGAAGCAAGGAATCGGGTTCATTCGCAAGCAGCCCGCCATGGAGTCGCTGATCGTGCTGGCGTTTTGCATGACGATGCTGGCGATTCCACTGCTCGTGTTTCTGCCGGTGTTCGCGCGCGATGTGCTGCACGGCAACGCAAAAACGTTTACCGTGCTGCTCTCGTCGTCGGGATTAGGCTCAATTGCAGGCGCGCTACTGGTTGCCGGGATGGGCCGCTTCAAGCACCAGGGGCGTGGGGCACTGCTGCTGCTCATCGTGCTGGGGATTCTGATCGCGGCTTTTGCCGTGTCAAAGACTCTGGTGTGGAGCAGCGTCATGGTGTTCTTCTCAGGCGCGGCGCTCATGATGGTGTTTGCAACCATTAGCTCGCTGGTACAACTGATTACATCCGACCAGATGAGAGGGCGCGTGATGAGCGTCTACAATGTCGCCTTCCGCGGTGGGATGCCGATCGGTAGTCTTCTGATCGGCGCGCTGATCCCGCGCTTCACGGCGCCGGTAGTGCTGGCATGCAATGGGTTGCTGTTGGCCGGGTTGGGAATTTATTTTCTACTCGCGCACCGGCGGCTGGCGGCATTGTAGCGCGTGTGGCAGTAGTGTCTCACCAGGCAGGCGTCGAGATGAGTTTCGACGCGGCAGGCAGGAGTGTTTCTCTGCCCGCGGCCGGGCAAAGGCCGGATTGAAAACATCAGGGTCTTGGTCTAAGTGGCAACACAGGCAAGAATGCCTGTGTTACAGGACGTCAGCGAAGCCGCGCTTTAAATGGCGGAAGAACAGGCCTCCGATCAGAAATACTCCAACCGCGTAAACCGTCACCATCGCGAGCTCTGAAACGCTGGGATAGCGGTACGATAGCAGCCGGTCCCGATACGCCCGGACCACGAAGGCCAGTGGATTGGCCCGCAACAGAAAGCGCATTTGTCTGGGAAATAGCTGCTCATCGATGAAGATCGGAGTGATCCAGAACCACAGCGTCAGGACCACCGACAAGACCTGCGCGGTATCGCGCAAATATACTTGCAGACTCGCCACGATCCAGCCGATTCCTACCGCAAACAGCCCGATCAGAAGCATGTAGATTGGCAACGAGAACATCCACAGGCTGAAGTGCCCGACATAGACGCCGACTACCGTAATCACAAGCGCTAGCGCAAGCAAATGATTCAACAGCGACGACAGGAAAATCGATACGGGCACGATTTCGGCCGGGAACACCGTCTTCTTGATCAGGTTCGCGTGATCGAGCAGAGACGTTGCCGAGCGCGTCACGGTCTCCTGAAAAAGCATCCACGGCAGGAACCCGCAGAACAGGAATAGCGAGTAGTTCTGGGTGACCTCGTTAGCCGGCAACTTGGTGTGCAGGCACCACTGAAAGACGAATACCCAGCTCACCATCATCACCACCGGATGGATCAGTCCCCACATCCAGCCGGCGGCCGAGCCGACAAAACGCTGCTCGAAGTCGCGCCTGACCAGTTGATAGATCAGCATCCGGCGTTCGATCAGGTTTCGCAGGAATTGCTTGCCCGGGATCCCGACGCCGGGGCGGTCTACGCGAAGGCTAGAGCGCATTTCTCACCAGCCAGGCGTGGTCTAAGTGCAACACAGACAAGAATGTCTGTGCCACTTAGCGGCCGAAGACAAAGCGTGCCCTGCGAATGTCGGCACCGCCGCTCAATACGCCATCCTGTAGCATGATCACGGTGGGCGCCGAGGAGTTGCTCCAGGGTCCCGAGATGTTGACCTTATGGCCTAGAGCCGTCAATGCATCGCCGGTCGCGGGAGAGATCCGCGCCTCAAGTGTTACCTTACCGGGAACAAATTCGTGGCCGCCAAACGAGCTGTAGAAGTGCTCGGTCTGGAAGCGAGGAGCTTCGACGGCCTCCTGCGGCGTCATTCCGAATTCAACGATATTCAGCAGAACCTGCAGCATAGCCTGGTCCTGGTTGTCGCCGCCGGGGGTGGACATCTCCAATACAAACTGTCCCGCTTTGGTCACGATGGTGGGGCTCAGAGTCACTCGCGGACGCTTGCCGGCTTGCAACAGGTTGGGATGTCCGGGAGTCACCACGAACGACTGCAGGCGCGACGTGAGAGGGACGCCGGTATCGCCCGCGATCACCGAAGGAAGCCATGCCCCGCTCGGAGTCGCCGAAAACGCATTGCCTTGCCGGTCAAACACGTTGACGCAGGTGGTGTCATTCACCTCGCCTTTGGTGGCATCGCTGGTGGTCACGGCTGGAGCTCTCGTGCCGAGGTTTCCAGGGCGATGCTCCATAGAGGCCTGCTTGGGATCGATCAGCTTGCGCCGCTCGGCCGCGTAATCTTTCGACAGCAGCGTGTCCTCCGGAATCTTGCTGAATTTGGGGTCGCCGTAGTACATGTCGCGATCGGCGAAGGCCAGCTTCACGGCCTCGATTACCGTGTGCAGATACTCAGGGCTGTTATGGCCCATCGATTTCAAATCGAATCCTTCTAGGATGTTGAGGGCCTGGATCATTACGGGACCTTGCGTCCAGAAACCAGGCTTGTGAACCTCATACCCACGATAGGTTCCGGTGACGGCCGGTTCCTTGTCCGCGTGGAAATTTGCCATATCCTGGTAGGCGATTAACCCGCCATTCTGTTCGTTGAACGCCGAGATTCGCTTCGCGATGGAACCCTTGTAAAACAGATCCCGCACGGCGGTAAGCTTTTTTACGCGATTGCCTCTCGCCTTCTTTTCGGCGGTGGCGAGGTCCATGAGAGTTTTTGCGAGGATAGGCTCCCGGAAGATCTCGCCCTTCTTGACGACCGCGCCTTCCGGATAAAAGAACTTATTCGAATCCGGCCACAGCGATATGATCTTCTGATAGCCGCGCAGCATGTTGCCGAACTCATCGGGCATCGCGAAGCCCTGCTGCGCATACTCGATGGCCGGCTTCACTACTTCCGCAAACGACTTGGTTCCGTACTGCTGAAGCGCCAGAATCAAACCATCGAACACCCCCGGCGTGATGGCGGATCGGATGCCTTGCATCGGAATGGGAGGCATGTGCCCGGACTCCTCCCACGGCTCGGGCGAGCGGTGGGCATAGAAATCAACGGTCGCCTTGGCTGGCGCGACGCCGATGCCGCTAATCGCGATCACCGGTTGGCCGGCCATCTTCACGAGCAGGGGCATCTCGCCGCCGAGTCCAAAACGGCTCTGCTCGGTGACCGCGGCGGCGAGTACCGTGGCTACACCGGCGTCGACGGCATTGCCGCCCTGGGTCAAGATCCGGAATCCGGCTTCGACCTCAAAGTTGTTTGCGGCGCCCACCATTTCGTGCAGCCCGCGCACAGGCGGAAACATGGTAGGCGGATTCTGCGCGCGAACCGATAGGCACATTAGCAGGGCACAAGCGGGGACCAGTAGGCGTTTCATCGTATCTCCCGATTCTCCATCATACGCCGGTACCTCCGCAGCCGCGCTAGCGATTTCGGCCGCCAGATCGGGTGAGACAAACTTTCCCTCAGGCGTGTCTAACGATTGTGACGGCGCCTCTACTTATCCACGTGTTCTCCGATTATGCTTGACCGTTCTGTTTTTTGGCGGAGTTTCCGCTAAAACAGGCCGTAAACGGCAAAGATGTCAAGATTGTGTGGATGCCTTTCGAGTTGCGTTCGTATCCGGCGCCCACACTGCGTCCCGAAGAGTCCTATCTGCGGACTGCCTGGAAAAATTCCGTGTACCCGTTAGCCGCTCGGATGGGCGTAGAGATCCGGCTTCCCAGCGTTTCTCCGCAACCTTACACACGGCTTGCGTTTGAAGGCTTGGAATTTGCAAAGGATCACGCGCTTGGCGACGAGTACAACTCCGGAGTGATGCGCGCGTTTTTTCAGCGGAGCGAGGACATTGGAAATCCGGAGGTACTGGCCAATGTCGCGTCTTCGGTAGGTTTGGATACCGGGGCTTTCGCAAAAGCGCTGGAACAGAGGGGCTATGCCGAACGTGTTGCCGGCCTGCTTCGAAATGCGAATGAACAAGTGCAAGTTACTGGCGTGCCGCTGTTCTTGGTGGGGAATGAGCGGCTGAGTGGGGTGCAATCCCAGCCAACGCTGGAATCCGTCATCGAACGGGCTCTTGAAGATAATCGAGACTAGGATGAGAACCTTGTTAAAGTTAGAGCACGCCTTCTTGGCCGCACTCCTTATAATTGCTCTTCAGGGCGGTCCGGCAATGGCGCAAAATCGAACGCACGCAGTCATGACAACTCTTGCAACGGGCACGTTTGAAGTAAAGCTGAGCCCTCGGGTTCTGGACGACAAAGGCGGAGATGCCGCCCTCGGCAGGATGACCATCGACAAACAATTTCACGGCGATCTCGAAGCGGCCAGCAAGGGCGAGATGCTGACTGCAGGCACGGGCGTCAAGGGCTCGGCCGGTTACGTCGCAATCGAGCGGGTGAGCGGAACCCTGCATGGCCGAAGCGGTTCCTTCGTCCTCCAGCACAGTGGCACCATGACGCGGGGCGCGCCGCAACTGAGCATCGCTGTCGTGCCGGATTCTGGCAGTGGTCAGCTAGTGGGCCTTGAGGGCAAGATGTCGATCCAGATCGATGACGGAAAGCATTCCTATCGGTTCGAGTACACGCTCGCCGAGAGCCCTTAGGGCATCGGTAGGGAATTTGGATTTGTTCCTGGCACAAGCTGTCCAGAAACTCACCGCTAATCGGTTGATTCTGAGTGGGGCAGGTAATTTGCCTACCCGGGGGCAAAGCAATGCCGAAGAGAGCGGGCGAAACGCCCACTCCACTCCCGCTAAAGCATGTGCCACGGTGGATCACATGTCTTTTTCCATGGAGAGGTATTTGGATGCGAAGAAAGATTCCGTGAGGGCTACTAATAGCACTAAGAATAAGGCGTAGCGCCAGAGGCTTCTGGGCTGCGTGTGTTCCGCGGCGCCGGTGCTGATGGAAGTTTCTGGGTTGGTGGTTCGGCCGGAGTTTTTCCAGAGATCCAAGGTCTCAGACGGAATCGGGGTCAAATCGGATTCGCGGCGGTCCGCGTGAACGGCTACCAGCTCCTGACGGCCATTGCCGCGGCGGATTTCATAGAAGCCTTCGCGCGTGACCTGGAAGGATTGCGCGGTACTTGCCTCTTTCAATGACAAGGGGTGCTTGCCATCGGGATCGATTACGTCAACCGAGCCCGCCTGTTCCCGGGCCGCGCGCAGATCGATGAAAGATCCGACGCCGAGGTTACTCGATCTGTCGTGCTGGCCGCCCAGGTAGCGCGCGGTCTGCTCTATGAAGGGCAGAAACGACGAATGCAATGGAAAATCGTTGCCGATGTTGTCGAAGGTGGAGGCAAACACGACGACACGTCCGTCCCCGATCTGCTTCTCGAGCAGCAGCGGCGTCTGGTCGGTCAGGCGCGCGATGACGTGCTCTTTGCCAGGTTCGACGTTGATCGTTTGGAAGAACTGGACACCCTGCAATCTGTTTGTGCCACGCAGCACCGGGTGCTCCGGATCGAGGCTGCCGGCTGTTTGAAAGCGATCACCCTCGCGCGTCGAGTAGCGCGAACCGGAGATAGGCTGGTCGAAAACGGGCACGCGTTGTCTTGCAACCGATTGCGGCCCCAACGCAATCAGAACGGCTCCTCCGCCACCGACGTAGCGGCGGAGATTATCCTCGAAACCGGAAGGCAACGATCCTACATCGGACAAGACGACGAACGCGTATTTCGAAAGCGACTGGTTGCCGGCTTGGTTGGCGGGCAAGGGATCAAGCACAAAGCCCGCCTGAGGCGCGGCTTCGAGCGCGGTTCGATAATACAGCTCGCCCCGATTCTGTCCACCTTCATGCAGGAAGAGCACGCGGCGGGGGTCGGCGCGCTCGACGGCAAACGGAAAGCGATCGTCCTCATGCAATGCGTCGCCCGGCTCAATCCGCACTTCAGCGCGATGGAAGCCATAGGGCGAGTCGAGCGAGAGAAACTGGACGGATGCGCGGCCATTCGCCGGGACTTCGACCTGTTTGGTCTCGAGCACCTTGTTATCCAGGACGAGGGATACGGCCCGATGCGCCGCTGCGGCGCCGATACCGGCGACAACGGCCTGCACGCGCACTTTTTTGGGGTCGTAGATCCGGCCGGGCGCGGTGACGCTTTCCACCACCCAGTTGGGCTGTTTGCCGTCCGCTACGGATTCGAGGATCAGGGCGGTGTTGTTCCCAAGTTGTAGGTCCGCAAAAGCCGGCGGCATCGAAGACTTCTGCATATCGCTGAAGAAATGCACTTCGAGCGGGCCTTTTGTGTCCTGTGCCAAAGTCCGCAACGAGCGTGCGAACTCGCCGAACGAACTGCGATCGTCGCCCGGCTGCACGGATTGGATGGCCGCTCGCAAGGCGGACGGATCATCAGTGGACGGAGTGAGATAACGGACCTGCGAGCCAATGGCGGCGACTTGCGCTTTTCCGCCGGAGCGCACAGCGGAAACGGCATCGAGCGCGCTCTGTTTGGCGCGGGCGAGGTGATCGCCAAAGCGCATGCTGAAACTGTTATCGATCGCAAACACCAGGCTTTTGCGCCCGGTCGCGCCCGCTACCGTTCGCGTGACGAAGGGATTCGCAAAGGCGAGCGCCATCAGAATCAGCAACGCGATCCGAAGGGCGAGCAGCGCCAGGTAGCGCAGCCGCCGATGCTTGATTGAGCTTTGCGTGCGCGTCTCAAAAAACATGAGCGAGCTGAACGGGTGCGGCGTGCTGCGATATTGCCGCAGTAGGTGGATCCACAGCGGCAGACCCACGGCCAGCATGCCGCCGAGAAACCAGGGAGCGAGAAAGCCCACCTACATCCTCCCCTTGCGGATGGTCAAATACTCGCGGAGGGCGTCGTCGAGCGGCCGGTCCGTGCGTAACAGGAAATAGTCGATATTGGAGCTTCGCGCTTTGGTGCGCAACGCGTCAATATGCGCGTCTACCTTGGACTTGTATTCATGCTTCGCGTATTCGGGGGAAACCTCGATCGCTTCCTTAGTCTCCATATCGACCAGGAGCATGGGCTCTTTCAACGTGGGCTGGATCTCTTGTGGATCGAGCACGTGAAACAGGATCAGCTCGTTGCCACGGTAGCGGAG
Organism: Bryobacteraceae bacterium; assembly: GCA_051000095.1. GTDB lineage: Bacteria > Acidobacteriota > Terriglobia > Bryobacterales > Bryobacteraceae > JBBSHP01. The sequence goes on along the minus strand of JBPCOQ010000167.1, from coordinate 15,526 downwards.
CGGCTCGACAGTCTTGATGACAACGTCCGGCTGCTCATAGAAATCGGAGACTACGAGCACGATGCCGCGGCGCTTAAGAAACTCCTGGAAATGCAGAAAGGGCTTCTCGAAAGCGGTGCGCTGGCCGGGCTGCGCGTTGTTGATCGCGTGGATGACCCGGAAGAACTGACCCTGGCGCGTGGAGGGCCGCACGTAATTGCGGACATCGTCGTCGAAGATAATAAGGCCGGAGGCATCGCGCTGTTGATTCGCCAGGTAGGCAAGCGAGGCGGTGATGAAGCGCGCGTAGTCGAGCTTGGTGATCTTGTGCGAGGTGTAGCCCATTGACGCGCTGGCATCCAGCACCATGGTGAGCTGGCTGTTGGTTTCGCCGCGATAACGCTTCAGGTAGGCGCGCTCGGTGCGAGCGAAGACGTTCCAGTCGACGTGGCGGAGGTCGTCACCGGGAGTGTAGGCGCGGTACTCGGCAAATTCCTGGCTGAAGCCGAAGTCGGGCGAGCGGTGGAGACCGGCGATGAAGCCATCGACGACCGTCTTGGCGACGAGGCCGAGATCGGAGATGCCGGCGAGGACGGCGGGATCGAGGAAGCGCTGCAGCATTATGTGGGGCGGGTTTCCGACCAGCCCATCTCCGACCCGTCTAGGACATCGGGCAGGTCAGAGACCTGCCCCACAGTTGCGCTTGACCATGGCCAGTCTTGTGGGTGTTCCACCAAGCCCGCCTTTACTGGATTTCTTTCGATGTATTTTACGATTCGGCTGAACTCGTCTGAATTTCGGACCCAGTGATCGTATGATTCTTCCTGCCAGAAGCGCTCACCAGACCGGCCCAAAATATCGTTCGCGATGCGACCGCTGGAGCTTTTGATGGCTCGAGTGACTTCACAGATCGGCTTGTGGGGCTTAAGAAGAGCGTGCACGTGGTTCGACATAATCACCCATGCATAGAGCTTCCATTTGTCTTGCGCAGTGAACAGGACCTCGACTGTTGCGCCAGCCACACGCGGGTCTTTGAGCCACGTCGGACCTGCTTCCGCACGGTCGAGTTCACGTTCCATTGCAGCGAATTTTTCACGGTCATTTCGAGCACTGTGGCATGAATTTAGCGGTATGGATCCGTGCAGCCGCCATGTGAGGAAGATTGTTGCTCCCGTCGGGCACCAATGGGGAGGGGGCGCCGGTAGAACTCCATGGATAGGAGGTGTTGTAAAGGTCCATCTGTTCTCCAGGTTTATGAAGAGGGCAGGTCAGAGACCTGCCCCACGGGGCTCCGGCATGGACTCCAGAAGCTTTTTCAGGATTGCGTCTGAATCCAGCCTTTCTGACTCGGCGTGGAAGTTGAGTAGAATGCGGTGCCGCAGGATCGGGGCTGCCAGCGAGCGAATGTCGTCGTAAGTGACGTGATAACGGTTGCGCATCAGCGCCCGCGCCTTGGACGCGAGCACGACGAATTGCGCGGCGCGCACGCTGGCCCCGAAGTTCACGTACTTCTTGACGAACTCGGGAGCGTTGGTATCGTTCGGGCGGGTGGCACGAACCAGGTCCACGGCGTAGCGGGCCACTGTGTCGGCGATCGGCACCATGCGCACCAATTGTTGGAAATCCAGAATCTCTTCAGCGTTGGTCACGGTGTCGGCCTTGGCGCGAGCGGTGGTGGTGGTCAGGTCCAGCACCTTCACTTCATCGGCCGCCGACAAATAGTCGAGCACCGTATTGAACAGGAAGCGGTCGAGTTGCGCTTCCGGTAGCGGATAGGTACCCTCCAGCTCGATCGGATTCTGCGTCGCCAGGACAAAGAACGGCGGCTCAATATGGTAGACGTTGCCGCGCACGGTGCAGGACAATTCCTGCATCGCTTCAAGCAGGGCCGACTGCGTCTTGGGCGGCGTCCGGTTGATTTCATCGGCCAGTAGAACGTTCGAGAAGACAGGGCCCGGAACAAACGTCCAGGTGCGGCGGCCGGTCCCCGGATCTTCTTCAATGATGTCGGTACCGGTCATGTCGGAGGGCATCAGATCGGGAGTAAACTGGATGCGCTTGAAAACCAGCCCCAGTGTTTGGGCGATGGTTCGAACCAGCAGTGTCTTGGCGGTTCCGGGCAAACCGGTTATGAGGCAGTGGCCGCCGACGAACAGCGAGATCAGCACTTGGTCGAGCACTTCTTCTTGCCCGACGATCACTTTTCGGACTTCCCGTACTATCGCGTTATGGACTGCCTGGAAACGGTCAATCCGAGTTTTCAGTTCCACTGAATCGTGTGGCGTTGATTGGTTGGTAAGAGGTGCGGTGGCAATGGACATTTTATTTGGAGAGGTCGAGTAATAGTTGTTGGGCGGGCTTGTAACCCGGGGCCGCTTCTAGTGACAGGAGGACTTGATCGCGCGCGTCGTCCGGGCGATTGGCAAGCCGCAACGCTTTCGCCAATTCGAAATGCGCGGAGGCCTGGTCGAGCGGCTTCGCGGCGACAACAGCCTGGAATTCGCGAATGGCGCCCGCGGCCTTGTTCTGCGCAAGCAACAGGTCGCCTAGTTTGCGGTGTGCTTCTTCATCCATCGGATAGATGTAATTCAGACGTTCCAGGGCGGCCGCGGCTTTGGCCTTGTCGCCGTTCTCTTCTTCGAGAGTAGCCAGCTTCTTGATGGTCGCGGGATTTCGTCCGCCCACGGAGCTGTATTTCTCAAGTTGCTGCCGGGCGGCCGTTTTGCCGCCTTTGGCCAGGTACGCGTCGGCCAGCATTTCGTAAACGCTGTGCGCCTCGACGTAATCGGGATAGAAGTCGCGGATGCGGGTACCTTCCTTGATTGCCTGATCGTAGTTGTGTGCAACCAGGCTGGCACTGACATCCCTCGCGCCTTTCTTCCACTCGGCGAAGTGCTCCACCGTATTCCTGGTTTGGTTATCCAGCCACGCCAGAAAATCTTTATCAAACTGTTCCGTTGACATCCCGAGATCTTCCTGGACCACCTGCGGAGTGGTTTTCAGGGCAGCATAGGAGTGCATCATCGCGAGCAGCTTGTCATAACCCCATTTCTGCGAAATATACCCGCAGATGCGCCCGGCTTCGAAATACGAAACGATCACCTGTGACGGATAACTCGGACGCACAAAACCGCGATCCAGTTGCGCGATGGGCAGAAGTTTTTTCTCTTTGATCGCGTTGATTGCTTCCGGATCCAGCCGGTCGCCCCAATCGGGCGCAATCGCGGTTTCTTCATACACGGCCATTCCTTCGGTGAACCAGCGCGGCACACGATGATTGGTGGCGGTGAGTACGTACACATGGCTCAACTCATGCCACAAGGTGCTGGCCCAGTGGAAGGAACCGGGCGGGCGGCCCGACGGGCTATCCATGGCGACCACGTTTCCGAACGTGACACCGAGCGCGCCCAGTCCCGGCATGCCCATTGTTCGCACGGCAAAGTCTTCGTGATCCGGATAGACCTCGAGTTGGACGGGCCCCTTGAGCTTCAGCTTGTACTTCTGTTCATAGGTTTTGATCGCGCGCTCGAGCTCGCTCTGAAAATACGGTTCGAGGAGCTCGGCTTCCTTCTTGTGCAGGCGCAGAATTGTGTTGCTGGTTTCGTAGATTTTGAAATTCTTGTAGGTATCCAGCAACCGCAGGGAGTTCACGGTTTCGCTATTTTTGTAACCGTTCTCGTAACACTTCTCGAGTTGCTGGCGCGCTTCCCCTTCTTGTCCCAACCGCATCAGATTGATGCCCAGCTCGGCGCGGGCCTCCCACAATCTTGGGCTCAGGTCGAGCGCCTTGCGGTAGAACTTGATCCCTTCCACGTAGCGCCGGTTCAGCACAAAGAAATGTCCCGCAATGGAGTACGCCTGGCCGTACACGGGATTGATTTTAAAAATTCGGTCCTGCCACTCAGCGCCGGGCTTATCGTCCAACCAATCGATGGTGGCGCGAACAGCCATTCCATCCAGCGCTTCAGGCGAGATGGCAATGGCTTTGTCCGCCTCCTTCCGCGCTTTGTCCACATCGTTGTCTTCGAGCGCGAGATAGGCGAGCAACTCTTGCGCTTCCACTAATTTTGGATCGAGCTGTACCGCCTTTTCGGCGGCTTCGACAGCTTTTTTTCCGAAGCCTTGCGCAGCCACCAGTGCCAAGCCGAGATACGCGTTGGCATCCTTGTCATTGAGAGCGAGAGCTTCCTGGAACAACTTGGCGGCATCCGCCGGATTGAACCGCTCTAAGAAGAGGCGGCCCCATCGAACCCGGTAATCGGCATTCTTGGGGTTCTGTTTCGCGGCAATGCGGAACTGATCATTGGCGCCGGTGTATTGTTCGAGTCCCCAGAAGCCTTCGGCGCGGACGGCCGGATCATTATTGGTGGTCAGACCTGTGAAGCACTGGCGCGCATCGGCGAGTTTGCCGTGGTAGCGGAGCTTTTGGCAATCGCCGGGAGTAGCGGCGAAGATGGGCAGGGCTAGCAGCGCTAGCGTGGCGCAGGTCTGTAGCAAATGTGGCGCAGGCATTCTTGCCTGTGTGGCACCTTGTTGACGTGGGCTGAAGACCCACACAGGCTCGAAAGCCTGTGCTACGTGTCTCATTTGTCCAACTCCGCTTGGGTCTTCGCCAAGTCCAGCAACAGCCTGGATAACTGCCGCTTGTAGTCTTCGGCGGGCAGCGCCGCCTTCCGATACTTCAACGTGTCGATCTCCTGCTCCAGCTCTTCTTTGTGCGTTAACAACTTCTGCTTTTCAGGCGTAAGAGCAGCGGCCTGCGAAGCGTCAAGCCGTAGCAGCGGGAACCGAGCGGCCAGCAATCCCTGCCCATTCTCCGCGTTCGGAGTGCGGGTTCCCTGCCCCTTGCCGGTGTCTTCGAGCATGGGGTGCTCAGTAGCCAGCCGCTTGGCGGTCTCGTAAAACTTGGCCGTTTTCTGCTCGGCATAGCGGAAGGCCTCCAGCGCGGAAACCACTCCGTTCTTGTCCGTATCCGCCGTGGGATCGCGCAGGGCTTCTACCCAGTAGCGCGCGAAAACCGTGGCGTTCTTTTCATTGCCGCTCTTGGTTGCCGTGATAATGGCCCGGTTTGCTTTTTCGAGAGTGGCGCGGGAGGCGCCGCTGGCGCTGGTGGTATTCACGACTAACTGCCGCGTGGCGGGGACCTTGTCGAGGAGGCCTGCTAGTTCGCCCGCCGACAGATCGGGGCCCGGAAGATTGATCTTGTATTCGACGCCATCGAAGCCTCCGTGGCCGATCAACATGACGACCAGCACATCGGTGGGTTTGGCTTCGTGCGCGATCTGGCCGAGAACGGTTTGAATATGCGCGCGCGTGGCCGTGGAGCCGTACATTGTTTCCACTTTGGTATCGGGGCCGCCGGTTTTTAGTAGCTTGTCGATGTCTTTGGCTAAGCCGGAAAAGCGCTGTTCGTATTCGGGCTCGCCTCCCAGGCCGGCTACGGTGACGTAGTAAGTGGTGGCTTGGAGGAGCGAGGTGGCGAGCAGCAGCAGTAGGGCCTTCATACTACGCCCCACTTTCGCCGCAAGAGCCATTCGGAGGAGCGCAGTAGGATTGCCAGAAAAAAGACGATGGGCATGTCCCACAGGTCTTTGGTCTCGCGCACGGTGATGCCTGCGTCGGAATACGCGATGTCCTGGCCTAGCTGGTTGGCTTCGCTTGGTTTGTAATAGCGGCCGCCGGTTTGGGATGACAGCTTTTCGAGCAACTCGCGATTCTGCTCCAGGTGGAAATTTTCGGCCAGCCCATCCTCACGGCGCACCGTAATGACATCGCGTCCCAGTTCTTCTTTGCCGCGCTTGGCCGAAACCTCGACCACGTAGGAGCCCGCTTGGCCGGCATTCCAATCGGCAGTGTAGACGCCTTGCTCAAGCGGGTCCGGATGCAGGTCCACGGTTTCCGAGCCTCCATTGGGGCCAACCACATGCGCTTCCACTTGCGCGTCTCCGGCCGGCAAATAGGTGGTGTCGCGAACCTCCGCGCGAAGATGCACGCCGCCTTCATCGGATATGACCGGCCGCGGCGTGGAAGCGACTACGCGAGTGGGCGTATCGCTGACCAGCCAGCGCAGCAACTGCCGCCAAAACACTTCGTGGCTCATGTCCTCGATGGGCTGCAGCATCTGCCAGCGCCAGTCGCCGCCGGTGGCGAAGACCGCCGTGCGGCCGCGTCCGTAGTTCTGCGTGATCAGCAGGGGCATCTTGTGCCCGGACGCCGTCATTTCCGCTAATTCCACGGCGCCAGGCTTGGGCGCGAGCACTTCCTGAAAGTTCATCAAGTACGGCAGCTTCTTCCAGCGTTGCACATTTTTTCCGGGGTCCTCCTCGATGCGGCAGATCAGGCTCTCGCGGCCCGCTTTGGTCAGCTCGGCCGTAGCTGGATCCCGGTGGAAGGTATTCTTTCGATCCGGCAAGCGCACGGGCAGCAAGTCGGTGAACGGCGCTTTGTTGTAGCCGCCATCGGAAAGCGACGCCCGGCCTCCCAGGAACAGCAGACCTCCGCCGCGCCGATCGACAAACTGCTGGATTAATTCCTGCTGCGCCGCCGTGAAATAGTTCGCTTCAACGCTGCCCAGAACGATACCGGAGAACCCAAAGAGGTCTTCCACCTTGGTCGGGAAGCCCTCCTGCAGCTCCGCCTTGGTCGCAACGCCCTGAACGTAGATCTTGTTCTGTGTAGTGCGAAGGATTGTGACCAGGTCGATGCTCTTGTCGTCTTCCACGGCGCGACGGATGAACTTGAAATCCCAGCGGGGTTCGCCTTCCATGTATAGAATGCGGGGTTTGCCGGAATCAACACCCAACACGCGGGTGAGCAGGTTATTGTGCCGGTTTTCCTCATCCGCTAACGGATCGATGGCTACCTGTATGTTCTTCACGCCCGCGGGTCCCGCATTAAATATGACGGCCTCGGTTTGCGAGACGCCGCCCTCTTTGACGAGAATGTCGCTCGAGGCAACAGTCTTGCCGCTCTCCTTGACATTCAGGCGCACGCGCCGGCCGGCATAGCCACGCTGCCGGAAGCTGACCTGGGCCTGGAGCCGGGAATTTGCGAGCACCCGAGAGGGCATCTGGACATCCGTCAATTCGATATCGTGCGCGAACTGCTCGCGGCCAAATCCGATGGTGTGGACAGGGATGCGCCGTCCGCGGATCTCGGATAATGTTTCGAGATCGATGCCGCCCGAATTGTCGGACCCGTCGCTCAGCAGAACGATGGCGCCGATGGGGAGAGTCGCCGCTTCCGCGACGACCTCTTTCAAGTCGCTCCCGAGATGCGTCGCCGGCTCAGATGCGTTCAACTGATCGAGCTTAGCGATCCTCTCAAGATGGTCGCCCATGCGGTACAGCCGTACCTGGAACTTGGCCTGAAGCTGCTTGATCAGGCCGTTATTCAGAGTACGAACCGCCTCGGCGCTGCGGGATGTTCCGGCGTCTTTCGTGTTCATGCTACGGCTGTCGTCCACCACCACAGCGACGATGTTCTGCTGAGGCTTCAGGGTAGCGACGCTCAACGCGGGTTGCCATAAGAGCAAAAGCAGTAGCGCGACCAGGGCCGTTTGCAGCAGCCAAACGATTGCCGGCTTTGCTCCTTGCACGGATGGGGCAATCCTGGATCGGCTCCGCCACAAAGCCGCGGCCAGGACCGCCGCGCCCGCCAGCATCAGAACCCACAGGATCCAGAGCGGCCAACCCGCCGCTAACACCAATGTTCCTTTAGAGAACACTGAAGCCGGATATTTAAACAGAAACTCAAACATTGTCGTGGTGGCTTGAAATCTCTAGTGGGTCATCGAATAGGTGATGTAGTTTACGCCGATTCGGAAACCGAGAGCGGAGTACTTTTCCGGATATTCGGGCTCGTCGGCATGTTCCCAGGAATCGCCGAGATCCATATTGTGACAGATGGCCACCATCAGCCTCTTTTTATCATCGTAGATACCGCGCCAGCGAGCCTCGAAGCCGTCCTTCTCGTAGGTCCTGTGGGAATAGAGGAACTGCGCCCCGGGCACCTGATACCGATCGTCCAGATCGTAGATGGTGTGGAAGATCGGATCGGCGTTGTCGATTTCGACGATAGGCCGATCCGGGAAAATGCGGCTCATGCTGGCAATGAAGACCTGCCATTCCTGCGTGCCGTGGAAGTCGTCGCACATGAAAAAGCCGCCCCGCAGGAGAAAATCCCGGATCTTGGCGGCTTGGGAGTCTGTGAGGTCCCAGTGTCCGACCTCGACGCCGTACAGAAAAGGCCAGTTATAGATGTCGTCGCCGTCGTCCGGGCTGATCGGTTGTTCGACGGAGCGGGCGTGTATGCGAGTGAGGCGGCGGACAGCCGCCGCCAAATGGCGGTCTGAACGCGGGTAGTCAATGGTCCAGTTATTGTCGCCGCGGCTGCGCCAGCCAGCTCCCTGGATGGCCGGATATATGAGCCGGCCGAAGACCCATTCGGCTTTTTCCTGGGAGTCGGGTGGAAGCGGGAAATCTTCATATTCCCAACCCCGATATTGCCGGAATGGCATCTGCGCATAGATGGCACCGAGCAGTCCAAAGGTCGCGCAACTGGCCAGAATGCCGGTACCAAAACGCATACTAATGAGTCATGGAGTAGACGATGTAGTTGACGCCAATCCGCAGTCCCATGGCGGAAAACTTTTCCGGGTAGAGCGGATTGTCCGCGTGCTCCCAGGAGTCGCCCAGATCCATGTTGTGGCACATGGCGACCATGATCCGGTGTTTGTCGTCGTAGATCCCGCGCCAGCGAGGCTCAAACCCATCGTGCTCCCAGATCTGCCCAGTCTCCAGGTATTGAGCGCCCGGTACCTGGTAACGGTCGTCGAGATCGTAGATAGTGTGGAAGATGGGGTCTTTGCTGTCGATTTCGACAACCGGCCTGTCCGGAAACACGCGACTCATACTGAGCATGAAATTCGCCCATTCCTGAGTGCCGTGAAAGTCGTCGCACATGAAGAAGCCGCCGCGCAGCAGAAAATCACGCAGCTTCTTGCACTGCTCGTCAGTCAAGCTCCAGTAGCCGACTTCCACACCGTAGAGAAACGGCCAGTTGTAGACATCATCGCCGTCGTCGAGACTGATGGGCTGTTCGACCGAGCGGGCGTGAATGCGGGTCAGCCGGCGGACAGCGGACGAGAGATGGCGGTCCGAGCGAGGGTAATCCATAGTCCAGCGCGGGTAATTCAGGGGCATCAGACCTCGATGTGGATCAACGCCTGGGTAGATCAGACGCCCGAACACCCATTCAGTCTTGTCCCGATAATCCGGCGGCCGCGGGAAATTGTAATACTCAACGGCTGGATATTCACGGAAAGGCATCTGGCCGTAGATAAGACCGAGCACGGAGAGTCCGGCGGAAATCAGATAAACCCAGGTGCGTCGGCGCATTTGAAAACCTTAATGTATCTGGACGGCTGCCGGAGAATCACGGTTACGGCGAGCGTGTCTGCTTCCAGTGTATTGCGAAAATGGGAAAGCGAGGAGTGACGACGCCTTCTCAGCATTTTCTCGCGGCGATTGAGCCTGGAAATGTTACTCTGAAGCTCCAGGCAGTCAACCCAAGCGTACACACTCATGAACACTCGCAAGGCCGGCAAGATCGCGGGAGTTTCCTTTGTGGCTTTCATCGCCACGGCGTTCGCAGCCACTAAGATTAACTTCAGCCCGGCGGCCGCGCAGCTTGCTGGATTTGCCGGAGCGTTCCTGGGCTCACTCGTTGCAAATGGCCGGCGATCCAAAAAGACGGATGAAAAAATCAAGTGATCCGACGCAATATTATTGTGTCAGCATGGGCGGTAATCGAGTCTATGAGGGCGTATGGCTGAACTAAAAGTATACGGAGCAGATTGGTGCGAACATACCCAGCGGGTTCTGTCGTATCTCGACGGCCTGGGCGTGAGCTACAAGTACATCAATATCGAGGACGACGAACACGCCGCTGCGTGGGTTCGGCATCAGAACGACGGGAAAGAGAAGAAGCCTACCGTGGATATCGGCGGGATCATTCTCCTGCAACCCAGCGATCTGGAGTTGGAGGAAGCTTTGCGAGATGCCCAACTGATACCCGCGACGTCGAGCTGAGCGCGAGTATTCGGGAGCATTTGCCGCTCCGGCCGCCTGAGTTTTTACAAAATTATAACCAATCATCCACGATTTTCTCGGGGTGAGAACCCTAACATGGCAGTGAAGCGAGCCACTGCCTATGTTCAAAAAGATCGCCTATTCACTTCTTCCCGCCTTTCCTCTCGTCCTATTCGCATTCAGCACCGGGCCTCCAATCAAACGGACCGGCGCCCCGGTGGACGGCGGACAGAACTGTAGCGTGTGCCATAGCACTTTTGCTCCGGCGAATTCCGATCCTAGCGGAAGCGTCTCGATTGATGCCAGCGCATACATGCCCGGTGTGACTCAGATCGTCAAAGTTACCGTGAAGCATCCGCTGGCGGTGCGCTGGGGCTTTCAGATTACCGCGCGTCTGGCCAGCGATCCAGGGAAGCAGGCAGGAACGTTCGCGCCGAATGATACGGTGCGCGTACGCTGCGATTCGAACCCAGCCCATGACGCGCCTTGTAATGGCGCGCTGGAATTTGCAGATCACAACGATGCGCCTTTCACGGCGCAAGGCGCTGGTTTCACGTTTCAGGTGGCATGGACGCCTCCCGGCAGGAACGTGGGCGACATCGTATTTTACGCCGCGGGAAACGCCGCCAACGGGGACCGCAATCTTACCGGAGATCGAATCTACACGACGACCACAACGATCAGCCCTGGAAAGTGCGACCTCCCTGGCAAACCGGCAATTACGGCGGTGGTGAACGGGGCATCCTTTCAGCCCACGATCGCGAGCAATACGATTGTGACTATCTTCGGCCAGAATTTCGCGGGCGCCGGCGATAAGCGCCTGGCTGGGGCGGCAGATATCGTTCAGAACGATTTCCCGCAACAACTCGCGTGTCTGGCGGTAGAGATTGATGGAAAACGATCACCGGTCATATACGTGCAGCGAGATCAGATCAACGTGGAAGCGCCGGCCACGGCAAGTCAGGGCCCAGTGACTGTCAAGGTAATTCTGAATCCCGATCAAGACAACCAGTCGTCGAGCGATACCGCCACGGCGCAAGTACTGGCATCTTCACCCGCATTTTTCACCTTTAACGGGAAGAGCGTCGCCGCGCAATTTGCCCATACCGCGGACCCGGTGGCCGATTCGTCCATAGTTCCCGGCGGCAAGCCCGCTAAACCGGGCGACATGGTCACGTTGTACGGCACAGGATTTGGCGCGACCGAACCGGCGGTGGCATCGGGGACGGTTGCAACCTCTCAAGCCAAGATCACTGGCCCCGTGACCGTTATCATCGGGGGAGTGAGCCTGGCAAGCGCGGACGTTGCCTATGCCGGCCTTTCGCCGGGCTCGATTAGCGGACTATATCAATTCAATGTTCGAATCCCATCCACTACGGCGGACGGTGATGTTCCGGTAGTAATTCAGATGGGCAGTCTCAAGACCCAGGACGGCGGCACCATTCCCGTCAAGAGGTGATGGCCGGCTTTGGACTAGACGAGGCTCGTCGGAGACCGCATGCTGACGCGCGCGGCTCGGTAAGTGTAGCGAAATTTTACAGGCCCGGGACGAGCCGGAGAACTGCCGCGCCGGCTGCTCCAGTCAGGGCAGGCACGCACGCAGTGAGCATGCCTCTCGCCCGGTATTCACTTTCGATTGCGTGATAACCGAGGTAGATAAAGATACCAGCGGCGATCGAGAGTAAGGCCCCAATCCAGTACGATCCCAGGTGCGGTGCCGCCACTATGGCGACGAAGCCACCAATCAACATGAAGCTCTGGACAGCGGCGCAACTGGTCCAAGCTTTCCAGACGGAACCGGTCGCCGCCAGGAAAAGAACGCCGAGCGCGATTCCTTCCGGGACTTTGTGAATTCCGATCCCAACGACAAAGGCGGCGCGTACGCCCTCCGACGCTTGCTGGTTGGCAACGCCCAGGCTCCATCCATCGAAGAAACTGTGCAGGCTTGCAGCCGTGATGAGCGGCGCGGCGAAGCCGTGTAGCCGCTCGTTGCAAGCTGCGTGATCGTGGGTGGGGGAGCAGGCTGGGCAAACAGAGTAGACGAATCGATTGATCAGCCAGAGCAGCCCAAAGCCCGCGGAAATGCCACACAACGCCCCAAGCCAACCGTACTGTTCACCGATTTCCGGCAGAATCCAAAAGGCCGCGACGCCGACCAGGACTCCGCCGCTGAAGGGCAGCAAGCGCCGGGAGATCTTCGGGGCGCCGGAGAGTTTGATGCCTAACCACGCGCTCGCGAGCGTTAGCACGAGAAGGATGAGAAGGTTGCGCACAGCCTCACTTACGGTGTTTCGTCGCGGCCTGCTTGGCGGGTGGCTTCTTTGCGGCTGGTTTCTTTGCGGCGGCTTTCTTCTGGGTTGATTTCTTCTTAACGGCTGGCTTTTTCGCCGGTGCAGACGGTGGTGGTTCGGCGATGTGCAAGGTGGTGTTTACTTTTGCAATTGCGGTTCCGATTGCTTTGGCCGCGCTGGTCAGCAGGTCGTCGTCGTTCTGCATTTGACTGTAGTCTCGCATACCGCTGGGTCATGGATACTGGGAGTGGTGCGGCGCGAGCCCGAGTTCTTCGAAGATCGGGAATTGGAGCTTGTCTACATTGCCAAGCGGCTGAAGGAGGCGCTGCGGCTGGAAGACGCATTCACCGAATCAGGAGTTGACTACGCAGTGGAGCCCGATCGTTATAAAGGCGGTGTGATGTTTATGAGCGAACGCGTGGGTGCGTTTTTCTATGTACTGCCCGAGGCGATGGACAGCGCGCAAGAGGCGATGCGGCGGGCCGGTTTCAAGATACGTCAATGATGAAAACGGATGCCCTGCCCCGGGGCAACGCCGTCCTGTAGCGTTCCGTTGTTCACAACGACCGTTCCGCCTACCAGTACGTATGGAATTCCATCGGAATACTGAGCGGGCTTATCGAAGGTGGCACGGTCGATGACACGATCCGGATCGAACACGGTGAGATCGGCGTCGGCTCCCGTCTTGATACGGCCTTTGTCCGGTAGGCCGAGGCGTTGGGCTGGCATGAGACTCATTTTGCGAAGCGCAGTCATCAGCGTGATTGCATGCTGTTCGCGGACGTAGCGGCCCAGTACGCGCGCATAGGTGCCGGCGGCGCGCGGATGGCCTTTGCCGTTGTCGAGAATGCCGTCACTCGCGATCATTACGATCGGATTGGCGATCGCGAGACGCACGATTTCCTCCGGAATACTGTGAATCATAACCATGCCGCCGCCCTGCTTGCGATAGGCCGCAAAGGTCGAGGCGGTCAGGCGCTCGCCGGTTTGGGCCCACTGCAGGTCGCCGTAGCCGATGCCGCCCAGTCGGGCCTGCCAGCCATCGTCGAAAATGGCGGAGGCGAGGTCCGTCATGCCCGCGGTGTAGGGATAAGCTTCCGTGGTGACGTCGAGACCGCGCTTTCTGGCGCCTTCAATCATCTGCAAGCAGATGGGGGTCTCGCGCAGGCCCGTGCTCGTGATGTGGACAACGTGGAGAGCCGCGCCGGTGGCCGCTGCATCCGCGATCACCTCCTGCAGCGCGTCGATGACGCCGGGTTCCACGGGGCCGCCATTGCGCATGTGCACGTAAACCGGCACCTTGCGCCCGGCCGCTAACTGGAACAAACCAAGAATCTCCTCACGAGTGGACTTCGGGACATAGGCGATGCCTAATCCAACGCCCAGCGCGCCTTCGTCGAGCCCGCGCCGGACGAGATCGAGGGTTTGCCGCTGCTGTTCCGGCGTGGCTACTTTGGTGACGGCATTGTCGCGCGGCAGCAAACCGCCGGTGTCGTGCAGCACTGCCATTCTCGCCGGAATGTGACCTGAAGTCGCGCCGAAGTTGATCAAGGCTTTGCCTTTCCGCTGCGCGTACCACTGCGCAACCGGGCCAACGCCGACCTCCATCTCAAGCGCGGTAGTGACGCCGTCCCGGGCTTTGAAGCCGTAGTTCTCGGCAGTCTGGCCGTGAGAATGGAGATCGATGAAACCGGGCGCGACTACCAGGCCTTTGGCGTCGATGACCCTGCGTCCGCGCAGCGGCGCTGGGGAGATGGCGGCGATCTTATCGCCAGTGATGCCGATATTCCGCACCGCATCGAGATTGGATTCGGGATCCATGACTCGGCCGTTTGCGATGACAATGTCGTACTGCTGGGCGGCGAGCGGAAGAGCCAGTGCAAGGACAAGTAGCTTCATAAGAGAAGATTATCCACCACACCGCCCCGGGCGGCGACCGGATTGAAAACACCAAGGTCTTCGTCTAAGTGCAACACACTCTCGAAAAACCTTCCGTGCTGCGAGGAGAGTGGAGCAGGCCGTTGGCCTGCCGAGCAGGCGAAACCGCCTACTCCACTGCTTTTCATCGCCTTTGGTGGGCGATCCCGCGCCCATCAAAACAGGCAAGAATGCCTGTGCCACTCGGTGGGTTTTCGAGGGTGCGTAACGTAGAATTGAGACAAAACATGAGCATCGACGCTCGCACTCGCAATCAGCCGGTTATCCAACTGCCGCTAATCTTGGAACCGCCGCTAAAGGACAAGATTACAGTTTGCGAAGGTTGGTGATTCGGCCCGGTGGAATTGGGGATTGCATCGTGGCGCTGCCGGCCATGGAATCGCTCAGAGCGGAGTTTACCGAAGTTTGGGTGCCATCGCCGGTGGTTCCACTGATCCGGTTCGCAGATCGCGTGCGCGCGATTCCGGCGACTGGAATCGACCTGCTGGGTCTGCCATCGGTGGAACCGGAACTGGGATTGATCGACCACCTGCGGACGTTTGATTCGATTGTGTCGTGGTACGGATCGAATCGACCGGAGTTCCGGCAAACGGCCACAGAACTCGGGCTGCCGTTCGAGTTTTTGCAGGCGCTGCCGGGTGCAACCAGCCGAGTGCACAGCGCCGATTTTTTCCTGGGCCAGGTGGGGCGCGGGCCCGGCGGACTGCCACGGATCGATTGCGGTACCGTTCAGCGAGGCGACGGTGCCGTGATTCACCCGTTCTCCGGGAGCGCCAGAAAGAACTGGCCGCTGCAGCGATATCGCGAGCTGGCGGAAAGATTGCCGGCGAGGGTACAGTGGTGCGCGGGTCCGGAGGAGGATTTGGCCGAGGCGGTGCGCATGGATGATCTCTATCAACTGGCCTGCTGGCTGGCTTCGGCGCGGATCTACATAGGCAACGACTCCGGAATCACGCATCTAGCCGCGGCGGTGGGCGCGCCGGTGATCGCCATCTTCGGCCCTACCGATCCGAACGTGTGGGCGCCGCGAGGCGAACGGGTGCGAGTCGTACATGCGAATCTGGAGGACATCCAAGTGAACGAGGTGCTGAAGGTTGCGAGGGTGTACTTCAGATTTATGAGGTGAAGTCACGCGGCAGCCTCGGTCGGCGTGGCGCGTCGTTCCCAGAAATCCTCGAAGCGTCCGCTGAGTTTGGCGCAGCGCAGAGCGATGATAGCGTAGGCGCC
>JBPCOQ010000163.1:0-15532 GCA_051000095.1 Bryobacteraceae bacterium | reverse complement strand
CACCGCCCCCCCCTCCCTGCTCCCCTCCCCCCACCCCTCCCGCCACCCCAGGCCGCTAGCTATACGTATCTATCGAATCCTAAACAACTTATCCGCCGGAAAGAGCAAAGCGAGAAATACGGCAAATGCCGTCAGCACCTAGCCGAGCGATGCCTTTCGCTAAGCTAACGGTCACTCATTCCAAATTCTGCTACATTAAGATATGGCGAGACCTTGTACAGCTCGTCCCTCCCTATTCGGTGACTAACCGAATCTCCTCCCATCTATCTGCCTGCGCAGCCTGCCCACAAGCGGGCAAGCGGGCCGTTCGAAGCAGTTAAGAAAAGGAGATTGCGCATGCTTTCGAGTGAAGCAGTTCGTTCGGATTTTCCTCAGCTTGTGACGGCTGTACCCGGGCCCCGTGCCACCGCCATTATTGAGCGCGATAGTCGCGTGCTGTCAACGTCGTATACGCGGTGTTATCCGCTGGTTGTGAGTAGCGGGGAAGGGGCCATCATCGAAGATGTCGATGGCAACCGGTTCCTCGATTTCAACGCCGGGATTGCCGTTGCCGCAACGGGACACTGTCACCCTCGGGTTGTCGAGGCGATTCAGAAGCAGTCCGCCCGGCTGATTCACATGTCCGGCACCGACTTCTATTACGAAAATATGGTGGCCCTTGCCGAGAAGCTGGCGGCATCGGCTCCAGGCGGCGCGCCGCGGCGAGTATACTTCGGCAATTCCGGAACCGAAGCCATTGAGGCCGCGCTGAAGCTGGCGCGCTACAAAACCGGCCGCGACAAGTTCATCGCCTTCTACGGCGGCTTCCATGGAAGAACCATGGGCGCGCTATCGTTGACCGCGAGCAAGGTGGTTCAGCGCAAGGGCTTCGGACCGCTGTTACCGGGCGCTTACCACGCTACCTTTCCCGAGACGTACCGGCGGCCCGCAAATCTCTCCCCCGACGACTACGCCGTGCAGTGTGTTCGCGATATTGAGGAAACGCTGTTTCACCGGCTGTTGCCCGCTGAGGAAGTGGCGGCGATCTTCGTTGAGCCAATTCAGGGGGAAGGCGGCTACGTCATACCACCCAAGGCCTTTTTTGAAGAGCTGCAGCGCTTGGCGCATCAGTACGGCATTCTCCTGGTTTTCGACGAGATCCAGTCCGGGATGGGCCGCACCGGCAAGATGTGGGCCTGCGAGCACTTCAATGCCGTCCCCGACATCATGACGGTCGCCAAGGGCATCGCAAGCGGGTTGCCTTTGAGCGCCATGGTTGCGCGGCGCGACGTGATGGAGTGGCGTCCAGGCGCGCACGCGTCCACGTTCGGCGGAAATCCCGTCGCCATTGCGGCGGCGCTCGCAACGCTCGAGCTCCTGGAAGAGGGCCTGATGGAAAATGCGGCGCGCATGGGCGACTACATTCTGGGCCGAATCGCAAGTTGGCCGCGGCGCTTCCGTCACATCGGCGATGTGCGCGGCCTCGGGCTGATGATTGGAATCGAGCTGGTTCACGATCGGGAAACCAAGGAGCGCGCGCCCGATCTGCGGGACAGGCTGGTGGAGCTGGCGTTCGAGCGCGGGTTGTTGATTTTGGGCTCCGGGCTGACGGCGATCCGGCTCTGCCCGCCATTGGTCATTACACGGGATCAGGCCGATTTCGCCGTGAGTACACTGGAGGAATGTCTGGACTTGCTGTAGCCTCTTGTCATGCCGGGACCCATGTCTGGACGCGTTCTCGATGTCGGATGCGGCATTCAGAAGTACCCGGGCTCCATCGGCATCGATCGGAATCCGGCCAGCCGGGCGGATGTCCTCTGCGATCTGGACAGATTCCCGTATCCATTCCGGGATGGCTGCTTCGATGCAGTGCGCGCCGTCCATGTGATTGAACACGTCTCCGACGTAATTCGCGCGATGGAAGAATTTCACCGGATCTCGGTGGAGCGCGGTCGGGTGCTGATCGTCACTCCGCATTACACCGATTTCAGCTCGTTCTGCGATCCCACGCACAAGTGGCACCTGAATAGCTTCTCGTTCCGCTATTTCGGTCCCGATCACGGGGGTTTTGGATACTACTCGGGCGCGCGATTTCGTGAGATTTCGGTGCGCGTCAAACTACTTGCCTTGTGGAGATGGCTTGGATTCGAGTTCATGGTCAACCGGTTCCTCCGATTCCGTCGTTTTTGGGAACACTATTTGTGCTTTGTGATTCGAGGCAAGGTCATGGAATTCGAATTCGAAACGGTGAAGTGAGCTGATTATGCTGGGTTTCGTTTATCGGATCGCCGACAGCCTGCGGCATACCGCGCGAAAGCGGCTATGGGCGCCCGATCAGGCGACGGGCCGGCGCGGCGAGGACATCGCGCATCGCTTTCTCCAGCGCGCCGGCATCGTGGTCGTGTGTCGCAATTACCGCGTCGCCACTGGCGCCGGCGAGATCGATCTGGTTGGATGGGAGAATGACCGTCTGGTATTTATCGAAGTAAAAGCCCGCCAGACGGGTGAGTACGGCGCGCCCGATCGAGCCATCGGCTTCGAGAAGAAGCAGAGCCTGCTGCGCGCCGCCCGCGACTATGCCCGGCACGCCGAGGCGCCTTGGGAAAAAGTGCGGTTCGATGTCGTAAACGTGCTGCTAGGGACGCCCCCGCGAGTAACCCACTTTCGCGATGTCATGCGCACCAGCGGCACCTGAAGCCGTTTTCTCATTCGGACACATTTGGTCTATGGGCTCTTGCGTCCACGAAGGACCGAAGGATTGATGTCAAGTCTAAACTCTAGCCAGTCTATCTTGCCGTAATTCTTCCCCTCAATGGCGTGCTCTGCACGGCTTACCTTCGATTTCACGATGGCAAGCCTTGCTTTTCCCAATGGCGAAGGTCCCAACTTCGCCATTGCCTCATCTGCTTCCTTTTTCGAGTAATTGTAGGGCCAAAGAACGATCTCCAGCCGGTGGCTCTCACTCTTGTAGGCTTCGCAGGTCGTTACGAACGAAAATTCGCGCGGACTGATACTTACAGCTTCTTCCGCGGTTACTCCATATGCCGTATCGAGGTACAACGCGTTATAGTTTCGATACGGGGGGTTCACCACAGATGCCCAGTCTTCATTCTCAATGCACCGGACTTTTGGAACAACGGCGACCATCCAACCGGTATTAGTCGGCTTCAAAAGAAAGAGCAAGCCAGATCCGATGTCGCTCTTAAATTCCTGGCCACGGGAGATCTCGCCTGAAACGCGCGGCACATAATCCTGAGCGAATCCAGCGATTGCCACGACGAACAGGATGCAAGCCGCGGTATGGCAGGAGCGCAGATCCAGTCCGTTGGTATCTCCGGTCACAACCGGCTAACGCTCCGCAACTCCTCAATCCTGGTCCGCACTGCGCCCGTGAAGCAGCCGGTTTCCTCAGCCGACGCTCCGCTGGCGCGCAGAGCAGCTCTTAGCTGACGGTCCGTGATTCGTCCCAGGTACTGCATCAGCCATCTCACATCCGTCACCCGGATGCCCTTGGCCGCATCGTCGGTTCGCTGGCCAACGTAACCCCATTCGACAATTCCGTTCTTCACCCCTTTTACGAATCCACGTGTCTGCTCGGTGTAGCCTTTGCAATCCCACTTGTTGCGGTTGTAAACGTGGCCCCATTTGCCCATCGACGCGCCCCAGTCCGCGACGAAATAGAGGAACGCCGACCGGCCCCCGCGACGCTCCTCAAAGATGGCGAGGTTGGAATCGCGATCGATGTCCCGCGCGTCTTTGTTGTCCCAATCGGAGGTCAGCATCACGACCACCTTCAGTCCGTTCAGCTCGTTGCTACCGACGAACGGATTATAGGACCAGGACCAGTTATCTTTCTTGAGAAATTTTGGCGACTTGGTCCGGAGTTGAAACCGCGCATCCTGAAAACTGCCGTCCGGCTTCACCAATGCGCTTGCGCGCGCCAGCCGTTTCGCGCCCAGCAGTTTTCCGGACGGAACAAAGTACTCTGGCTGGGCGATGTACCCGCAAGCCCAGGCTAGCCGCGATGCGAATACTTCAGGCTTCGCCTCCTCGCTCCACTTTACGCTCCACTCCGCCCCGCGCGCATCCTTGACTTTGATCTTCGGATTGGAACCGCTCATATCTTCTTCGACAAAATGAAAAGGCGGACGGGGCGCTCGGGCCGCGCCTCCGACGCCATTCGCCAGATCCAAAGCGCCCACCGGCCCCGGATTTCGCCACAAAACGTTGGTCGGCCTAGCAACATGGCGGCTTCGCGCGGCGCCGGCCGCCACGCCGCCGAACGCAGGCGCAATCACTAGCAGCGCAACGAACTGAGCCTTCACTGAATTGCCTGGAGCTGCTGAATGCGCTGCCGGATCGACCTCAGATAACAATCCATCTCGTCCGGCGTTGCTCCGCTCGCGGCCAGCCCCCGCCGGAGTTGCTCATCGCTAACTCGCCCCAGGTACTGCAGCAGCCATTGCACGTCGGTGACGCGAATGTTCTTCGCGATGTCGTTATTGTGCTTGCCCGAGTATCCCCAACGCACGATTCCGTGATCGACGCCTTGCACAAAATCCGGAGTCTGCGCGGCGTATCCTTTGCAGTCCCATTTGCTACGTCCGCCAGGCGCGCTACCCCATTTTCCAAAAGAGGCGCCCCAATCGGAAACAAAGAACAGATAGCGGGCGCCATTCTCGTCCGAATCCTGGAAGATAGCCAGATTGGAATCGGCCGTGGCGTCGTGCGCCGAGCTGTCGAAATCCCGAGCGTCTTTGGTGTCCCAGTTCGATAACAGCATCATGAGAACCTTAAGCCCATTCAGTTCCGGAGTTCCCAGGAATGGATTGCTGTTCCATGCCCAGTTATGGTCCGCTAGGAACTTTGGGTGATCCGATCTCAACTGAAACCGGCCATTGATAAACGACCCGTCTTTCTGTATCGACGATGCTGCCCGCTTTAAGCCATGTGCTCCGGAGATCTGGCCGCGGGACAGCATATATTCCGCCTCCACCGCGTAGCCGCACGCCCACACCAGGCGCGTTGCGAACGCGCTCGGCTTGGCTTCCTCACCCCACTTGACTACCCAGGTTGTTCCCTTCGCGTCTTTGACTTTCACTTTGGGAGTTGTCCCCGCTGTATCCTCCTCAACGAACTGGAAGGGCGGTTGGGGCTGATTTGCCTCTCCTCCTACCCCAAACACAAAGTCCCGTGCCTCCACTTGGCCCGGATCCTGCCATAAAATGTTTTGGCCAGCCGGTAAATTCTTGAGCTGCGCGACGCTGCTGGTCTGGGCCACTCCGATCCCGAGACACAAGATGAGTGCAAGGACTGAACTGGGCCAAAGTAGACGCATCCGGCGCTTTCCTGAGCAACCCGGCTGCCACTCGCCGGTTGCTATTCTTAGGCTGAACGACATGAGCCTCGAAGTAGAAATCAAGCTATGGGTGCCAAGCGGTCTTGCTGAAATGCGCAAACGTATCAAGGCGCTCAAATTTAAATTAGCGAAGCGCCGCGTCTTCGAGCAAAACGTGCTTTTCGACACGGCCGATTTGAGCCTTCGGCGGAGCGGGGTTATGATCCGCATCCGGCGCGCCGGGAAACTCGGCATTCTGACGTTTAAGGGTCCCTCGCAACCGGGCCCGCATAAAGCGCGTGAGGAACTCGAATCCGAACTGGACGACCCGGACACCATGGAACTCATCCTCGCACGTCTGGGGCATCAACCGGTGTTCCGATATGAAAAATTTCGAGAAGAGTACGAGCGCCCAGGCCAGCACGGCGCAATTACTCTCGACGAGACCCCGATCGGAAATTTCCTGGAACTGGAAGGAGCGGCCAAATGGATCGACCGGACGGCGCGAGAGCTGGGCTTTTCCCGTGCCGATTACATTACGCGCAGCTACGGGAATTTGTACCTGGCATACTGCCGGGAACACGGCACTGCTCCGTCGAACATGACCTTTGACCGGGCAGGCAGAAGGCATACCCACCAAGTCTCGGAAAGTGATATGCTCGAAAAGCTTCGCATATGATCTTCAATATTGGCGTGGTCGCTTTTTCGTTTCTACTGCTTTTATACTGGTTCCGGTATACCTGTGTGCTGATGCTGCGTACTAAGCCTGTTCGGGATTATTCCAAACAGGTGGCGGCAGCGAATCGGTTAAATGTTTTTGAGGTCCGGAGCCGCTTGACGGCCGCCGCCGGCGGTGGGAACATCCAAGGCTTGGATGAGCTTCAGTCCATGCTGGATCGCGACTACCGGTTGCTGATGTTCCTGATGGGGCATGCCGCGAGCTTTAAGACTGCGGGATATGAGATGGAGCAGACCATGCTCAAGCTCAACTATCACATCGTCAAGCGGGCTTACGCTCTATCCAAGCGGTTTTCGATCGCCCAAGGATCCGAGCGGCTCTCCGAGATGGCGGCGATTATTGCGCATTTCGCTAACCTCATGGGCGAACGCGCCGAATCAGCAGCAGCACAGTAGAATCAGGGTGTGCCTCTTCATCCGCAACTGCAGCATGCCACCGAGCAGCTAGACCAGGTACGGCAGGAGATCGCAAAAGTCATCGTCGGACAGCAGGATGTTGTTGACGGCGTCCTGATCTGCCTGCTAGCGGGCGGTCACGTGCTTCTCGAGGGTGTTCCCGGTTTAGGCAAAACCACCTTGCTCCGGACGCTTTCACGCGTGCTGCGTCTGAAGTACTCCCGCATCCAGTTCACGCCCGACCTGATGCCCGCCGACATCGTCGGCAGTATGATCATCGAGACCGATGAGCGCGGCTCCAAAGGTTTTCGATTCCAACCGGGCCCCATCTTTTCGAATCTCGTGCTCGCCGATGAGATCAACCGCGCCACGCCCAAAACGCAGTCGGCCTTGCTCGAAGCCATGCAGGAGCGCACCGTCACCAGCGGCAACACTACTCACGAGCTGGAAGCGCCTTTTCTGGTGATGGCCACCCAGAATCCGATCGAGATGGAGGGCACCTATCCGCTTCCCGAGGCGCAGTTGGATCGCTTCCTGATGAAGATTCTCGTCAACTATCCTTCCCGGTCCGACCTGAATCGAATCATTGAGTACACGATCCGCCGCGACGATGCGCAGCTCACCCCGATGGTGGACCGTGACATGATCCTGCATCTGCGCGCCGTTTGCAAAGACGTTCTGGTGGCGTCGCACGTTCAGGACTTCGCGATCGACCTGGTAATGTCCACCCAGCCCGGTACCGAATACGCGCACGAGCTGGCCAATCGCTACATCCGCTACGGCAGCTCCCCGCGCGGCGCGCAAGCCCTGGTCGAATGCGGCCGGGTACTGGCGCTGATGCGTGGCCGTCTGCACCTGAGTATCGACGATCTGCGCGAGATCGCGCCGGCGGTCTTGCGCCATCGCATCATTTTGAACTTCGATGCCCACGCGGACGGCCAAACACCCGAAACTCTCCTCACGCGCATTATCGCCAATGTGCTAGTGGCACAGCGCGGCTTCGCCGCAAACTGATTCCCCATACCAGTGCGGCGTCCTCCTTGGTAGTACTGTGTCGTTGAAGTTCCAAATCACCGGCGCAAGGAAGGCGCGGATCACGTCACCGGCATCGGACGAGCCATCCTCGTAGCCGTTCTCACAACAGCCCGAAGTAGTGTCAATCAATGCGGAGAACAACCCACACAGGCACGAATGCCTGTGCCACAATGAGCACAATGGCAGCATGGTCCGGATTGTGGAGGGCAGGATTTATCTTGTTCGTCCTGTTCGGGACGTTGTGTCATCAGGCGGAAGCGTCGTCCGGCGATCATCGTCACGATCAGGGGCGGGTACCCACGCACTGTTGCGCGGTTTGCCATGCCGGGCACATGCCTGCGCTCCAGCTATGCGCGGCCTTAGTGGTTGGCCCTACCTTCATTGCGGGCTTTTGCCGAAACTTGCAGGAATGCCGTGATGTACACGAGCCCGTCATCGTCCTCAGCCCACCTCGCGGCCCTCCTGTTTAATCCTCTCCCACTTTGAATATTTCGCGCTCGGAGCTTACGTGTATTCGTGCAAGCTCACTAATTCATTATGGAAAAGGAGTTGTTATGGAGAACAAATGGAAAATCACGGCGCTGGCGGTTGTTGCAGGCTGCCTGTCGCCGTTAGCCGTCCAGGCTCAGGATTCCTCCGAGCTTCTAACGCGCATGAAGGCGATGGAAGACCGTATTCGATCCCTGGAAGCGGAGGTTCAGACGCTTAAGAGCGCGCAGGCCGCACCCCCGGCGGTTCCTACTCCGGCGGCCGCTCCTGAGATCGCGCAGGCGCCGGTCACACTCGGAGGCGCGGGCGGCGCCGCTTCCAAGGTGCTCAACCCCGACATCGCGGTGATCGGTGATTTTCTCGGCGCGGTGGGCAATGGCGCGAATCGGCCCACCCCCGCGCTCGAAATGCACGAGAGCGAAGTTGCATTTCAGGCCATTCTGGACCCCTACGCCCGCGCCGACTTTTTCATCAGCTTTGGAGAACAGGGTGTCAATCTCGAAGAAGGTTTCGTGACCTTTACAGCTCTGCCGGGTAACTTACAGTTGCGAGCGGGCAAGATGCGCGCCGCTTTCGGAAAGGTCAACACGCTGCATAATCACGTACTGCCTTGGACGGATCGCCCGCTGGTGACCCAGAACCTGGTCGGTGGTGCGGCTGGATCCTTCCGTTGGGCATGGGGCCGACGTTCAGCAGAAAATTCGCGTTATTCCCGGCGGCTCGCACCAGATATTGGATGAGTTGTTTCGTGGACTTGAATTTCTTGTCGCTGCTGTTATAGCCCCACGTATTGTTGATCGTGTCGCAGGTTTCCAGCGGCAGCGCGCCAATTTCCGACTTCGCATTGAACTCGGAGCTGCGCTCGCCCGGCAGGTCCTTTTCGAACATCTGAAAGTCTTCGCCGGGGAACGGCTTCAAATGATGATTGCTCCCAACCAGCGCGGCGGGTTGAAGGCTGTCGATCAAGCCATACGTTTTATCGAGATGCCAGTTCGCGTCCGGCTTGTCCCACATTCCGTCAAACCAGATACCGGCGATGTCTCCATAGCCGGTCAAAAGCTCGCGAAGCTGGGCGTTCATGTAGTCCAGTGGGCTCGCTGCTGCGCGGGCTGTACGATGACGCGGGGCTGCTGAATCATGTTGGCTTTACCTCGGCGATGCCAAACGCGGAGAAACAGGAGATCACCACCAAACTGGAAAAACTGGTGGGGCGCCCCAGGATTCACGGGCCGCGCTCCCGGTGGGCCAACCCGGTGGAGTACCAAGCGGTCCGCCGAATGGGAAGCGCTGAAGCCGAAGCTGGTCGTGGAAGTGCAATACGATCATTTCACCGGCGGGCGTCTTGCATGGCACCAAGCTGCTGCGCTAACGCCCGGATAAGGCGCCGGAACCAATGCAAGATTGCGCAAGCGGAACGTGAGAGCCGCTCACCGCTGGGACTGTTATAGCTCACGCTGGCCTCGTTCGCGCGATTGATCTTGTCCGCTACTCAGCGCCCGGCTGATATAATCGTTGTCGAATACGAATGGCGCCTCGGCACGCCTCAACATTTCGGACGATGCTCGCATGTGTTGTTCTCACATGTACGTTGCTGGTTTCTGTGATGCTGGCCTGCGGTATACACGAGCATAGCGTCTCGCATTGTTGCGAATTCTGCCATTTCGGAAACCTGCCGTGGATCTCGGCTTCTGGCACGCCTAAGATTCTGCCGCCGCTCGCGCGCGTATGGCGATCGGCGCACGATGAGGTTTCCCGCACCGTTGAGCTGCCTAGCGTTCCAGGGTCCAGCCGGGCTCCCCCCGCTTGCTGATTTCGCGTTAATACAAACTCGTTTTCAGTCACAGGGGGAGTCATGCATGCAGGAGTGTAAGCCGCTATTGGCCGCGCACGTATTGGCGGGTCTGGTCATCGTGACGCTGCTTCAAGTAGGATGTGGCGAACCGAAGGACCGGCACGCCACGGCTGCGTCCGAAGCGGCTCCACAACAAGCCAGCCTGCTCACACTACCCGGCGATCAACTCGCGCGATTGAAGATTTCGACCGTGCAGGCCGATACGTGGTCTGTCGCTGTTCACACCACAGGTACCGTGGATTGGGATGCCGATCACACCAGCCCGGCGATCACCCAGGTAACGGGCCCGATTTCGCGAATCTTAGTCGATACCGGAACAGTTGTGCAAAAGGGTGAACCGTTATTGTATGTCTCGAGCGCCGATGTTTCGAACGCGATCTCGACCTACAAAAAAGCCCGCAACCAGCAGGAGCTCGCCAGACGCACCTCTCAACGCCAGCAGGAATTGCTGGACCGCGGCGCTATCGCGACAAAGGATCTGGAAGCCGCTCAGGCCGCCTTCAACGACGCCAGCACCGATGTTCAGAGTAGCTTGCAAACTCTCAAAATCTTCGACATCACGAAACAGGAGCTGGACAACGCAGAGAAGCAAGGAGTTCCGATCAGCCCGGAGCTGGCCGTGCGCTCGCCGATCGCCGGTACGGTCGTACAGAAATTGGTTTCTCCAGGCCAGCTAGTGCAGGCGGGTACCACTATCTGTTTTCTGATTAGCGATGTCTCAACAGTTTGGGTGCAAGGCCACATCTTCGATCGCGACCTTCCCTCGGTTCGCGTTGGAGACGCCGTCGAGGAGACCAATGCCTCGTTCCCCACCATCCTTCGCGGTGTGGTTTCCTACGTCGGAGCATTGGTGGATCCCGCGACCCGCACAACTCCCGTGCGTATTGTTACCCATAATCCACGCAGTCTTCTAAAGAAAGACGCCTTCGTCGAGGCCATCATTCACACGCGAACGCAAAAGAACATTCTCACAGTGCCTGTATCGTCCGTTCTGCGAAACACCGAGAACGAGCCTCTCGTCTACGTCGAAGAGCAGCCGGGCAAGTTCGCACAACGGTTGATTACCATTGGCGCGCAGCAAAACGATCGGATCGAGGCGCTGAGCGGCGTAAAGCAGGGGGAAAAGATCGTCTCCGAAGGCAGCATTTTTCTCCAGTTCGCGAACAGTTATCGGTAACTCCATGATTGCCCGCCTGGTCTCATTTGCACTTTCGCAGCGGTTCCTGATCATTATCGGCTCCCTCATGCTGATGGTCTGGGGCGCAATATCCTTTCAGAAGCTTCCGATCGACGCGTACCCGGACCTTTCGCCGCCGCACGTCGTGATCATCTCGCAATGGCCGGGACACGCGGCCGAAGAGCTGGAGCGGCTGGTGACCATTCCGATCGAAATCGAAATGAACGGTATTCCGAGACTGGATACGCTGCGATCGATTTCACTTTACGGACTCTCTTCAGTGCAGATGAATTTTCAGTACGGTACCGATCCGTATTTCGTGCGCGAACAGGCCTTTGAACGGGTAGCGAATGCGAGCACGCCTAGCGGGGTTACGCCCAGTCTGTCGCCGCTATTTAGTCCGAGCGGGTTAATCTATCGCTATGTTTTGCAGAGCCCCGATCGCAGTCCCCAGGAGTTGAAAATCCTCGAAGATTGGGTGCTCGCGCGGACCTATCGCGCGGTCCCGGGCGTGGCGGACGATTCGGGTTTCGGTGGCACTACCATGCAGTATCAAGTGCTGCTCGATCCCAACAAGCTGTACGCCTACGGCATCACGGTTCCGCAAGTGGTCCAGCAGCTCAGCGGCAACAACGCCAACTCGGGCGGCGGTTTCTATTCTCAGGGCGGACAGTTCTACTATATCCGTGGCTTGGGATTGATTCGAGACACCTCCGATATCGGCAATATCGTACTGGCGGTTCACAACGGGATTCCCGTGTATGTGCGGGACGTCGCCCAGGTGCAAATCGGCCATGCCGTTCGGCTTGGCCAGTTCGGATTCAACAAGCAAGAAGAGGCAGTCGAAGGCGTGATTCTCATGCGTGTCGGAGAACAGGCGCAAGTCGTCATCGACCGGCTGGAAAAGGTCACAAACGACCTGAACGAGCACGTGCTGCCCCGCGATGTAAAGGTGGTTCCTTTCTACGATCGCCATGACTTGATCGAGGAAACCACGCGAACAGTGGAGCGGAATCTTCTGCGCGGAATGGTGCTGGTCCTGATCATCCTGGGTCTGATGCTGTTCAGCATTCGTACGGCGCTGATCGTAGCCATCACCATTCCTTTCGCCTTGATGTTCTCGTTCATCTGCCTGGATTGGCGGCACATCCCGGCGAATCTTCTCTCCATCGGCGCTATCGATTTCGGAATTATCGTGGATGGCGCGGTTGTGATGGTGGAGAATATCTTCCGCGAATTAGCCGAGCGTGAGGGCCGGGAATACAACCTGGTCAATGTGATTCGTGGAGCCGCGCGCGATGTCGAGCGGCCAATTTTCTACGCCGTTGCGGTGATTATCGCCGGATACATTCCGATCTATGTGCTGACTGGTCCCTCCGGCAGACTGTTCCAGCCTATGGCCGACACTATGTCGTTCGCTCTGTTGGGGTCGTTGATCTGCGCTCTCACTCTGTTGCCGGTGCTTTGCGCATACTTCCTGCGCAAGCACGTGCATGAGCCCAGGCTGCCCGTATTTGAGTGGCTGCGCGCCGGTTACGGCCGGGTTCTCGGATTATGCCTGCGTTTCCGATTGCTAACAGTGCTAGTTTCGATGATAGTGTTCGCCGCATCGCTTCTGCTGATTCCTTTTATCGGCGGCGAGTTCATGCCGCATCTGGATGAGGGCGCACTATGGGTACGCGCCACCACGCCGTACACCATTTCGTTCGAGGAAGCATCCAGGCTTTCACCCCAGATCCGTAATATTCTACTGAGTTTCCCGCAGGTGACTACCGTTGCGAACGAGCTGGGCCGGCCCGACGACGGCACGGACCCAATCGGTTTTTTTAATAATGAATTTTATGTAGGCCTGAAGCCCTACAATAACTCGGCCTGGGGCGCTAACATCCACACCAAGCCGCAACTAATTAAAGCAATTCAGAAGAAACTCTCGTCCTTCCCAGGAATCATTTTCAACTACACGCAGCCCGCCGAGGATGCTGTCGACGAAGCCGAGACGGGATTGAAGAGCTCCCTCGCCGTCAAAATTTTCGGTACGGATCTGGCGACGCTGGAAGACAGGGGTAAACAGGTTCGCGAGATTCTCACCAAAGTGCCCGGCATTACCCAAATCACTTTGGTGCGCGAGCTGGGTCAGCCGAGCTTGATAATAGAGCCGGACCGTGCAAAAATCGCGCGCTACGGACTGAACGTCAGCGATATCAATACCCTGATTGAAACCGCGATTGCCGGTACAGCGGCGACGCAGGTGATTCAAGGAGAACGCCAGTTCGATCTCGAAGTCCGCATGCAGGAGCCTTTCCGTAAGGACATGGAGGCCATCAAGAATCTATTGCTCGCCACGCCCGATGGCCAGTTCTTACCGCTCAGCCAATTTGCCAGTATCAAAGTTGAAAATGGCGCGTCGTTCATCTATCGTGAATCCAACTCCCGCTATATTGGCATTCAATTCAGCGTGGAGGGCCGCGATTTAGCGGGAGCTGTAGGCGAGGCCCGCCAGAGAGTCGATCAGGCTGTCAAGCTGCCCATCGGTTACAGGTTTGATTGGGGCGGCGAGTACAAGGATTATCTGGTATCGATTGGACAGATGAAGATAATTCTGCCCTTGACCGTACTTTTGATTCTATTGATCTTGTTCGCGCTGTACGGGAATCTTAAATTCCCGCTCATCATTTTCTACAGCGTGCTCGTGACGGAGCCAGTCGGCGGGTTACTTGCTTTGTGGCTCACCGGGACCAATTTCAGCGTGTCCTCCATGCTTGGGTTTGTGGCGTTGATGGGTGTCGCGGTTCAAACCAGCGTGATTCTGTATTCGTTCATCAACAAGCTTCGGCTGGAAGGACGAGATCCCAAGACAGCAACTCTCGAAGCCTCCATGCTGCGCCTGCGCCCAATCATGATGACCGCGTTGGTGGCGTGCCTCGGCATGCTGCCGGCAGCCATTTCGACAGGTATCGGGAGCGACTCGCAGAAGCCATTCGCCATCGTCATCGTGGGCGGCCTGGCGTCGCGTTTGCTGCTCTCGGTGTTCCTGTCCCCGGTGCTCTACTCATTGGTGGCACGCGACGGCGACACCCTTCAGGTGTAGCAATACAGATATTCCCTTACGGCAGCACGTCTCGCCCAACCGCCATACTGAGCTGGTTCGCAGCCGTTAAGTACGCGCCAATCAGATTCAAGTACGTCACACGAATCGCGCGGTAATCGTTCTGCGCCTGCAGAAAATCGAGCAGCGACGCCGCTCCACGCTGATAGGAATAAGAAATAATATCGCGAACTTCGCTCGCCTGCTGGAGGTATTCGGTCTTGTAGGGACGCAGCAGAACCAGATTGTTGTTCAAGGTTGCGTAAGCGGAATCCACGTCGCTGAACACCTGCGCTTTGGTGGCGGCCTGCAACTGCTGATTCCGTCCGATATCCAGGTTGGTGCGCTGCTTTTCGCCCTGGTTACGATCGAAGATGCGCAGCGGAATATTGACGCTTACTCCAAAGTACCCAATCAAGGGAGGATTGCGCGCGAAATCCGCGCCAAAGCTGGGATCAGTGGACCCATTCGCAACAGCCAGATGGTAATCCGTTCGTGCCTTGTCTACCGCCTGAATGGCAGCCTTCAGATCGGGCCTGGTATCCAGGGCCGTGTTTCGCAGTTCGTCCAATGACGGAAGCCGGTCGGCGAAGTCGAAGTCGCCTGCTATATCAAATTGATCGATGGGCGTTCGATCGTTCAAAAGCGTGAGCAATTGGATCTTCGCCGTTCTCAAATTCACGTCCGCGGTCTGCACATCGGATTCGAACTGAACACGCTGTAATTGGAGACGATAGAGATCGACCTTGGACAGATCGCCGCTTCTCTGACGGTCTCGATTGATCGCGAGCAGCCTGTCGTACTGCTCGAGATTTTCCTTTGCAACCGCGAGCACATTCTTGGCCTGCAAGAGTTGCACGAAGGCATTGTGCAACGCGAAGAGCAGAGTCCTTTCCGTATCCTGCTGCTGCGAGATGGCCACCGCCGTCGCCTTTTGCGCGCTTTCCAGCCTAAGCTCTCTTTTGTGCCGCCGTTCGTGAAGATAACTCACGGATTCGAACGGAAGGGTGAACGCAAATGGCCGGAACGGATGCAGCGTGAAGGGATCGACCTGGTCCACGGAAAGGTTGAAATCGGGGTTAGGGCGCAGATACGCGGTCACCTCCTGAGCGCGCGATTCGTCGATCCCGATCTGCGCGGCCCGCAAGGTCGGATTCGTGGTTTCGAATCGGTCGCGAAGCTCCTGCCAGGTGTAGACTTTCTGCTGAGCAAGAGCGTGTTGTGAGACGCAACCCGCAGCTACCACTCCGATGCATAACTGAAAGCCCAAGCGCTGCATCCTTTATTATATGTGGGGCAGCCAATCTGGCCATCTACGAGTCTTGTCTCATACAAGATGAGCCTGGAGCGGGAGCGAGTTTCTCATACAAGATGAGCCTGGAGGGGCGGTTCGGCATGCTGGGAGTTGATCGTCAGCATGCAAGCAGCAGAAGCTTTGAGCCT
>JBPCOQ010000162.1:0-13855 GCA_051000095.1 Bryobacteraceae bacterium | reverse complement strand
AGGCTCAAAGCTTCTGCTGCTTGCATGCTGACGATCAACTCCCAGCATGCCGAACCGCCCCTCCAGGCTCATCTTGTATGAGAAACTCGCTCCCGCTCCAGGCTCATCTTGTATGAGACAAGACTCTCACGCTCCCAAGGCTTCGAAACTTGCTAAACTTAGGGCTTCCGGCCGAGCGACTTCCGCCGGACCGCAAACCGAATTACCGCAGGCTCGCGTATTCCGCCTGGGCTTGCTTCAGTATCGGGATGCCGGGGTCGGCGTCTTTCCAGAGCGTGAGGAAATCCTGGTAGGCAGTCTTTGCCTTGACCTTGTCTCCGGACAAAGCGAACGCTCTGCCTAATTGCAAGCGCCAGTGCGCCTATCGGATCGCTGACCACGATCCCGCGGTGATCGAGAATTTTCTGGAATTCCATGGCGGCTTCGGCGCCTTGGCGCGCGGCCAGATAAGCTAGACCACGCACATAGATCGGATAGAGCGACCCAAAGAACCCAAAAAAAGCTGCTGGGCGGCGCGCCCAGCTCATAGGGAACGGCGATTGCAGCAGTTCGATAGCTTTTGCAGGTTCGCTCAGTGAGAGAAGAGCACGAAGCGACGGGACGTAATTGAATCTAACTGCCGTATCCTCCGGGAAGCGCGTCTCCAGATCTTTCGCGAGTCTTTGAGACTCGGGAAAATCCTCCGAGAGGGCCAGCGCTAAGGCAGCGCCATACTCCACATCCCCGGCCCTTGGAAATTTCCAGTGCCGCCACCGCGCTCTGCCTGGCCGCAGGCGCATTTCCGAAAAAGGCTTCCCACAGCGCTGCTCCGGTTTCGTACAGAGCCGCACTTTCCCGCTTAGCCGCCTGCTGGGCCAAGTCCGCCGCGCGCCGGGACATCCGGGTTGCCTGTTGCAAGTGACCGAAATAGGCCAGGACAAAAGCCTCGTGGTCGGAGATCTGGTCGCCCAGCCGAATGGCACTGCGTGGACTAACATGGGGCCTGGCCCCGCCGCGGTTGAGGCGTTCGCCGTCGACCCACACGGCACCGGAACGTTTTTCATCGGGACGATTGCGGGCGGTGTTCGGAAATCGATTGATAGCGGCATTAGCCGGGGGCAGCACGGCGCGATTGACTGCGGAGGTATTCAGCGAATACCGGACGAGATTGACCGATTCATGCGTTCGCGCCTGGTTCTGAAGCCTCGGGCGGGGTACCTCATGATCGCCCGTGGAACGGCATAGTGAAATGCAGCGAGTACCGATTGGCCGCTCCAGTCCGTCCCGGATATCCTCACCCGACTCGCGAAGAAGACAGCACAGGAGTACCTTTTCGGTGGATTCTGATTGCAGAGTCTCCTTAAACGTTTCGGTGTCTTTGCGCTTCTTGCCGTCGGGGGCCGCCGTTCGCGGCAGGAGTTCAACGGCTTCGGCCTTGAGGTCCTTGGCGGGAGCAAGCCGACGTTCCAATGTATATTCATGATACTCTCGGCCTTCAGGTCTGCCATGATCTTCGATACACACAGAGCGCCAGTGTGTCCGAGTGGGGCCGTCTGTTACGACTCCCTCGGTCTTCTCGATCGCTGTCATCGCTGCCGTGACGCAGGACCATGATTCTGCCCGGCCGAAATAGGTCATCCTGTCGAGGATACATTTGCTTACGCGGATACCGCCGAACGCTTACCAATCAAGCCGCTGCTCGCGACGCCGGTCTGCCAAGGAACGTCACTCCAGCAACTCAAGCCGGCACGGAGTTCATGCAGGCAACTCCCGCAGGGACTGTGCCAATGACCCGCGGTCATGCAGATGAGCTGCGTCCGCCTGATGCAACTTCGTCTTCCACGCCGCCATCCTGCGGCCCTGATTCGAAGACGGGACAACCGTATCGGTTCAATCCTCAGACGGGTCAACCCTGCGACGGCCTTCCCCAGGAGCGCGTCGTTGTACGCCAGCCGAACGCTGTGCCTACACAGACGGTCCCGATGAGGCCGGTCGAGACGCCAGAAGACCGCCGCCTTGCCGCCGCCTACCGGCAAGAGCAGGAAGCCATTCAGGCGCCCACCAGCATCCACAATTCTTCTGCGTCCTCGTTTGGTGCAGGTATCACGGTGCCCACCGCGCGCTCTGGATCAGATGACCTTTCTCAGGTCGAAGCCCTGAGCCGTGCTCTGGGCGCGCGGCAGGGCGGTGATTCCGGATCGTTGCCGAACGCACAGGCCGTCGAGAATGATTACGACACTCAGAACATGCAGTCCCGCAAAGAGGCGTTCCTGTCTGGAGCACGGAACCGCCAAGCGGACGACTATCTTCGCTCGATCCGCGAAGCGCCGCTCTCCCGATATGAGATCAAAGCAGGCTGGGAGATTCCGGCAGTTCTCGAACAGTCGGTAAACTCCGATCTCCCTGGCGAACTGAAGGCACTGGTCACATCAAACGTCTACGACACCGCCTCGGGACTGTATCTGCTGATCCCTCAGGGTTCTCGTCTAATTGGCAAGTACGATTCCCACGTTTCGTACGGCCAGGACGGTGTGCAGGTTGCTTGGAGCCGCATCATCTATCCCGACGCGTCATCCGTCAATCTCGACGGCATGATGGGACTCGATTCCCACGGCAACGCTGGTCTCCGAGACAAGGTAGATCGCCACTATTTGCGAATTGTTGGATTCTCCGTTCTCACGAGCATGTTCACCGCCGCCTTCGAGATCTCCCAGAGAAGCAGCCAAAGCGCTCTCACATACCCCACGCCAGCGCAGACCGCCGGAAGCGCGGTCGGCCAGGAACTGAGTCAAACTGGCGCTCAGATTACAAAGCGCAACCTGAATGTCCAACCGACGATCAAGGTCCCGGCAGGATACAAGTTCACGGTACGCGTCAACCGCGACATTCTCTTCGAAGCTCCTTACGAACCGGTAGAACCGGGGCCGCCGCCGATCCCGGTGAAAGGTGCTCTGTCTCGGGGAACGAGCGTGAGGAACTGAAGGATCGACGCTTTCATCAAGGGTCCTGGTGTTGCTATGCAGGAGCGAGACGCAAAAATCGAGCGCACTTTGCTTGTCTGGCAGCCTCGGTCCTCACGCAGGCTGACGCAGGACGACGCCCGCCAGATCGGCGCGAACATGGCGAGCTTCTTCCAGATCCTAGCGGAGTGGGACCGCAAGGGAAAGGAGAGGAACCCGCCACTTCCATGCGATCATGCTTCCGTCCCGCCGCTTTGGCACTTGAAATTTCTCTCGTTACCGGAAACAATGAATCCATGACCACCCGCCAGATGCAGAACGTAACGCAAGCGGCAATCTACGCGCGGGTGTCGTCCAAAGAGCAGGAGAAGGAAGGATTCTCAATTCCTGCCCAGCAGAGCTCCTTCGAAGCTACGCAATTGACCACGGATTCGATGTGGTCCGCGAATTCGTTGATATCGAGACGGCAAAGCGAGCCGGACGAACTGGTTTTGGAGAGATGATCGCGTTTCTTAAGAGGAATTCCAAGTGTCATGTCCTGCTGGTCGAGAAGACAGATCGCTTGTACCGCAATCTGAAAGACTACGTCATCCTGGACGATCTGGATGTTGACATCCATCTCGTTAAGGAGGGCCAGATCCTCTCCCGCGATTCCCGTTCATCGGAAAAGTTCACGCATGGCATCAAGGTGTTGATGGCTACGAACTACATCGGCAAGTTGTCAGAAGAGGCCCGAAAGGGAATGCTTGAGAAGGCGGAACAAGGCATCTGGCCTTCGTACGCTCGGCTTGGCTACAAGAACATCGACGGAGAGCACGGGAAGAAGATCGTCGTTCCCGATCCGGAATTTGCGCCGTTAGTGAAGCGCCTGTACGTTCTCTGCTCGGAAGGAACGCGGTCTGTGAAAGAACTTGCGAAGATTCTCGGCGGCGAGGGACTCTACTACCGTTCAGGGAACACGATGGCTACAGCAACGGTCCACAAGGTGCTCCGAAATCGCGTGTACTCGGGCCAGTTCGAATGGGCGGGTCGGGTCTTTTAGGGAACGTACGAGCCCCTCGTCACGCCAGACCTATGGAATCAGGTTCAGGCTGTGCTTGACCGGCGGTTGGCAAACCCGCGCCAAAAAAAGGACCATGACTTCCTTTTCTCGGGGCTACTGAACTGCGGCCACTGCGGCTGCGCGCTTGTGGGCGAGATCAAGAAAGCCAAGTACATCTCCTACCACTGCACTGGGTTCAAAGGGAAATGCGAGGAGCCGTATGTTCGCCAGGAGATCTTAGAGGGCGAGTTCTCCAAGCTGCTTCGCAAGTTGGCGCTTGATCAAGAAATCGTCGATTGGATCTCCACTGCGCTCAAAGAAAGCCACGCGGACAAACGTCGCCACCACGATGAGGCCATCTCACGGTTAAACGGCAATCATCAGCGGCTGCAGAATCGCCTCGAAACGCTCTACGAAGACAAGCTGGATGGACGAATCGACGTAGCGTTCTTTGACCGGAAGTCTCGCGAGTGGCGCGCTGAGCAATCTAGGATTCTTCAATCGATTGAACAGCACCAGAAGGCAGATCAATCGTACATGGATGAAGGAGTCCAGATTCTGGAACTCGCACAACACGCTGGCGCCGTGTTCGATAAACAGCAGCCGCCGGAAAAGCGTCGCCTTCTGAATTGCGTGCTCGCGGCATCCCCTTGGAAGGACGGCGCTCTCGCCGCAGAATTCCGCCAACCTTTTGACATGCTGATCGATGCGAAGGCGGCAGTCGAGGAGAAGGCATCGATTGAGGCCCATGCTGAGGGCAGAAAAACGCCAGTTCGAACTCTGCAACCGCAACAAACGAAGGGGCGGTTGGCCACTCAGTCGAAAAAGAAAACTGGCTCCCCGGCATGGATTCGAACCACGATTCACGGCTCCAAAGGCCGCTGTCCTACCATTAGACGACCGGGGAACTTCTGGCGGGAACTGTCCTCATCAGTTTAACACCGTGATTTCAGCCGGAACGCCGAGCGCTACTCGCCGCTTATACTGAAGATAAATACGATGACTGGCACCGGCATCCTATGGCTTCGTGTCGCTACTCTACTCTATGCCGTCGGGCTGGTGCACTCACTATGGGTCCTGTTGCGCCGCAACACCGGCCTGTTCCAGATCGCTCTGGTGGCGTTCTGCGTCGGAGTCACAGTCCACTTCATTGCAGTAATCGAGCTCACGACGGCGATCGGCCGTTTCCCTGTCGACAACTTCTTCGAGACCAGCTCCCTTTGCGCTTTGCTGATTGGCCTCGCCTTCCTGTTCGTCTACTGGCGATACCGGTTCGCGAGCCTGAGTGTGTGTATCTTCCCGCTGGTCTTTCTGATGACTCAGATTGGCGCAATGGAGGTGCCCGTTTCCGCGTGGCCCAACACCGGTATACGTGATGCTTTGCTGCTAATCCACGTCGTCATGGTGCTGCTCGGTTTTGCTGCGCTGTTGCTCATGGCCACTGGATCCATGTTTTACCTGATACAAGAGCGGCAGCTCAAGAGTAAGAAGCCGGGCACTTTCTTCGACCGGCTGCCTCCGCTCGCCACGCTCGATAACCTCATCTCGCACTCGATGAGCTTCGGGTTCGTGTTTATGACAGTGGGCGTGATTGCCGGCAGCGCCTGGGCTTTCATTGAATCAGGAATCAGTTGGATTGGCGATCCGAGAATCGCGATTTCGCTCCTGACTTGGCTGGTTTATCTGGTTATGGTATTTCTGCGCGCCACAGCCGGCTGGCGGGGACGTAAAGCCGCTTTCATGGCCATCGCGGTGCTATGCTGTTCCGCCATCACGTGGGCAACGCACTTCGGGCTTCGGACGCTGCTCGCCAAATGAATTTTTCGATCACGGGCGTGAATCACAAGAGCGCTCCCGTGGAAGTGCGCGAGCGCCTGGCCTTTGACGAGCGTAGCTTGCCCGCTGCGCTCCAGCAGTTGCAGCAGCGGCCCGGATTTCAGGAAGGATTGATCCTTTCCACCTGCAATCGCGTGGAGATCGCTCTCGCCTGCGACGAACGCCTCAACGGCGAGTTGGCCATCGACCAGTTTCTCGCCGACACGCGCAGCGTCGATCGCGATTGGGTACGTCCTTATCTGTACCGGTTCGATGGCCGTGATGCGATTCGGCACCTGTTTCGCGTAGCTGCGAGCCTGGATTCCATGGTGGTGGGTGAGCCGCAGATCCTCGGGCAGCTCAAGACTGCCTACGCCATTGCGAAACGTCAGGGCGCGGTCAGCGGTTTTATGGACACCCTGCTCACCCGTGCCTTCAATGTAGCCAAACGCGTTCGCTCGGAAACCGAGATCGGCGCGAATGCAGTCTCGATCGGCTTTGCTGCCGTTGAGTTGGCCCGCGAAATATTTGGATCGATCGAGGACAAGCGGGTCATGCTGGTAGGGGCCGGCAAAATGTCGGAGGCAGCGGCCCGCCATCTCAAACGCTGTGGGGCGTCTCAAATCTTCGTGACCAACAGGACGCGGGAACGTGCCGGCCAGATGGCGCAGGTGTTTCAGGGCCAAATTGTCGAATACACGGATTTCATCACGTTCCTTCCCGAGATCGATATTGTCATCGCGTCCAGCGGAGCGCCGCATGTCATTCTTACCAGGGATGCGATGCGGAAAGTGATTGAGGCGCGCCGCAACAGACCGATGTTTCTGATCGATATCGCCGTGCCCCGCAATGTGGAGCCAGCGGTGAATGAACTGGACAATGTTTTTTTATACGACATCGACGACTTACAAAAGGTAGTGGATGCCAACCTGCTCGGCCGGATGCAGGAGGCGGAAGATGCGGAGGCAATCATCGCCGAAGAGGTAGAGCGCATGGTATCGCGCCTCAAAACGCGCGAGGTTGCCCCCACCATCGTCAGCCTGCAAGAGCAGCTCGAGAGCGTACGCGTCGCTGAATTAGCGCGCTGCCGGGGTAAGTTTGGCGCCATCACGCGCGAGCAGGAGGAAGCGCTCGAACTGCTGACCCGCAGTATTGTCAACAAGATCGCGCACGGGCCTATTTCCGAGCTGCGCAAGCAGGCTGCGCAGCCGGAAGGGCACCAGTTCATCAGCGCCATTCGCAGGATTTTCAGGTTGGGCGAATAGTGTTGGGCCACCAGTGTTAATCATTGGCTCACGGGGGTCGCAGCTCGCCTTGTGGCAGGCCCGCTGGGTGCAAGCCCGGCTGGCGGAATTCGGCGAGGAATCGAGAATCGAGATCATCCGTACGACGGGTGATACTGTGCAGGACGTCGCTCTTTCGAAGGTAGGAGCCAAAGGCCTGTTCACGAAAGAGATCGAAGAGGCGCTGCTGAACGGTACGATTGATCTGGCGGTACATAGCCTGAAAGATATGCCAACGGATCTGCCGCCGGGACTGACGCTCGCCGCGATTCCACAGCGCCAAGATCCACGGGACGCGCTGGCCGGCCGGCGTTTGGCCGAGCTGTTCAGCGGAGCCCGCGTAGGAACCAGCTCGCTTCGAAGATCCGCTCAATTGCGTGCGCTCCGCCCGGATCTACAGATCGAGAACATTCGAGGCAACGTCGATACGCGGCTGCGGAAGCTCGATGAGGGACAGTTCGAGGCGATTCTTTTGGCAGCGGCCGGTCTGCGCCGGCTTGGCCTGGATCATCGCATTTCCGAATTGCTCGAGCCAGATGCGATGTGTCCAGCCGTGGGCCAAGGTGCGCTGGCGGTTGAGACGCGCGACGATAACGGACACGCCGCTCAAGTCTGCCACAAACTGGATGACCCGCAAACTCGAGTGGCCGTAACGGCCGAGCGAGCCGTTCTCGCAGCCCTGGGCGGTGGCTGCCAGGTTCCGATCGGCGCTCTCGCGGAAGGGTCTGATCCATTGCGCTTGCGGGCGCTCATCATCTCGCCGGACGGCCAGACGGTGATTCGCGGCCAGATCGAAGTGGATCCCGAATGCGCTCAACAAGCGGGCCGGGAAATGGGAGAAAGACTGCTTTCGCAGGGCGGCCGAATTATCCTCGAACAGGTCTACGGCGCGTGAGTAAGGTCTATCTGGTGGGGGCCGGGCCTGGCGATCCGGATCTCATCACTTGGAAAGGCCGCAACATTTTGGCCGTTGCGGACGCGGTGTTATACGATCACCTGGCGCCCGAAGCGCTTCTCGAGTTAACACCCCGGCATTGCGAGAGGATCTACGTCGGCAAGAAGAAATCCGTGCACGCTTTCCCGCAGGAAGAAATCTGCGCCATGATGATCGAGCGCGCTCGCCGCGGTCTGACGGTGGTGCGGCTCAAGGGTGGCGACCCGTTCCTCTTCGGACGCGGTGGCGAAGAAATTGAAGCTTTGGCTGATGCGGACGTAACGTTCGAAGTGGTACCCGGAGTGACCTCGCCGCTT
Organism: Bryobacteraceae bacterium; assembly: GCA_051000095.1. Lineage (GTDB taxonomy): Bacteria > Acidobacteriota > Terriglobia > Bryobacterales > Bryobacteraceae > JBBSHP01. Next base: position 5,525 of record JBPCOQ010000162.1, on the reverse strand, counting down.
GGGATCGCCGCCTACAGCGGTGTGCCGCTCACGCATCGCGATCACACCAAAGTGGTGACGTTTGTGACGGGTCATGATGCCGGTGCCATCGATTGGGGCAAGGTTGGGCAATCGGAGACACTGGTAATCTTCATGGGCATCCTCGCCATTCGCGAGATCACTCGCGAGATCATGTCCCGCGGACGCTCGGGCACGACGCCCGCGATCGCGGTGCGCTGGGGCACGCGCCCCGATCAGCAGACCGTACAGGCAACCCTCTCCGATCTTGCAGACCGCATCGAAGCGGCCCAGCTCAAGCCGCCGGCGACGATCATCATCGGCGAAGTGGTCGGGCTGCGCAAAAAGTTGAGCTGGTTTGAGGGGCTGCCGTTATTCGGCCGGCAAATCGTCGTGACCCGCGCGGCGGACCAGGCCACGGAATTGGTGTCGGGACTTCGAGCTCTGGGCGCGAACGCGATCGAGCTTCCAGTGATCTCGCTCCAGCCACCGTTTGACCCGGCGCCTCTCGACGCCGCGATTTCAAACTTGGCCGCGTATGATTGGCTCATCTTCACGAGCGTGAACGGCGTTCGGTTTTTCCTCGATCGTCTCGATGGCTCGGCCACGGACTTGCGATCTCTGCGCGCTAGAATCTGCGCCATCGGCCCAGCCACGCGGCGCGCGCTTGAGCAGTTGCATCTAAAAGTGGATGTGATGCCACGGGAGTTCGTAGCCGAAAGCGTGGTCACGGCGCTGAGCGGATACGAGCTCAGAGACAAGAGGATCCTGCTGCCCCGCGCCGCTGCCGCCCGCGACATTATCCCTGTGGAACTCACTAAACTGGGAGCGAAAGTGGATGTCGTCGAGGCGTATCGGAACGTGATTCCGCCAGATGCCGAGGCGCGCGCCCACGCAATTTTTACGGACAAGCACAAGCCCGGCTGGATCACGTTCACCAGTTCCTCGACGGTGGACAACTTTGTCGCGATAGCGGGTAAGGAAGCCCTCAAAGACGTCCGGATCGCGTCGATCGGGCCGATTACTTCGCGGACAATCCGGAAACACGGCTTGGCGGTTAACGCGGAGGCCGAACCATTCACAGTGAAAGGCTTAGTCGGAGCGATCTTGGAGACAAGTGGCGGAAACCAACGCGTTCCATCACCGGCCGGACGAAACCCTCAAGCCCGCCAGCAAAATTGAAAGTACCTATCGCAAAGCCGATCTCGCATTCAGCAGTTTTTACCCTAGTCGGCGCGTGTCAACTGCGATCAGCCTTTCGACGATGTGACCCAGGACGGCGCTTGTGATCCGAATACTCGTTCGAGTGCGGCATAGACCGCCAGCGCGGCGTTGCCGGATGCTTCAAAAGCCGCGAGCACCTTGGCGGGTTCGCCGGTGTTGGTGTTGCGAACGCGTTCCAGCAGCGCCTTGGCGGGTACGAACCACTCGGCCGGACTCTGGCTCTGCAGACTTGAATTGCCGATGAATCCTGCAAAGGCATCTAGCAGCTTATCGCGCTCCGGTCCGGGCGGAGTCAGCTCGATCAGGGCTTCGTAAACAGTCGATTTTTGATGATAGTAGTCGGCTTCTGATTTTTCCTGACCGGCGTTCCAGTCGGCCAGAGTTTTGAGCAAATCGACGAGCTGCTCTTGCCATTGGCTACTCGTCCGATCGGCTTCGCTGAGCATCGCGCCATTCCTGATTCGCAGCTCGCTGGCACGCTGCATGATCTGCTTAGCGGCATCGGACTGCCAGTATTCATTCTTAGCGGATTTGGCCTCCTGGCAGGTGTTGGCCCCCGGAGCGGTGTTCTGGAGACGGGCTTCAATCGCCTGCAACTGATCGGATGTCAATCCCGCGGATGGAAGTATGCTCCGGATTGCCGCCACCTCGGGTTGTGAAGCGGCCTGCCCCACGTAGTCCAGCAGAAATCGAACGTGATCTTCATTCTTGCGATCCGCTGGTGTGAAAGTAGCCCGCGCGATCGCTCCCAGCGTGCGGTAAAAATCGGACGGATCGTAAGCGAGCGAAGGCTCGCACGGTAGCGCATCGAGAGCCGGTTTTGCGATGGCGCTGAACATCTCCCGCGCGGCCGGTTTATCGAGGGCCAGCATCGCATTCACCGCGCGAATTTGCAATGACATGGCGTCGAGCTTGAGTTGATACGCTTTCGCCAAGGAAGCGGCGCGGGTATCCGGTCCCAAGCCGGCAGCGGCGTTCATCGGAGCCCGCAGTTGAGCTGAGCCGCCTAAGCCGAATGCATCCTGAATCAGTTGACGGCGGGTATTTTTGTCGCTGACCTTGCCGGATTCCACCACGCGCAGCAGCGCGTCCGCGGCAAATTCAGGCGGAGCGGCGTGAGCCGTTTCGACCAGTGGGATCATTTCGCGGGGTAATTTCACCTCTTGTGCGAAGAGGGTTCCCGATAAGGTGAGTAGAGTGAGTAATCGCATTTTCAGTAATTAACGATCGCGGCAAATGAGGCGGGATCGAGACTCGCGCCGCCGACCAGCGCGCCGTCGATGTCGTCCTGAGCCATCAGCGTTTTGATGTTGTCCGGTTTGACGCTACCGCCGTACAGGATGCGGCAATTTGCCGCCGCGTTCCCGCCGTAGTGATGTTCAATCTCTTTGCGGATGACGCGGTGAGCATCTGCGGCAATCCCGGGTGTTGCGGTTTTGCCGGTGCCGATGGCCCACACGGGCTCGTAAGCGATGGCGATGTTTGCGAACTGCCCGGGCGTTAGTGGAGCGATGCCGCCGCGGATTTGGCTCGCCAGGACACGATCGGTCTCGCCCGATTCGCGTTCCTCGAAAACTTCACCAATGCACACAACCGGCGTAAGACCCGCTTCCAGGGCAGCGCTGATCTTTTTGCAGGCGGTCTCGTCTGTTTCTCCGAAGTACCGCCGGCGTTCACTGTGCGCGATCAGCACCCACCCGCAACCGACCGCTTTCAACATCCCGGCTGAAATTTCGCCAGTGAAAGCTCCTTCTTTGGCCCAGAAAAGATTCTGTCCGCCGATCTCGATCCGGGTGCCCTGGACGGCGTCCACGGCTTTCTGCAAGTTCACGAAGGTTGGACAAAGCACGATATCGCAATGGCTGGAGGAGGCCACCAATGGGCGGAACTTCTCAAAGAAATCGCAGGTTTGAGCGATGGTCTTATACATCTTCCAGTTGCCCGCGATGATCGGTCGCCGCATAAGTTAATTTAAAGAGCCCAGCAACTCGCTCTCGTCTCCGCGGCCGATCACCACCATGTCAGCGAAGTCGAGAAACAGGCCGTGCTCAACGAGACCGGTCATTGAATCCAATTGGGCTGCCAAAAGATCTGCTTCGGGAAAAATCGAAAATCGGCAGTCTATGATCAGGTTACCCCCATCCGTGATGAACGGCTGTTGGTCCGGGCCAACGCGCAGTGCCGGGTTAGCGCCCAAGGCGTGGAGGCGATCGGCGACCGCGGGCCAGCCGAACCGGACCACTTCGACCGGCAGCGGAAAGGCTCCAAGGCGCGGCACTAACTTACTCGAATCCGCTATGATGATCACCTTTTTGGATGCCGCCGCGACGATCTTTTCGTGCAGCAACGCTCCGCCGCCGCCTTTGATCAGTTGCATGCCGGGCGCAACCTCGTCAGCTCCGTCGATGGTGAGGTCGATCTTTGCGTCACGATCGAAGGGGAGTACGGCGATGCCCGCCTCTCTTGCGAGTTGCGCGGACGCTTCGGAGGTTGCGATGGCTTGCACCTGCACGCCTTGTCGAGCCTTCTCGCCCAGGAAGCGGATGGCGTGAGCCGCGGTTGAGCCCGAGCCAAGTCCTACGAGCATGCCGTGCTCGACGAAGTCCATGCTTCTGCGCGCCGCGACCTGTTTTTCGTGATCGGAATTTTTCATTCCAATTGTCCAGAATCGCACGCCCGGTCTACAAACGCCGGATGCTGGGCTGACGCTTTCCTTCCCAGCGGTATTCGAAATGGCTGTCCGGACGCACATCGGAAATCAAGCCTGGGCGGAAGCACGCAACACATTCTCCGCCCGGATGGCGCGCGCTTCGATACAACAGGCCGTTCGATCCGGCTGCCAGCAGCTTTTGGCCGAGCGCTTGCGAAGCCGCATAGCTGGTTGGGCTGTGATAAGGTGCATTCCCGGGGAGATCCGCTCGCACGTCATGAAAAGAAGTATCAAAGTTCGCGAGATATAACCTCTCTTGTACGCGGGTTTCGAATACTCCCACCTCCGCCAGTTCCGCGGTGCGATGACAGATCACTTCGGCATGAACGGTATCGAGCGACATGCCGGCGTACCAGGCGCCGCGGCCGGGTCCGTTGAATCGCCCGCCATCGGGACGCGGATGGCAGAACGCGGCCATAATGACGCTGGCCATGGGACGGTTCACAACCCATTCCTCCGGCGGGATGCGAGACAGAATACCCAGCTCGGTCGAGATGCGGTCGTTAGTCCAGCTTTCGAGCTCGAAAACAAACGGAAGATCTTCAGGACTTGCGACCGTGTCGAGAATGCCCGCAACGGGGTAGCGGCTGGGCACCAGACGGCAGGTGTCCACGAGCCGGATCTGTGTGACAGGAGGCATCAATATCTGGGCAACCAACATTAAGTCCAGCCGCCGCGCCGGGCGTCCAGCAGGCGGCGAACGTGGTAAAGGCCATCCATTCCGCCTCCGGTCATCAGCCCGAGTGCCGGTTTGCCGCCGAACAACGGATTGCTGTTGGGCAGTTGAACCCATCGGTCCGCCAAATCGCGCTCCGGATAAAGAATGCGGAGGTCTTTGTAGATACCGAGCACCAGAGAGATGCGCATCAGCATGTCGTAGGGGAGGGTTCCGATCTGGCCGGATTTGTACTTGTAAAAGGTCGATTCGGGAGGCCATCCGAGCAGCGCGCGCTGCTCTTCGGTGCTCAGATGCCAGGTTTCGGCTACGTTCAGGAACGTGCGTATCGCTGGGCCGGACAATTGACGCCGCACCTTGGGATCGCGCCGGTTGTCGGGAGCGACGCTGGGAATCTGGCAGATTCGCGGCTGGCGCTTGGCTCGTCTGTCCATATCTGGAGTATATACTACATTTTGAGAAACAGCAAGACGGATGGCTCAGGGACTCGCATCTCTGGTCCTCAAACAGGTAGGTCTAAGGCTGAGTGGAATAGGCGCTTTCGCCTGTCCTCGTCGAAAACACACGGGATCGGGTAGGAGGGGCCTCGCGGCCCCGTCCTCCCACACTACCGTACGTACTTGCCGTATACGGCGGTTTCTTCTAATGTGTCGTAGCGAGTCATATTTGAGGACCAAAGAGACGAGGCCCTGGGTTGCGAACCAATCGGCGGACATGGCCTGATGCGCCGGTCGAGTCAGTGACAAGCGCCACCAACCCTTGCCGGATGAGGCCACACGATGCGCAAGGGACGGTGAGTTCGATCATCTGAATTGGCCCACTTTGATCGTCTGATTTGGCCCACCCTAAACCCGGATGAAACCATTCCGGGATGGACAGGAGAGCCAAAGTGGAGCTATTTGAAGAGATCCGGCAGGG
>JBPCOQ010000158.1:0-15250 GCA_051000095.1 Bryobacteraceae bacterium | reverse complement strand
AGCAAGTTTGACGACTTTCACCCCGAGCGGAGCCAGCTTAGCTATTTTATCGGCGCGGTGAGGAAGTGCTCAAGGGGACGCCCGGCCGAGGCACCCAACTTACCCACAGATTCCCCGGACGAGCCATAAAATCCAAGGAGAAAGATGAAAGTGATCAAAACATTCGTAAGAGCTATGCTTTTTAGTTTCATTTGCCGGCGCATGCCCAGGTTGGACCGCCGACATTGTAAATAATTTAAAGTACAGCGGAAGTTTTGGCTGTTTTGTTGACGGCCCCGATTTCTGCGCGCCGATCGGCTTTACCGCTACAGGGGGCACCTCTAACTCATTTCTGAACAATACGACCACCAGTGCGATCGGTGTTGGCCCCGGGAATCATTACTTGTTCAACCAGGGCGGCTACCTTGCAACGGGTACCTTTCTCGGGGCGGAGGAATTATTGTTTCAAACTACGGGCATTACAAACGCCGATCGGGTCCAACTCGGAAAAGGGACGGGGTCGTTTACCGCAGATGGCATCAATGACACTGTCTTACAGTTAACCTTCAGGGAGACACCCACCGGCGCCGTGCCGGAACCGTCCACTTTCCTGCTGTTTGGGATTGGACTTGGGGTTATAGTATCCTCGCGCAAGTTTGTACGATCCTAAACAAACAACCGTCTTCTTGGATGATTACATATACAGTGTAGTTACAGCCTAGCTTAGCTAGGGAATGTGCCAAGGTGAAGATGTAAACTCATAAATTATTACTTATTTACGCCCCGTTAAGTTTGCGTCGCATGTCGGCCGCCCATTTTCAGCGGCCGGCGTCATTCCTAGCGGCAAACACGTTCAAGAATCGAGCAATCGCTTGACACTTTTGGGGCGTCGCTGTCTTTCCCGGCCACCCAACGGTGGCGGTAAAGGCGGCACGGGCAAGGTCACGCTGATGACCGCTTCGCCGTGCTTCTCGACCGCCGGACTCTACGCTTCTGGGGATCATCTGGTGGGTACCGGACCAGTTGGTCCTGACCGACTGGGGCGCCGGGCCGGGCAAGTCGCCACGCAGTGGTTTGAGGACGTGTACGAAGACGTATTTCATTGCCGCGGAGTGAGGCATTTCTCCCGCCGTTAGCGCGTCTTGATCGAATGACGACCGAGGAGACCATTATGAAGCTCAAATTCGCAGTTGGCGCGATTGCCGCGATCATAGCAATGGGGTGCGGAGGCGTGGCGCAAAGCCAACAGACCTCCCCGCGGACCCGGCCAGCTTCGCGGGGCTCCGGGCAGACGAAGACGGTCGAAATCATAGACCCGTTTTTTGGCCAGCGTGCTTTTACGATGACGATTCCGGCCGATTGGAAATTTGAAGGGACCATCTTGCGAGGGCCGAACGGCGCCGGGCAGCCCGACATTGTCTTCCGAGCTTCGAGCCCCGACGGTCTGACGGGAGCTCAGGAATTCCCGCGCTACGACTGGGGCGGGAAGGCGATGAAATCGATGCCGGCCGGGGAGTTCGTGAAAAAAGTTGTGATCCCGGAGGCGCGGCCTGGCGCGCAGGTGGGAGTGGGCGTACCAATACCGGAGATGAGCGAGAAAGTAGCGGAGCAGGATCGCAAGACCAATGAACAATCGGCGGCGATGGCGGCGTCTTTCCACATGCCGCCGAGCCGCGTCAGCAGCAACGCTGAGCGGGTTCGAATTGAATACGACTTCAACGGCCACGCGGAAGAGGAGTGGATCGCGGCGGTCGCTTCCACCCAGGAGTTTCCCGGGATGTCCACCATGCCGGGCCATTCGACATCTCAGGCGTGGGCCACCGGGGGACGGGCGCCCAAGGGACAGCTCGATGCGTCCGAGAAACTCTTGATCGCAATCTTTAAGTCTCTAACTCCCGATCCAGCGTGGAGCCAGAAACAGCAAGCCTTTGCTATGAAACAAAATCAGATGCAAATGGCACGGATCCAGCAGCAAGGTCAGGCTTTCCAGGCGCAGCTTATGAAGCAGAACCAGGCGTTCCGGGCGAGCCAGCAAGCTAAATTTGAGGCGTCGATGAATTCGGCTCGAGCGATGAGCGAGGCAGGCCATCGGAGCGCGATGGCTACCGCCGAGCACATGGGTGATGTACAGTCCGTCATCGATCCCGCTACCGGCCGCACGGGGCAGGTGAGCAATCAATACAACTACAGTTACGCGGACCAGAACGGCAGAGTGGTCCAGACCAATTCGCCTACGTTTCATCCGAACGCGCAACTCCGGGGTAACTGGACGCAATTGCAGCCCGTCCAGCCCCGATAAAATCACAGCTTCGTCCCCCCAATTACGAGACTACCATCGGACCGTGACCCCGATAGTACTTTTAGCCACCCGAAGATCGCAACAGAGTGAGGCACCACGTTCGCAGTTGGCGCGTCTTTGTTGAGCGGTCCTTACTATCCGCGTTTGAGAATACTAATCCAAAACAAACTATAGGAGAAGAAATAGATGAGAATCAAAATGCGATTGTCGTTCCAGGCCGCCGGGGCCTTCTTACTACTCTCGGTATGCGGCGCCGACACGGCGTCCGCCGCAGTTATGTTTTACACCAGTCAATCGGCGTTCAATGCGGCGGCAACGTCGCTTACCTCATTCGGCTTCAACAGTCTAGTAACCGGCAGCGGGTCTGTGGGCTATAGTACCGCGGCGGGCCTTACGCTCAATGGCTTCAACTTTGCCGGTACAACCGGGACTCCCTCCAATCCCTACCGTTTGGGCGCTGAAGGGCCGGACTTTTATTTCAATGACTACAACAGAGTGGCAGGCGCCAGCAGTCTGCAGGGACCGCCTACCAGTAGCGCTTTTTACAATGTAACCAATGGAGCCACGACGATTACTACGCCGAGTGGTGGAGTAACAGCATTCGGGCTTGTGCTCTTCGATGTCCTGACCAGTGATATTACAGGTGCCGGGACGGACACGGTGAACCTCAAAGCAGGCGGTTCGACGGGATCGGTTGTGACACCGGCATTCACCGGTACCGCGTTTATCGGGTTTACCTCTACGACGCCAATTACTTCCGTGACGCTGACCGGCACCATAGCGGACGAATTTCCCACTATCTCGTCGGTCTACTATGGGACTCCGGGGGGACCTTCAACGGTTCCGGAGCCGGGAACCTTCGGATTGCTGTCCGTGGCCGGGCTGGGCGCGATCTGTTTTACTTTGAAGAGGCGGAATCGGCAGTCCGTGGCCGTGATCCCGCTACCGGCCGCACGGGGCGGCGAGCAACCAATACAATCACAGTTATGCGAACCAGGATGGTAACTAGCTGCAGTACAATCGCAGCCGTCGTCCGCCAATTACGAAACTGCCATCGCACAGTCCTGGACCGTGACTCCGATAATACTTTGAGCCACCCGGAGATCGGCAGCGTTCCGCTGCCGGGCAGGTGACAAGATCACCTGCCCCACGTTAGAAGCGCACTACCTTTTTGTGGGTGGATCGGTCGTAAACAAGGCCGGCTCCGCCGCCGGCTAACGCCACCAGGGCTCCGATAGCTAGGACTGTAGTTAATCGGCGGCTTTATTAGTGGGCTTCTCCGGCTTCCAGCGCACTACCGGTTTTCGCGCGGCACTCACCTCATCCACTTTGCTGGTGCGGGTCAGGTGCGGGGCTTTCAGAACCAACTCCTTATCCTGCTCAATTTCCTTGGCGATCGAGATCAGCGCATCCGCAAATAGATCCAGCTCGTGCTTACCTTCGGTTTCGGTTGGCTCGATCATCAGAGCGCCGCGGACAATGAGGGGGAAGCTCACGGTGTACGGATGAAAGCCGTAATCGATCAGGCGTTTCGCGATGTCGCCAGTGCGAACACCCAGCTTTGCCTGGCGGTCGTCACTGAACACGCATTCGTGCATGGTCGGAGCCTTGTGCGGATGCTCGTAGTACGGCTCAAGCAATGCGCGCAGATAATTCGCATTCAGCAGCGCATCCATGGTGGCGTTGCGCAGGCCCGGGCCTCCATGCGCCATTATGTACGCGAGCGCCCGCACCAGCACTCCGAAATTTCCGTAGAAGGAGCGCACCCGGCCCACCGACTTCGGCAGATCGTAGTTCCAAGCCCACTGGTTACCATCGCGCCGCAGGCGAGGTAGCGGCAAATACGGAATCAGGTGCTCGCGAACCGCCACCGCTCCCGACCCCGGTCCCCCACCGCCATGCGGCGTCGAGAATGTCTTATGCAGATTCAGATGCATCACGTCCACGCCGAAATCCCCCGGCCTCGCGATGCCGACCAAGGCGTTCATGTTCGCGCCATCCATGTAGACCTGCGCGCCCTTGGCATGCAGGATCTCCGCGGCTTGGGTGATGTTCTCTTCGAAGACGCCCACCGTGTTCGGATTGGTCACCATCAGGGCGGCCACGTCGTCCGTGACGGCCCGCGAGAGCGCTTCAATATCGACCATCCCGCGCTCATTGGATCTGATGTTTTCGACCGTGTAGCCAACCATCATGGCCGTCGCGGGGTTGGTGCCGTGGGCCGAATCGGGGATTAGAATCTTCTTCCGCGGATTGCCTTGCGCTTCCAGATACGCGCGGACCATCAGTATCCCGGTAAACTCGCCGTGCGCGCCGGCCGCGGGCTGTAGCGTCACGGCTTGCATCCCGGTGATCTCGGCCAGCGCCCGCTCCAACTCGGCCATGATCTCCATCGCTCCTTGCGACAGCGATTCCGGTTGATACGGGTGCGCCCAAGCGAGGCCGTCGATGCGCGCTACCTGTTCATTTACGCGCGGATTGTATTTCATGGTGCAAGAGCCGAGCGGATACAGGCCAAGGTCAATTGCATAGTTGTAAGTGGAGAGCCGCGTGAAGTGCCGAATCGCGTCTACTTCACTCACTTCAGGAAAATCGGCAATCTCGGCGCGCGTGTTCCCGGCTCCGATCGCCGCGACCGGGTCCACGTCCGGTACATCCAGTGGTGGAAGCTGATAGCCTATTTTGCCGGGTGAGCTGCGCTCGAAAATCAGTCCCTCGTTCTGTACAATATGCGGGCTGGTCTTTTTGATCATTTCGCGAACGCCTCCGCCACGGTGTCCATCTGCTCACGCCGGCTCATTTCCGTGGCGCACAGCAGCATGCTATTTTCCAACTCCGGATAGAAGCGGCCCAGTGGTAATCCGCCGATTACTTTGTGGCCCAGTAGTGACTGATTGATCTGGTCCGGCGAGCGGCCGTTCGCGGTTGCGACAAATTCGTTGAAAAACGGCCCTGAAAAGCGCATCGGCAACTTGCCGGCGAGATAGTGCGCTTTGGCGAGATTTTGTCCGGCTAACTCCCGCAGCCCCTGCTTGCCGTAAATGACCATGAAGACCGTAGCCATCAACGCGATCAAAGCTTGATTCGTGCAGATGTTGGAAGTCGCCTTCTCGCGACGGATATGCTGCTCGCGAGTGGACAGGGTCAGGCAGAACGCGCGATTGCCGTGCGAATCACGGGTCTCGCCTACGATTCGTCCCGGCATTTGACGGATAAACTTCTCTTTAGTGGCGACGATCCCGACGAACGGACCCCCGTAACTGGGCGGAATCGCGAACGACTGCAACTCGCCCGCGACGATGTCGGCGTCGTGTGGCGGCGAGAGCAGCCCAAGGGACACCGCTTCGGCGAAGACAAACACCAGCAGAGCGCCATGCTTGTGGGCGATCCCGGCAGCGGCCTTTACATTCTCGATCACGCCGAAGAAGTTGGGCGATTGGATGATCACCGCCGCGGTCTTGCCCGTGATCTTCTTCTCGAGATCGGCCAAGTCCAGCTTTGCGGACTCGTTCTCGTACCCGAACTCCGCAATCGGCATCCCCTGGTGCTGCGCGTAGGTTTGCAACACTTGCCGGTACTCGGGATGAACCGTGCGCGCCACTAATATCTCGTCGCGGTTGGTGAGCCGCATCGCCATCATGGCCGCTTCCGGCACCGCCGACGATCCGTCGTACATCGAAGCGTTCGCCACCTCCATGCCGGTGAGTTGGCAAATCATGGTCTGGAATTCGAAGATCGTGATTAAGGTGCCTTGCGCAATCTCGGCTTGGTAAGGCGTGTAGGAGGTTAGGAATTCGCCGCGCGAGACCACCGTGTCCACCAGCACCGGGCGGTAATGATGATAAACGCCCGCCCCTAAAAACGATGCATACCCGTTCGCGTTTTCGTTCGCGCGCGCCCGGAAATAATCCACGATCTCGTATTCCGATTTGCCTGGCGCGATATTCAAAGGCTTGTCGTAACGCACCTCGGGCGGCAAGTACGAAAACAGGTCTTCGAGAGCATTCACGCCGATGGTGGAAAGCATCTCGCGGCGTTCGAGGTCTGACTTCGGTAAATAGCGCAAGCCCGCTTACTCGGCCCCTACATATGCTTGATAATCGTCCGCGGAGAGAAGCTGTTTGATTTGATCGGGCGTGGAAAGGCGAATTTTCACCAGCCACGCCGCGCCATGCGGGTCTTCATTCAGTTTCTCGGGAGCGGTGGAAAGAGCGTCGTTAATTTCGATGACCTCGCCCGAGAGCGGAGCGTAAATATCCGACACGGCTTTCACCGATTCAACCGAGCCCAATGACTTACCCTGCTCAACCGTGGTTCCGACTCTCGGCAGGTCCACGTACACAATGTCGCCCAGCTCTTTCTGCGCATGGTCGGTGATGCCGACGACGCCAATGTCCTGCTCGACGCGGACCCACTCATGTTCTTTTGTGTAATGTAAGTTGGATGGATACATTATTTTGTTGGATATAATCTGAATTATTTCGCTCGTTTGTAGAAAGGCGTCGCGACCGTAATCGCATCCACCGGTTGATTGCGGACCATCACTTGAATCCGCTGCCCGGGGTGAGCGCGATCCGCCGGAAGATAGCACAGGCCAATGTTCTTACCCAGCGTGGGCGACGGACCGCCGCTTGTGACCCAGCCCACTGGAGCGCCGTCAATGTGCACTTCGTAGCCGTCACGGCCGATGCCCCGCCCCGTCATCTCAAACCCTACCAGCTTACGCTTGACTCCGCCGGCCTTCTGCCGCTCCAGCACCTTCCTGCCTTGAAAGTCGCCCTTTTCGAGCTTCACGATCCAGGCCAGGCCGGCTTCGAAGGGCGTAATGGTGGCGTCGATCTCGTGTCCATAGAGCGCCATCTTGGATTCTAATCGTAGCGTATTGCGCGCGCCCAACCCGCACGGCTTGATCCCGAACTCCGCGCCGGCATCCAGCACCTGATACCAGATACGGTCGGCTTCATCCGGCGCGACATAGATCTCAAATCCATCCTCGCCGGTGTACCCGGTGCGCGCGATGCGGGCCCACGCGCCCGAAACTTCGCCGTCCGTGAAGTGATAGTACTTGATCGGTGCCAGCTCGGTTTTGGTCAGCTTCTGAAGAGTTGGCAGCGCTTTCGGGCCCTGGATCGCAAGTTGTGCATAGCGATCGCTTGCGTATTCCACCTTCGCGTGCCAATGGTTGGAGCTGTCGATATGCTCGAAATCCTTCTCTTGATTCGACGCGTTGACACAAATAAAATAGTGATCGTCATCCACCTTGTGCACCAGGATGTCGTCCACAAAACCGCCGTGCTCATACAACAGCCCCGAGTACTGCGCCTGGCCCACTTTGAGTTTTGAGGCAGCATTGGTCGCGACATACTCAACCAGCGTCAAGGCCTCGGGACCGCGGATCTCAATCTCACCCATGTGGCTGACATCGAATAAGCCGACCGCCTCGCGCACGGCCCGGTGCTCATCGATGATTCCCGAATACTGCACGGGCATCTCCCAGCCGCCGAAATCGACCATCTTCGCGCCGAGGCGGCGATGCGCCTGATTGAGAGGAGTTGTTTTGAGAGCGGCGGTATCGGGCGTGTGCATCGGCGGATTCTCTATTCTAAACGATACAGCCCCTGACGCCACGAAATGACACTTCAAGAATGGAACGAACGATACCGGACGGCTGAACGCGCCGCCGAAGACCCGCATGCCGGCCCCACGCCATTGTTGAAGCACTGGACGGACCAACTCCCTCCGGGCCGGGCGCTCGATCTGGCCTGCGGCGCCGGGCGCAACGGACTGTACCTTGCGGAGAAGGGATGGACGGTCACCGCGGTAGATGGAGCATCGGCCGCGATCGACCAACTTCGGCAACGCGCCGCCGAGCGCAATCTGATGGTCGAGACAGTGGTTGCCGACCTCACCAGTCCGGAGTTCTCGATCGAGCCGAACTCCTGGAACCTGATCGCGGTGTGTTATTACCTGCAGCGCGACTTGTTCCCTGCCATTCTCGCGGGAGTGCGGCCAGGCGGCTGCGCGATCGCGGTCGTTCACATTTCAGAGGAGGGTGAGCCGCCGTCTTATAAGCGCGCCGAGCGGGGCGAGCTGCGCGGGTACTTCAAAGGATGGAAGATCCTGCACGATTACGAGGGGAAATCACATGACCCGGAACATCGGCGGTCTGTTGCGGAAATCGTCGCGGAGATGCGCGACTTAAACGTGGGAACCCAGCAAAGGGAGCGGATATTGGGGTACGCGAGTACTTCCGCGCGAATTCAAACTCAGGGCCGGCGTATGACTTGAAATCGTTCATAACTTTCTCGGGCCGAACGTCTGCCTACGCGATAATGTGCACCTCATTGGTCTGCGCGCGCGGTCAATGCCATACCAACACACTCTCGAAAACCTTCCGTGCCGCGAGGAGAGTGGAGCAGGCCGTTGGCCTGCCGAGCAAGGCGAAACCGCCTACTCCACTCACTGCTTTTCATCGCCTTTGGTGGCGATCCCGCGCCCAAAAACTGGCAAGAATGTTTCTCTTGCCCGGCAGCCGGGCAAAGATCGGATTGAAAACATCAGGGTCTGCGTCCAAGTGCAACACAGGCAAGAATGCCTGTGCCGCTCGGTGCAACATGGCGGATGCGGCGGGTTTTGTGTCGCGCACCCTCGTCGCGCAGTTCGTCCGAACCTTTCCCCTCCGAGTTTCGTATCATGAAAGGAACCGAGGTAACTCTATGCGATTTTTCATGTCCGGCGTACTCTGCGCCACCGCGGCTTGTGCCGCTACCGCTCCGCCTCAGGTAACCTTCGACAAGGACGTGCTGCCCGTTCTCCAGAAGAATTGCCAAACCTGCCATCGTCCCGGTGAAGCTGCGCCGTTCTCCTTGCTCACCTACCAACAGGCCCGCCCGTGGGCCGCCGCCATGAAAGAAGCGGTATTGAGCAAGAAGATGCCGCCCTGGTTCGCAGACCCGCATTATGGCAAGTTCTCCAACGACCCCTCGCTGTCAAAGGCCGAGATTGATACCTTGACGGCATGGGCGGAGACGGGGGCCAAAGAGGGCAATCCCAAAGACGCTCCCAAGCCTATCGAATTCGCCGAGGGTTGGCGCATTGGACAGCCGGATTGGGTGGTAGAGATGCCTGTTGCGTTTGATGTTCCAGCATCCGGCACGGTGGACTACCAGTATTTCCTCGTTCCGACCGGCTTTAAACAAGATAAGTACGTCAAGCTCGCTGAAGCGCGTCCCGGCAATCGCCAGCTTGTCCACCACATTATCGCGTTCATTCGGGAGCCGGGCAATTCCTGGATGAAAGACCTGAAACCAGGCGTGCCTTTCGTACCCAAGCAGGACACCCGTAGAGGCGGTGATGGCGGCGGTGGATTCGGTGGTGAGTTCCTGGTCGGATACGCGCCCGGAACCGTGCCGGAGACGCTGAAGCCGGGCCAGGCGAAGCTGATCAAAGCCGGCTCCGACATCATTCTCCAGATGCACTACACCGCCACTGGAAAAGCCGGAACGGACAAGTCGCGCGTCGGCTTCGTATTCAGCAACGAGCCGCCAAAGGAGCGAGTGTTCATGCTGGCGGCCGGCGACGAGAAGTTCGCGATACCTCCGGGCGATCCGAATTACGAGGTGCATTCCAAGTTTCAGTTGCAGGCGGATGCCACGGTGGAGTCGTTCCTGCCGCATATGCATTTCCGGGGCAAGGATTTCGAATATCGGGTGAAATACCCGAACGGTGAAACCGAGACTCTGTTGAAGGTGCCGCATTACGACTTCAACTGGCAGTTATCGTATTACCTGGAGCGCCCCAAGCTGCTACCCAAGGGAACGATTGTCGAGTGCACCGCGCACTTTGATAATTCGGCCAACAACAAGTACAATCCCGATCCGGCGAAAGAAGTTCATTTCGGCGAGCAGACCTGGGAGGAGATGATGATCGGATTCTTCGAAGTCTCGTTCGATCCGAGTGTCAATCCCATGGATCTGATGCGGCCCAAGCAGCAACCCAAGAAGTCCGCATCGGATTAAGATGCCAGTGGCGGTTGCCAAGGTGATTCGTCAAATTTCAAGGGCGGTTCGTGTGGCACAAGCACGATACTGAACATGAACTCTTCCTGGTCATCAAGGGCCGCTTCCGCATGGAGTTCCGCGACTCGTCGATTGATCTCGAAACCGGCGAGTTCCTGGTGGTGCCGAGAGGTGTCGAACAAAGACCAGTGGCGGATCAGGAGTCGAGGTGCTGCTGTTCGAGCCAGCGGGCACGAAGAACACCGGGAACATCGATAACGAATTGACGGCAACGGCGCTCGACAGGATTTGATAAGATCGCCTGGAGTGACTTCAGAAGAGGGAGTGAAGCGTCTGGAACCCGCTCTGCGGAGAGACGCGGCGGGCATCTTCCACTTTGCGTGCGGGAAAGCGCTGGTTTCGATCAAGCTGCTGGGACACCCAGGCTGCCGCCGTTTCTGCGCGAAAGATCATGTTGTGTTTCTCACCGATGGAAATGCACTGACGATCCAATACAGCGAAACCCGAATCACCCGGTGCCGCTTTCCCTGGGAGCAGATTGAAACGTTAGCGGCCGGGGAACCGGAGACGGATAGCGGAAGCCTGTTTCAGGGTTGAGATGTGGGCGAGAAATCTCCTTCAGATCGAGCACAAACCCCTCCACCGGACCCTCAGCCACAAGCTGTTCCGGACCAATCCACCTCCCGGGCTCCCGGGCTTCGCGATACACATACGCCATCCGCTTATCAGGATCGAGCAGCCATCCGAGCATCACGCCATTCTCGATATACTCCCGCATCTTCGCCTGAAATTTCTTCAAGCGGTCACTGGGCGGCATCGGCTCAATCACGAAATCGGGAGACAGTGGCCCGAACTTGCGCTTCTGTTGGCGCGTAAGCTTGGCAAGTTTGGACCGCTTTATCCAAGCTGCGTCAGGCGACCTGGCAGCCCCATTTGGAAGAATAAACTCAGAACTGGAGTCAAAGGCTCGGCCCCTTCCGTTACGCTTGGCCCAATCTCTCAGTTGAGCTCCGATATCGCTGTTGCGGTACGCTCGATCCGCAGATCCGGATTCGCCTGACAAAAATCCCAGTACTCGTCCTCGGTCATCGCCGCTCGGGTACAATCACGATCTGTGCTTCCGGTTCAAACTTGTTGAGATTCTATCAAGATCGCCAAAGGCAGGCGCCAGACGGCATGATTCAATCTCACTAGTGTCCGGCGATAAGCTCCGCCGCCGCTCGGGCACGGTCACGATCTGTGCTTCCGGTTCAATTTCGTTAAGATTCTATCAAGATCGCCAAAGGCAGGCGCCACAAAGCGAGCACCTGCCCCACGGGGAGCGGGCAAGCTCAGGCCGCTAGAGATCCGGATCCCAAATCTCTTTTAGATCGAGCACAAACCCCTCTACCGGACCCTCACCCGCAAGCTGCTCCGGACCAATCAGCCGGTCGACGTCCCGGCCTTCGCGATACACATACGCCATCTGCTTATCAGGATCGAGCAGCCATCCGAGCGCCACGCCATTCTCGATATACTCCCGCATCTTCGCCTGCCATTTCTTCAAGCGATCGCTGGGCGACATCAGCTCAATCACGAAATCGGGAGAAAGTGGCCCGAATTTGCGCTTCTGTTGGCGCGTAAGCTTGTTAAGCTTCGATCGCTCTATCCATGACGCGTCGGGCGATCGCGCTGCTCCATTCGGCAGAATGAACTCCGCATTCGAGTCAAAGGCCCGGCCCCTGCCGTCACGCTTAGTCCAAGTCCCCAGTTGCGTGCTCAGATCGTTGTTTCTGCAGCTAGTCTCAATGCCCGTAGGCGGCATAATTTCAATCTCTCCATCCGCCGTACGCTCGATTCGCAGATCCGGATTCGCCTGGCAAAAATCCCAGTACTCGTCCTCGGTCATCCGCCGCTCGGGTACAATCACGATCTGTGCTTCCGGTTCAATTTCGTTCAGTACAAGTTGCATGGCGCTTTCGGTCTCCACTCTATCAACGTGGCCAAAGGCGCCACAAAACGAGCACCTGCCCCACGCCCTCCTGCTACAATGAGGCAAACCAACCTGGATTAGTTCATGGACCTCGATCAACTGCACACCTTCATCGAGATCGTTCGTCTGAAGAGCTTCTCCAAAGCGGCCCTCACGTGCTTCCGTACGCAGCCCGCGATCAGCGCCCAGGTACGGCAGTTGGAGCAGGAGCTTAACACTACGCTTTTCGAGCGCCTGGGAACGAAAATCGCCCTAACCGTCGCCGGCAAAATCCTGCACGAATATGCGGAGCAGATCCTCGATCTACGCCGCCGCGCTCGGGACGCTATCCAAGAATTAGAGCATGTGCCCCGCGGCGCGCTGGTGATCGCCGCCAACGAGGCAACCTGTATTTACGTCTTACCTTTGGTTTTTTCCGAGTACAAGAAACAATTTCCCAATGTGCAGCTATTGGTTGACCGGTCCTATGGCTCGCGCGTAGTCGAGGCGGTGCTTAATAACCTGGCCGACTTCGGAATCACGCAACTACCCGTGCAGGAAAAGCGGCTGCAGGTAGTCAAAATTCATTCCGATGAGATCAAGCTTCTCGCGCCTTTCAATCACCCGATCATGAGCAAGAAATTCGTCACTTGCCGCGACCTCACCGGTTGTCCTCTGCTGCTTCCAAAATCCGGCACGACGCGCTCCCGTCTGAATGCGTGGTTTGAGCCCGTGGAGGATCAGATCCAGACCTCGATGGAGCTGGATTCGACAGAGATGATGAAACGCTTCGTAATGGCCGGCCTGGGCTTTTCATTCCTGGCGGCATCCAATTGCCAGGAGGAGGTTGCGGCGGGAAAATTGTCGGTGGCTTCGCTCGGACCGGAGCCTATGATCCGCCGGGTAGGTTTAATTTATCGAAAAGATAAAGCATTATCCAAAGCAGCATTGGGTTTTATTCAGGTAATATTGGACCATGCCGGAAATGAAGGCGGATCTGCAGCCCCTGCCAGAGCGTCCATGGTCCGAGGTACGTAGACTGTTCCACAACGTTTCTGGAAGAGTGCAAGGATGCCGCGTTTGACCGTTAAGAGTTCGACGATTTTCATATCCATGGGCGGTAAGACCCAGGTCTATCGATCTGTTGAAGACGTTCCGCCGCGTTTGCGGAAACGGCTGGAGCAATCTACCAATGGCATCAACTCCGCTACGATCCTGATCGCGGACCGGCGGGGCAGGGAAGAGATTGTGCGGGCCATTCGCGGACTCCCTTCCAGTGTTCGCTCGCGTATTTCCTCCACACTTAGAAGCGATTCGGAGACAAGACCCGAAATTGGTCGGAAAAAACCCGCCCTCTGGCGGAATTGGGTCGAAATGCTGCTCCCGGCGGCTATCGGAACTCTGGTCTGGTTACTGTTTAGTTTGAAGTAATCGCCGGGATGGCTCAAGTCGCGCCTCTGACTGGCCGATATGGGAGTATGGACCGCCGCCGCGAGAACCGATCTGCTTTCAACCAACCGGTGTGGATTACCGCGCTGGGAAATGTCGAAACACGCTTCTCCGGAACTGCCGTTGACCTCTCAGGACGTGGGATGAGACTGACGACCGCGCGCCCGCTCCCGCCAGACACTCCGGTAAAGGTTGAGACCGCCGACTCGCTTTACCTGGCCGAGGTCTGCTACTGCATTCCGCAGAATGGCGAATTTGTCATCGGCCTGGCAGTCGATCAAGTGCTCACAGGGCTGCCCGATCTGGCTCGACTCCGCCGGCGCCTGGCCGAGGATAGCAGGGTTGCTGAGGAGCGGCTCGCCTCGCTCGGGGCGTGACAATACCACGACGAATCGCCTGCCGTGTGGGGTGTGGCCCCCTGCCGTCGGATAGCGGCAGCGAGAATGGAGTTATACTGCGAAGAAGCCTAGCTGGCAAGCGCAAGCGGCCGAAATCGATCCGATGCTTTGAGCCAGTTGCGGAAGCGTTGACCTCGGATGCGGCATGTGCGCCCGAATTCCAGTCGTGTAAGATCTGCACGGGCGCAGCGGTAGGCCAGCCGTTTCAGGGCGAGCGCGGACGCCGTAGTTTCTTCCGCTAGCAATAGGTTGTCAGATCGGTGTTGGAAGCGGTACGAATCAGGTCCGCATAGCCGATCCCCTCGGCGCTCGGCAAGAATAGACCATCGAAGCCTTGCGGAGCAAGGCCGCTTTGTCGGAGGCGATCCCAGAGCACCTATTCCGAAATCATCCCGATCGTCCTCAGCCACGTCTCCACCAACTGAGGCCATCCGGTAATCGGAAACTTCGTGCGCCGCAGCCCAAAGGCATGCCCGCCCTGCGCATACAAATGCATCTCCACGAGAACCCCAGCCTTCTTCAGCGCAATGTAGTATGCCAGCGAGTCGTTTACGTTGTCCACGTGGTCATCCTCCGCCTGCAGCAAAAAGGTAGGCGGCGTCTGGCGGGTGACGGGAATATCGGGATTCAACCCAAATTGTTTATCGGCCATCGTCTCACGCTCCGGCTTACGAATCACAAACTTTCTGGCGCCTTGGTTAGCATCCCATTCCGCCGCGGAAAGCGACAGATGCCCCGGATAGACAACCACCGCAAAATCCGGACGGCAGCTCTCTTTGTCGGCGGCGTCCACAGCCGGATACAAGCGCTTCTCAAAGTGCGTGCCGATCGCCGCCGACAGATGCGCGCCTGCCGAAAACCCAAGCACACCAATCTTGCGCGGATCGATGTGCCACTCCGCTGCGTGAAAGCGCGCCAGCCCCACCGTCCTCTGCGCATCTTCCAACGCCATCGGTGATTCCGGATACGGCCCCGATTTCGGATACGGCCCCACATCCGTCACGCGGTATTTCAACAGCACACACGTGATCAGTCTTGTCTCATACAAGATGAGCCTGGAGCGGGAGCGAGTTTCTCATACAAGATGAGCCTGGAGGGGCGGTTCGGCATGCTGGGAGTTGATCGTCAGCATGCAAGCAGCAGAAGCTTTGAGCCT
>JBPCOQ010000155.1:0-8470 GCA_051000095.1 Bryobacteraceae bacterium | reverse complement strand
CTTTCGACACTCCGCTCGGCCCAGACGATCTCTCCGCTTGGCTGGAGTCTGCTACCGGGCGCTCCGGCGCTTACCCGGACGGGACTTTCACCCGCTAGAACAACGCGTCTTTCAGGACGCACCATTGTCTCTATTGTAGATGCCGCATATAATGAGATTCGCGTGCTCTATGCGCCTGCTCGTCTGTCTCACGTTCGCGGCATGCGTGCTTACAGCCGCTGATTCGCGCATCGCCACGCCGCTCCTCGACAAGATCAAGAAGACCACGTGGCACCCAGGCTGTCCCGTATCGCCGGACGATCTCCGCCAGGTCACCATCTCCTACTGGACCTTTCAAAAGAAACCAGCCACCGGAATCCTGATCGTCCACAAAGACGTCGCACCCGAGATCGACGCGATTTTTCAAGACTTCTTCCGTCACAGCTTTCTAATCGAGCGAATCGTCCCGATTGAAGAATATGGCGGCGACGACAACCTCTCCATGGCCGCCAACAACACATCGGCCTTCAACTGCCGCGATGTTACGGGCCAGGTGGGCAAATTCTCAAATCATAGCTGGGGCCGCGCGATCGACATCAATCCCCTGACCAACCCCTATGTCAAGGGAGACCAGGTGTTGCCTCCCGCGGGCCGTCAATACCTCGATCGCACTCGGGCCTTGCCCGGTTCGATTCTCAGCGGCAGTTTCATTGTGAACCGATTCTCAGAAGCAGGCTGGAAGTGGGGAGGCGCCTGGTCCGATCGAAAAGATTATCAGCATTTCGAGAAGCCGGATCCGAAGCGCTAGCGGCTCAAGGCCCGCACTTTCGGCTTTCCGGCCTCCCAAATTGTGCGCCCACCTTGATCGAACAACTGCAGGACTGGATCTCCTGAGGCGTCCAGCTTCCACTCGCCCCTCTTTCGGCCCGATCCATCGAGCAAAACAAAGCTCTTGGCTTGAACCAGCTCCGGCATTGCCTGGGCGTGCACGGGCCCAACCTGCAGGAGGCGAGGAGCGAAGGCTCCGGCTGCAAACCCAGCAAGCGCGGCGACCGCAATCATATTCATGCGTGAAATCATTGGCACAGTTCTCCTGCAAACAGAATGTCCTGGCGGCGCGGGGCCTTGCATGGATCGGTTTATTTTTCCCGTGACTACGCAGTATCCAGCTTGATATTTTTTCTCGCAACCTTTCTTTTGGAGGGGTAGCTCCATCACGGCCATTCGCGGCTCTGCTACAGCGGCTGCGATATCGAGTTTGAACGTCGATGACGTTCACTATCGCTGTACCAACTTTTGCCAGATACCATCGCCACGGGCGTCCCAATCGGCATGAAGGTCTTTCCGTCAGGTTCCACTGCAAACGTTAACGTCCATAAGCGGATTTTATGGGTTTTGTTTTAGCATTGCCAAACTTCCTAACCGAAGGCCTGAGACAAACTGAAAAATCCCATTCGTACGAAAGGGCTGAGACTTTGGGATGGTGAATACTGGCGAATTGAGCAGGCTGGCGAAACGCGGAACAGGTTTATTGTGAGAATGCGAATCGCATGGCACCGATTAATCATGGGGAAAGGTCTCATAACCTTGGTGTCGGTTGCTTCGCTGTCGTTGGTGTGGGTGCGCATAGCCGTTTCCGGTCCGGATCCCGCGAGGCACTTGGTCGCCGCTCTGCGTTGATGGGCTCTTGCCTGAGTTTATTGCGATCCATCCGTCCACGCCCGGTCGTCTGGCCCACATGGATCCAGTTGGCCGCCACGATAGCAAGTACCGGCAAAGCGCTGCGCATCAACCAAAGTTTCCAGCAGGAGCGTGCGATAGCCATACTGAGCTTCCCAGTCGCCGGGTAACTGACGGGCGCAACGGGCCAAAATCATGATCGCCAATCCCCCTACCCGCACCTAGGGCAGCATCAGAAAGCGGCCCTGGTTGACGATGCGCTGCAAGTTCCGTCGAACGCTGCTGATCGGTCCAGCCGATCCAGGTATCGCGCGCCTTCATCCGCCACGCCGGCGACGTCCACAACAAGCAAGCCAATTCCCGCCCTTGCCACCGGCCCCAGTAGCGCAGATGCGCGCCATACGGCATCGGACAGCCCAGGTAGTGATGTTGCTCGCCACGCTGCCGCCAAAGGCGGCTATCCGTTTCACCCTGCACTAACTAACTCCAGATGCAGTGAGCAAAACTGTTGCGCCGTTGCTGTGATCGCTTCCGGCAAAGCAGCGGTGGACGCCGGAAGACTTACGCTGCGGGGTCCGCGTCCGCCAAAGCCGCGTCCGCGGCGAATCGTGTAGACGGTGGCCTGCTCTCCTAAGTCACGTGCGCCCAGTGGGACCGGCCCCTACCCGCCATCCCGTTTCGTCCATCGCGTTGACCGGGCTTTGGCGCGCCATCCCCAATAGATTCTCATAGGTCGGCTCGGCTTTGTTCGACATCCGCCCAGCCCCCGGCTCAGCGTGCTCCGGTTCACTCGCACCCCGAAGCCTTGCATCAGCATCTGCTCCGCATTGCCCAGCGATAGACCCATCTGCTTAGTCATCACCTCTGCGAATCCCAGCGCCCGCGGTCCGATCTGCACCGCCGCCGCTCCCAACGCGTCTGAAGTTTTCTCGGCATGCCGGCCTTGTACCCGTTTCTTGCACGCCACGCAACGGCCAATAGCCACGTCGCACCGTCGCGTCACGGTCCGGCATTCGATGTCTTCCTGATACTGCGATTCGGTGCGCTCCCACTCCACACGTCCACCGTAACTGCAGCGGGCCGGCAACGGCACCGCTTTGAATTCATCCACCTTGGTGGGTGCACTTCGCTGACTGCGCTGCCCATACCGGCTCCCGCTCTTGCGCCCAGGCGTACGTGGCTTCCGCTTCGGCTCTCCCCGCGAGAACGGCGCCGCCTGCCGTTTGGCCGCACGGGTCGCCTTTTCCAACTCGCCGCGCAGCCGCTCGTTTTCGCGCTTCAGGCCGTTCGTTCTCATCGCGCAAACGCGTGAGGCGCCTACCCTACGCTAGCCCTACCCGGTAAACAATTACAGCTAAAGAAGGGTGCTTACTCGATGTCTCTACTTCTCTTTTTGCGGTTCCGCTTGCGGGCCAATGCTTCTTTGGTCCGTCTCTTCTCGCCCGGCTTGAGGTAAAACGAGTGCCGCTTAATCTCTTTGATGATGTCTTCCTGCTGGACTTTACGCTTGAACCGCCGGAGGGCGCTTTCTACCGTCTCGCCATCCTGTAAATTCACTTCTGCCAAAATTAATTCACCTACCCTTCGTCTACCTATGATACCGAACTCAACTGTAGCGTCCGGAAATACTCCGCCGTCATCCCCAGTCCGTCACTCAACGAAACCTTGGGCTCCCAACCGAGCACCCTCCTCGCCTTCGAGATATCCGGCTGCCGCCGTTTGGGATCATCTTCCGGCAGGGGATGATAAACACACTTCAAACCGTTGCCCATCGAGCTCCGGATGATGTCCGCGAATTCCTGAATTGTCAGCTCCTTGGGATTTCCCAGATTCACCGGGTATCGTTCGTCCGACAACATCAGCCGGCACAGCCCATCGACCAGATCGTCGACGTAGCAGAAACTGCGTGTCTGCGTCCCATCTCCAAAAATCGTGATCGGTTCACCGCGCAAGGCTTGATCGAGAAATGCCGGCACCACGCGCCCATCGTTCAACTGCATGCGTGGCCCGTAGGTATTGAAGATACGCGCAATATTCGTCCGGACCTTATGTACCCGGTGGTACGCCATGGTCAAAGCTTCCGCGTATCGCTTGCTCTCGTCGTAACACGATCGAGGCCCCACGGGATTCACGTTGCCCCAGTAGCTTTCGGTCTGCGGATGCACCAGCGGGTCGCCGTAGCATTCCGATGTGGAGGTTAACAGAAAGCGAGCGCCGTGCTCTCGAGCAATCTCGAGCATATTGCGCGTGCCGGATGAACCCACATCGAGCGTCTCGATGGGGTGCTCAAGATAGTCTCTCGGACTAGCCAGAGAAGCCAAATGCAAACAGCCGTCCACGGGGCCGCTGTCTTCGAACGGCTTGCAAATATCTAATTGGCGAAATTCAAATAGCCGATTGCCTTCGAGATGCTCCAGGTTGCGGCGCGCGCCGGTGATCAGGTTGTCGATCGCCAGAACAGAATGCTCTTCTCCAATCAGGCGATCGCATAAATGAGAGCCGATAAAACCCGCGGCTCCGGAAATGATAAAACGCACTAAGAAGTCCTCCGGACGGTTCGAAACGCTTAGCCCACTACCTCATATTAACGCGTGATACAGTCGAATCTGACCGCGAATATGCTGCCCTTGTCCTGGCCTGAAATTCTTTTCTTCCTAGTACTTGTCGTCATTTCGGCGGGACTTTTCTGGATGCGCTTCGACAAAGTGTGGCGGCGCATCATGGCGTCCAAAAATGACGCCGATTTTCACCTACTGCCCATTGCCAGGCGAGTTTCCAAGTTCGTCTGGGAGGTGCTCCTGCAGGGCAAAGTCATTCAGCAGAGGCCTTTGCCGGGGTTGGCGCATGCCTTTGTGTTTTGGGGATTCTGCGCGTTCGGATTGGTGACGGTCAATCATGTTTTGCAGGGCCTCGGAGCTCCTCTACTCTCGCGCGAGAACTGGTTCGGACGGTTCTATTTCTACCTAGCGGCGCTGTTCGGAATCCTGGTGGCCGTGTCTATTTTCGGACTGGCATTTCGCCGCTTTGTGATCCGGCCGCGCTGGTTAGGCCAGCTCTCCTCCGAGTCCGGCATCATCGCGTTCCTGATCTTCACCCTGATGGTTACCTATCTGGCCACCTTCGTCGCCGGATGGGAGCAGAGCCGGGCGCTCTGGTGGGCCCACACGCTGACCATCCTGGTCTTTCTGCCGCTCGTGCCACACACCAAGCATTTGCATCTGGTGTTGAGTCCGGCAACAATTTTTCTCAAGCGGGACGGATTCAGCAAAATTCCTCCTCTGGCGGGCGATGAGGATTTCGGTCTTGACACCGGCAAGGACCTCACCAAGATCGTCTCGCTCCAGGCTTTCTCGTGCGTAGAATGTGGCCGCTGTACCGAACATTGCCCAGCGCACTTTACGGGGAAACTTTTGGACCCGAAGGAAATCGCGCTGGGCGTAAGGCGCTATCTGAACGATGACGGCCCCGGAAGTGAAGAGCCGCTGATTGGCAAGCATCTTTCGCAGGAGGCGGCGTTCCAATGTACCACTTGCGGGGCCTGCGAGTTCCAATGCCCGGTGGGCATTCAACACCTGCCGATCATCATCGGTCTGCGCCGCGGGGCCGTTAACACGGGTAAGTGGGGAGACGATTACGGGACCAAGCTGTTCCTCAACCTGGAGAAGAACGGCAATGCGTTGGGGTTCTCCTCGAGTGAGCGCGACAAGTTTATCCAGAAGCAGGAGCTGCCAATCTACGATGGCACACAGGAATACTGTCTGTGGCTGGGCTGCATGGGCGCGTACGATCCGCAGGGCCGCGAGATCATCGCTTCCTTCGCGCGCGTGATGCGGCATCTAAACACCAGGTTCGGTGTCCTGAAAAAAGAGCGCTGTACCGGCGATCCAGCCCGGCGCCTGGGCAACGATCTGGCTTTCGGGCAGTTGGCTGAAACCAATCTCGAGAGCCTGCGGCAAGCCAAGGTCCAGAAGATCGTTTCGATCTGCCCGCATTGCGTGCGCACCATCGGCACGGATTGGAAGGAGTACGGCGAAGCCCCGCCCATTGAACACCACAGCGAGTTTATGGCGCGCTATCGCGACCGTTTGCCCGAAAAAAAAGACGGCCAAAAGATTGTCTATCACGACCCGTGCTACTTGGGCCGCTATCGCGGAGTGTATGACGAACCGAGGTCGGTAATGGGACGCTTCGGAACGGTGGTGGAGCCGCCACGCACGCGCGAGCGCTCCTTTTGTTGCGGCGCCGGCGGAGGTCTGGCATTCCTGGGCGAGGAAAAGGGTAAGCGAGTGAGCGTGGAGCGCGCCGAAGAGTTGGTTGCGACGGGAGCGTCCATCGTGGGAGCCGCATGCCCATTCTGCAACACCATGTTCCGTGACGCCTTAGCGGGTGTGTCATTAGCGGGTTTATCGAGCGATGCCCCGAAGCTCCTGGACATCGCGCAAATAGCGGCGGCGGCATTGCCGGAAACGACCGGCCCCGGGCGCTGACTTCCACTCCTCTTTATAGTCTTGCAGTAAACCTACTTGTGTAGTAGGATTAAAGACAGCAATAGTAGATCAACATGGCCCTACCGAAGCTATCGAAGCTGGAACTGCAAATCATGGAGGCGCTGTGGAGCCGCGGCCCGTCTCCTATTCGCGAGATTCAAGAGGCATTTCCCGAGGACGACAGGCCCGCCTACACGACTGTCCAGACTACCGTGTACCGCCTGGAAGCAAAAAAGGCGGTACGGCGGGTTAAGAAGATCAGCAATGCTCATATCTTCGAAGCTGTCGTGTCGCGCGGCGCGGCACAGCGCTGGTTGATCGATGAGTTGCTGGGCCTCTTCGGAGGTCGCACCCAGCCGATCATGGCGCACCTGGTGCAATCGGGTAAGCTCACGCTCGACGACGTGCAAGAAGCGGAAAAGGCGCTCCGTAAGCTCGCGAGAAAGGACAAGACGCAATGATCACGTCCCTCTCGTCTCTGCAACCGCTATGGGAGCCATGTGTGGCAATCAACGCTTTTTGCAGCGGTGGCGGGGATGCTGCCTTGGCGCTCAGGCGGAATCAGGCGAGGGTGCGCTATTGGATCTGGTTAACGGCTTCGTTCAAGTTCTTGATTCCGTTCTCGCTCCTGACCGGCATCGGAAATCAGTTCGCATGGCGGACTTCCACTCCGATCATCGCCACTCGGCTGTTCGCCATATTCCAAGAGATCGGACGCCCGCTGTTACCTCCGGCAACGCTTCCGGCGTCTTCCCCGGCCGGCATTTTTCCGAGCCTCGGGGTCAGTGTCCTGGGCCTCTGGATTTTTGGCCTGGTTGCGGTCCTGGCCGCTTGGGTGTTCAAGGCGCGCCATCTCCGCATTGTCGCGCGCGCAGCTTGGACGCAGGAGTCGGGCCGGGAAGTGGATGCGCTCCGCCGCTTGGAAAGAAGGGCCGGGTCGAGGAATCCACTCGAACTCCGATTCTGCGATTCGCCGCTCGAGCCGGGTGTATTCGGATTCTTCCGGCCAGTCCTGCTGTTGCCGGCGGGCATATCGGAGTGCCTGGACGAAGCGCAGTTGGAGGCGATCCTCGCGCATGAGTTGTGCCATGTCCGCAGCCGCGACAATCTTTATGCGGTTGTTCAGATGTCGATCCAAGCCATCTTCTGGTTCCATCCGTTCGTGTGGTGGCTGGGTGGCCGGCTGGTGGAAGAGCGTGAACGCGCCTGCGACGAAGAAGTGCTCCGCATGGGAAACGCACCGGAGACTTACGCCGAAAGCATCTTGAAGGTTTGCAAGTTCTATCTCGAATCACCGCTGGCGTGCGTGTCCGGAGTGACTAGTGCAGACCTCAAGAAGCGGATTGAATGCATCATGACGCAGGGCGCCGCGCGCAAGCTGGACACGGCGAAGAAGTTGTTACTCGGAATCGCCGCGGCCGCTGCGCTTGCCGGACCAATCGCCGTCGGCAGCATGAATGCTCCGGAGATTGTAGCCGAACCCGCGGCGGCACGCTCGACGCCGATGGCTTTCCGCACGGTGTCGATCACGCTGGGAGAGCAGCCGGATAAGCCGGGGATCCGGCGTGTCTGGATCCAAAGTCTGCCCGATGGCACATTCACCGCGACCAACGCAACTCTGAATGTGCTGGTCGCGTTCGCATACAACGTGAGGAAACACCAGATCTCGGGCGGGCCGGATTGGCTCAACTCAGAGCGCTACGACGTCCTTGCAAAAGCAGAGCCTGCTCCACGCGGGGACGAGGTCCGGAACATGGTACGGACGCTGTTAACGGATCGTTTCAAACTGAAGCTGCGGCACGAAACGAAAGAGCTTCCCATGTTCGATCTGGTGTTGGCGAAAAACGGGCCGAAACTCCGGGAAGCGAAGCGAGATTCGCAAATCGAAAAGCACATGTTCCAGGTTGGCCGGGACCATCTAAGCGCCAGCGTGGCAACCATGTCCGATCTCGCCCAAATCCTATCGGATCAACTGGGCCGCTCGATTTTAGATCGAACCGGACTCAAAGGGGCTTACGATCTCAAGCTGGAATGGAACGGCCCATCTCCGCTCACGGCCATGCAGGAGCAGCTGGGGCTGAAATTGGAATCGCGCACGGGACCGGTAGAGATCCTCGTGGTCGATCATGTCGAGAAGGTACCTACTGAAAATTAAGAGGATTTATGCATCGCACAATCATAACCGTCGCCGCTGCTTGCAGTCTTGTCTCATACAAGATGAGCCTGGAGCGGGAGCGAGTTTCTCATACAAGATGAGCCTGGAGGGGCGGTTCGGCATGCTGGGAGTTGATCGTCAGCATGCAAGCAGCAGAAGCTTTGAGCCT
>JBPCOQ010000154.1:0-38891 GCA_051000095.1 Bryobacteraceae bacterium | reverse complement strand
CGCCAGGCCCTCCATATATGCCGCGAAGCGTCTCTCTTGTGGGCCTGGCGCGGAGAGGCGTGATCCCACAAAAGAATTCTACATCAGAATGTTCTGTTTATGACCCAGTAGTACTAGCAGCCCGCGGCAGAAGTCGAAGAGAGCCGCTTGCTAGCGCGCGCGGCTCGGCAGACTCAAAGCGTCACCGAGCCGCGACCGCTAGGGAGCCGGTTTCACCACCTGCTGCTAGACTCACGATCGCATTCGAGGCACACTAAAAATCGCGAGTCAAGTTCTGAATGTTGAAATGTTGCAAGCGTATACGATTCCATTGACAGATCGATGACAAGCTTGTTAAGTTCTCGTTGTTCTCCTCATGACCAGTTCTCCCCAGGGATCGTTTCAAGCCCGAGTTTTAATCGTCGATGATAACCGCTTCGGGTTGAGCGCGCGCAAGAGCCTTTTAAAGGAACTGGGGCATGACGTGCTAACCTCGCGTTCTCCAAACGAAGCGCTGGAGCTTTGTGAACGGAATGCCTTCGACGTAATTGTCATCGACTATCGCATGCCGGACATGAACGGAGTAGAGTTCATCGCAAGCCTACGCAAGAGAGGCAAACTTGTACCAGTAATACTGATTTCAGGCTTTACGGATACATTGGGCCTCAACGAAGAGAACACTGGCGCCGACGTGGTGATCCAGAAAAGCGCGAATGAAGTGAATCACTTGATCCGCGCGATCAACCGTCTGTTGAAAAAGCAGACCGCGAAGAAGCCGCCGGGCTCGCAACGTGGGACACGCTTGTCCCCTAAAAAAACTGAGACAAGCTAAAGCATGCGGTTTACGCACGCCAGCGTGTCCCACGTTTGCCCGATTCGTTGCAACACGATCGCCTTTTCATCTCGCCCGGCCGCGGCCAGCAGGCGCTCGATTGGCTCATCGTTGGGCTCACGGCTAAGCTTGAACGTCTGATGATGGACTGGCAGCACGAAATCGGCTCCGCAATCGCGGCTCATACGCCAGGCTTGCTCCGGATTGCAGTGAACGGCGATCCACGGGTCATAGGCGCCGATTGGCATAA
Source organism: Bryobacteraceae bacterium (assembly GCA_051000095.1). GTDB lineage: Bacteria > Acidobacteriota > Terriglobia > Bryobacterales > Bryobacteraceae > JBBSHP01. Next base: position 37,830 of record JBPCOQ010000154.1, on the reverse strand, counting down.
TCGCCAAATCAACCGGCTTTGATTCGCGCAAGCTCTTGAACGAGCCGGTATAGGCTGTGTCGCCGCCAAACACGATGCGCCGCCGGCCGGTTTCAATCAAGTAGCCGTTGTAGCCTCGATGAATATCCGTGCGCATGCGCGCTCCCCAATGACGAACTTCAAATGCTCGCACGCTCACCGGGCCAACTCGCGTGGATTCGTCCCAACGGAGCTCCTGCACCGCTCCGTAGCGCCGGACGCGTAGCAGGTCGCTGGTTGTTGAAGCGGTGATAACGGTCGTGGCCGGCCGTTCCAAGCCGCGCAAGGTGGCTTGATCGAGATGATCGAAGTGCGCATGCGAGAGCAGAATGAGATCGATGGGTGGCAACTGCTTTCGCCACAAGGCAGGCGCGACCAACCGCTTCATCCCCACTACCACCGGACCAACCCGTACACCGCAACGCGCGCCCAGCACAGGATCGGTGAGTATCGTGAATCCGTCTACCTTGAGCAGCACCGTGCTGTGGCCGAGCCAAGCGGCATGTAAACCTGTGTCAGGCCAGCGCGCGGGGTCCGGCGTGTACGGTGCAGCCTGGATCGGGCGCTTACGCTCACTCTGGAACACGCGCCAGTAACCGGGTGCAACCTCGCGAGCAACCTTCAGGGTCGCTGCAAATTGGGGTAGCCGATGCTCAAGGACCATGCGCTCCTCTCTTTGGATGAAGCGGCATGGGGGAACGTTCCAAAATCTCAAGCCGCGGCTTTGAGCAATCCATGCTTCCGTTTGATCCGGCGCAGCGAACGTTCCACCATGACCTCGGCGGGTCGATTGTACCACAGGACTATCGACTCCCCTTACGGCGTTGGTAGTGAGCCCGAGTAGGACAGACAGCAAGACTGTCCGTCCAACTGTGGCACGGCGCGGTTGTGCCGCAAACTGTGGGGCAGTCGGGCTATGCCGCCTACCGTGCGACCCGGTGTTTGGGTCGCCCGCAACCGCGGCGGGGCGCAGGCAGTCGTACGGGCTTTCTGCCCTGTGTGGTTTTGAGCCCCGAGGAACAAAACCGTCTGTTCTACACTACGCACCGATTACCTTCGACGATTCCGGCCCGCCAGTGGTCTCATGGCTTCAGCCAAGTTTAGCGGAACGGTTGCCAGACTGGCGCTTCCCCGCGGACCAAACTGTCGGAGCCGAGGTGGCGCACGCACTCCTGCGTGCCGCGTCGAGACTCATCTCGACGCCCGGTTCGTGAGAAATGCGCGCTAAACGAATCGCTCCATGCGCTCGTCAGCAATATTCGTAGGCAACTTCTATGGGAATCGCCCAGGACCTCCGTTACACGCTGAGGACGTTTCGTAAGAGCCCAGGCTTCGCCGTGGTGGCCATCCTGACACTGGCGCTGGGCATCGGAGCGGCTACCGCGATGTTCAGCGTGATTTACTCTGTCCTGCTCAGGCCCTTGCCGTTTCACGATCCCGCACGCCTGGTCCTGATCTATCAGACCAGCCGCGCCGATCCCAGGAAGCCGATCCTGCTATCCGATTTCGACATCCTGAAAGCGCAAACCCGGTCCTTCTCGGAACTGGCGATCTACTACAAGAACACCGGCTTCTCTCGTGTGACATTGACCGGGGCAGGTGAGCCGGAATCGGTACAGGGGGGGTTTGTATCGGCAAACTTCTTCAGTCTTCTTGGCTCAAAGCCGGCGCTGGGACGCACCTTCACATCGGACGAGGAATCGCGGCGGGAACGCGTAGTGGTGCTGAGCGATCGCCTGTGGCGCCGCCGCTTCGACTCCTCACCAGACGCCGTCGGAAGTACCCTCGATATCGACGGCGCCAGCTTCCAGATCATCGGCGTCCTGCCGGCTGTCTTTCAGTTTCCTGCCCGCGAGACGCAGTTCTGGGCGCCGCTCACAACCAGCCGTTATTGGCTGGAACGGCCGGGCATTGACACGGCTCACGCTCGCGGATTCTACGCGAGATGGAACGTGATCGCGCGCCTCAAGCCCGGAATCCCGCTGGCCCAGGCCAATGCGGAATTGAGAGTGGTTGCCAAGCGCCTGGAGCAGGCGAACCCGATTCTCAATACGGGGCTCGGCGCTGCCGTTGTGCCTTTGCGCGTTGAACTAAGCGGAAGTACCCAGCTTGCTCTGTATGTCCTGCTTTCCGCCGTCTTTTTCGTCTTGCTCATAGCGTGCGCGAATGTCGCAAATCTGATCCTGGCGCGAGGAGCCTCGCGTGAACGTGAAATGGCCATTCGAACCGCGCTCGGCGCCGGGCGAACGCGCCTGGTTCGGCAACTGCTCACGGAGAGCGTTGTGATCGCCGCCCTCGCCGGATGCATCGGCCTGCTGCTGGCCGAAGCAGGGACACGCGCGATCCTTGCTTACGGTCCGCGCGGCCTGCCGCGCATTGAACAGACCGGAGTGGACATCTGGGTGATAGCGTTTGCGTGTGCGATCTCTTTCGCGGCGGCGCTGCTGGCCGGCGTTTTCCCAGCTCTCAAGATGTCGCGGCACAGCCCGCGGAGCTCACCCGGAGCCGTTCCTCTGAGCCGAACGCGTGCCGTCTTAGTCGTATTCGAATTTGCATTGACGGTGGTATTGTTGACCGGCGCCGGCCTGCTAATTCGTAGCTTTGTCGCGGTCCAAGCGGTGGATCCTGGCTTTGCGCCGGAACATGTACTCACGATGAAGGTCGCGCTTCCAACTGGAGTACGGAATCGCGCGTTCTATCAGCAACTGTTGGAACGCGTTCAGGTGATTCCCGGCGTCATCTCCGTGGGCGCTATAAATGGCCTGTTTGAGGTGAATGACTCTGTTCGCGGCAATCACGCGCCTCAATTCAACGGCGGCCTCCCTCGGGTCTGGGCGACTTGGAAAAGCATCCGGGGAGATTATCTGCAAGCCATGGGTATCAGGCTGCTGCGCGGCCGGATTTTCACCCCGAAGGACAACGCGAATGCGCCGCTGGTGGCGCTTATCGACGAAAGCATGGCTCGCCGCTATTGGCCCGCCGAAAACGCAGTCGGCAAACAGTTCCGCGGCCAGGACGCCCGGGGTCACAATGACGATCCGTTGACCGTGGTGGGCGTCATCCGCGACGTGCGAACCCACGGCCGCGAAAGCCAACCAACGCCCCACGTCTTCCAGCCGAGCGAGCAGTCGGGTGACCCGGCTCCGGACTTGGTTGTGCGTACATCTGGCGATCCGGTGCAACTGGCCGGCGTTCTACGCGAGACCGTGCGCTCTGTCGACCACGCGGCGATTGTTTCCAGCGTTACTACGATGGAACAGCAGCTCACCGATCAGCTCTCGGCGCGCGGTTTTCGTACTTGGCTTTTGAGCTTCTTTTCCCTTCTCGCGTTGACTCTCGCCAGCGTGGGTATCTACGGAGTGATGCACTATGCGGTCGCACAACGAACACGTGAAATCGGGATTCGGATGGCACTCGGCGCGCAGGTCTCGAGTGTCGTCGGCTTGGTGCTCCGGCAGGGGCTTTCGCTCGCCCTCGCCGGGTTGATCAGTGGTTTGGCCGGCGCTGTTTGGCTGACGCAAGCTTTGGGCAGTATTCTTTTCAGCGTTACGCCTACGGACCCCACCACGTACTTTCTCGCCGCCACGATTCTGATCGGCGTGGCGATTGGCGCCAGCGTGGTTCCAGCGCTTCGTGCCGCCAGGATCGATCCACTCGAAGCGCTCCGCCAGGAATAGCTCACAAGTCCGGCAGCCCGGTGCGCTGAGTGCAACAGGCATAAGATGAGAGTTCCGTTGATCTACTTTGTCAGAGGCTGAGTGGAACAGGCAATTTCGCCTGTTCTCGACGAAAAAGGGGCAACAGGCGAAACCGCCTGTTCCACTCGGGATTCCGCAAAATAAGTGGCATTGGGCCCGCGACGCTTACCGGTGGAAGAGCGAGCGCAGGAAAGTCCCCGGGTGGAAGTGCCGGCCTGGACATTCCGGCCATGGAGCGAAGCTGACCACGTGCGTGCTGCGCTCCACCCACAGCGGCACGGGCTCGGCGCCCTTATAGTCCACCCGCAGAATCACCCCCGTCCCGCAGGTTTGCGACATGCCGATATGCGCGGAGGAGAGGTCCGCATGGGCGCTTTTGGGTCCCCAGTCATCCATGAATTTTGTAAGAGGATAGTCGCGGCAGGGAGTGGCATCCGTGCAACCCCACATGCGGTAAGCAGCCTGGTAATCCTGTTTCCGTAAGTCTTCCAGAAAGCTTTTGACCTGCCGCTCCTCGGAATAATTGTGGAACAGCCCATACCCCAGCCCAACCACTATGAGCAACAGAATCAACAACAGAATTCCGCGCTTGATAAGTGTCCCGCGCCTTGCCTTTTGCTCTTCGCTCGAACCGTAAACTTCCAGGTAGCTGGGCATGGCCCCCGACTTCTACTTTACCCGCTTTTATTTAAGTGGGTACGCTTTGTCGTAGGCTGCCATCGCCTCGGCGGTCAGATCCAGCGCAGGCTTGAAGTAGACCAGATTGGCGGCATCCATCACCACATCGACACCCTTGGATTCGGCAAGCTTGGAGACCACTTCGCGCATGCGGCCTCCCATGCGCGCCAGGACATCGTTCTGTTCGCGATCCAGATCTTCCTGGTAATCCTGCTGCATGCGCTGGCCTTCGCGCTGCTTGCGCTGGCCCTGAGCGGTTAACTCCTGCTCGCCTTGCTGATTCAGCTTTCCGCCTTGAAGCTGGGCCTGAATATCAGCCAGATCCTTCTGCAATTTTTGAAGTTGGTCCTGCCGGGGCTTGAAGCGCGTTTCTGCGTCCGTTTTCCATTTCTTGAATTCCGCGGTCCCGAACACCGCCTGTTGAGAATTGATAATCGCCACCTTCGCTTGCGCCGCCAAAACGCCCAGCGAAGCAGCCGCGAGAATCAGAAAACGCAGGTGCTTCGACATTACGATAGAACTCCAAGAATCTCGTCTTCGCGCAGTATCAAGTACTCGTCACCTTCAACTTTGATTTCAGAGCCCGAGTACTTACCGAAAAGAATCCGGTCGCCGGCTTTGACATCGATGGTCACGCGCTCGCCCGTTTCGAGCATCTTTCCGTCACCGACGGCGATTACTTCGGCCTGTTGCGGTTTTTCTTTCGCGGAATCCGGAATGATGATGCTGCCGAGCTTGGATTCCTGCTCATCCAGGCGCCTGACGAGAATACGGTCGTGTAGCGGACGAAGGTTCATACTTACTCGTATACCACATGAGTGAGCAGGCGGTTTCGCCTGCCAAGCGGCCGAAGGCCGCCGCTGCCGATCTCAACCGCTCGCCGAACGTTCTTTCGTCAGAAGCTTCGCGCCAAGCGCCCCGCCCAGCATCGGCAGAATCGTCAATAGCAAAAACATCGCAAAAATTCCCAGCGCCATCATCACCGGCAGCGTGGCCGGGGCATCCAGCATCTTGAGCACATCGGGGTTCGCGGTGCCTTGTTTCTGCATCTGAGCGCGCATCAATGCGGCTAAACCACCTTGGCTTGGCGCCGCCAGGACACTGGCGGTGAGCTGCACGATCATAATCGTGAACAGGAAAATACCAGTCATCCAGCCCATGCGGGCCCCGCTACGCGTGCTCAGCTTCTGTCCTGTCCGCCGCATGTAGAGATACACCGCAAAAAATCCCGCTGCCAAAAATGCAATCACAAAACTCGGAAACAGAAACGGCACAGTCACCAAAACCACAATGAACGCCAGCAACGCGGCGAGGAAACCAATGCGCACCGCGGTCCGGTTTCGAAAGCCGATTTCCGGAGGCGGCGGAGCAGCAGCGGAGAGGGGCTCAACCACAACCTCCGTTTCAATCCCCGGATAATCGTACTGCGGCTTGCCGCACTTATGGCAGAACCGCGCGTCTTCCGGTAATCGAGCTCCACATGTGCAGAACTGGGGCACCCTTCTAGTGTGACATGGTGGAAACGCTGAGTGGAGCAGGCGGTTTCGCCTGCTCGGGCGACCGAAGGTCGCTACCGCGGAAAAGCCGTCGGATCGATGCCGGGAATAATCCGAAGCGCGTTCTTGTAGTACAGCTTCTTCAGAACGTCGTCGGGCAGATTGAGCCCGTACATCTGCCAGAAAGCATGATATTTACGATAGTAGTCGAAATACTCATCCGCTGTTTCCAGGACGCGGAAATAAGTGTGATATTCGCCGGCGTTCCACGAATCCTTTCCAAACAGCACACGGTCCTGGTAACGAATGAACCATTCCCGCGCAAAACGCGGCTGGCGCCCTAACTCGGCCAGGACGGCTCCGATCTCCGTATTCATATTGGGAAGCTGATCCATCAAGCGGCCCAACTCGGCCAGATTCCCGCCTAACCAGCCCAAATGCGCGTTGATGAACGTAGTGTTCGGGTGCTTCGCAAAAAGGTGATGTTGCTCTTCCATCAGCGTTTCCCAGCTCGGATATTTTTCAGGCGGACGGGCCCGGCCCGCGTGGGTCTTCAACTCCAGCCAGCGTTCGTTGTATTTGTCCATTGGTTGAAAAAACGACCGCGGCTCGCCGGTGTGGATGAGCACGGGGATCTTCAAGCGGGCACAGGTTTCGAACACCGGATCGAAACGCGGGTCGTCGACGTGAATGCGCTGGCCTTTGGTGTCTTTCAGGTCCATGCCAAAGTTCTTGAAAATCTTCAAGCCTTGCGCCCCATGATGAACATCCTGCTCGAGCTGGGATGCCGCGCGAGCCGGATAGCCAGGCTCATCGAGGCCCTTAAAATCGATATTGGCGAACAGCACGAATCGTTTCGGGTAGTGCCCCTTCAGATTCTCAACGCCTTGCTGCAAGCGCTCGCCGTAGCCCCCGCTGAGATTCACCATCACCTGCAAATTGAGGCCGTCCATGTCCTCGACCAGCTTGTCGAGCTTTTCCTTCGACATCTTCGAATCCTGATGATTGTGCACATCGATGAACGGATACTTGGCGCGAGTGAGCGGATGCTGCGGAACGACCAGCGTCGATTTCGGCGCGTACTCTTCGATACTCATGGTCTGCGCAAATGCCATAGCCGGAATCGCCAACGCGAGCGCGGGGAGCAGTGAAGCACAAGAGTCCACAAGACAGCGGATACCGTACAGACTCTCAGAGCCGAGGTGGCGCACGCACCCTCGAAAATCCACCTCATCCGCTGTTTTGCACCGAGTGGCACAGGCATTCTTGCCTGTGTTGCACAGGCATTCTTGCCTGTGTTGCACTTAGACGAAGATCCTGATGTTTTCAATCCGGTCTTTGCCCGGCCCGCCGGGCAAGAGAAACACTTGTGCGTGCCGTGTCGAGACTCATCTCGACGCCTGGCTCGTGAGAAATGCGCTTTAAGCATGGGTTTTCTGAGAAGTGGTATCCAGTAAAGTCTCGATTTGGGTCCGCAGCCCGGCCGTTAGTTCGGCTCGGTCACGCAGGATCAACCCGGTTGTCGGGATCGGGTTGCCGATACGCATTTGGACCTTCCCTGGAAGCACTTTGCCGGAACCAAACGGCAGCACCGCGCGCGTTCCCACCAGCGCCACCGGAACCACGGGCACGCCGGCTTTGATTGCGATATAGGCAGCGCCTTCTTTGAAATCGCGTAATGCGCCATGCGGAGAGCGGCCGCCTTCCGGAAAAACCAGCAGCGAAATGCCGCGCTCACGGATCGTTGCGGCGGCCACAGTCAAGGTTTTGACTGCCGCGCGCGGGTCCTCTCGCGGAACGGGAATGTGTCCAGCTTTGGCCAGATGCTGGCCGAGAAATGGAATCTTGAATAGCCCTACTTTGGCGAGAAAACGGAACTCCACGGGAATGTATGCGAGAGCGACGGGCGTGTCCATATAGCTGAGATGGTTGGACACGAAAACGTAGCTGCTTTGGGGGTCGATCTTATCCAGTCCTGTGACCTCAACCCGCACCGAGCTGGCTCGCAGTAGCGCACGAGACCACCTCCGCGCCATTCGCATCTGCGCGCGTCCGGTCTCGTCGAAGAAGGATGCGAGGAAGGCCGCCGTCCCGAACAGTATCGTGGCAAGCACGATCAGCGGAGCCGTGACCACATAAGCGCGGAGCGATAACACTGGATTCTTTATTGTACGAGGAGCGCGCGCGCTTCACCCACCACAAATAGTGATCCGCTCACGAAAACCGTAGCACCGGCTTCAGCGGGAACGACGCGGGCCGTCACAAGTATCGGAAACTTGTGAGTAGGGTGGGCTTCAGCCCGCCTTCTGAAGCGTAGGCTGAAGGCCTGCGCCACTCGAATCAACCACTTAGCCCTGGGTTTCTGAAAAGCTTGTGCCTCTTGAATCGCCAGATTCAGGGCCTCGGAAACGGTGTGCGTGACGGCCGCTCCGGCCGCCGGGATATTCTCTGGAGCCATCGCGCGCGAATTGGCGGGAGCAGTCAGAATCACGCGGTGCGCCAGCGGGAATAACATACTCGCCATCTCGCTAACATCCTTGTCCCGCATCACTCCATAAATCAGCCAGATTTTTCGATCCGAGTAGAAGCGCCGCATGTAGTCGGCGAGCGCTCGCGTCCCCGCGGGGTTGTGCGCGCCGTCCAGTATGATTTCGGGATTTGTCGAAACCTGTTCGAGCCTCCCCGGCCATTTCGTCCCGGCGATTCCGGCAGGCGAGATGCCGAGCTCTCGCAGGGCCAGCACGGCGGTTCGGGCATTTTCAACCTGATGCTCTCCAGCCAGCGGGCACACCACCGTTTCGCCCGCGAGCTGAAAACGGCTGCCCTGTGCGTCCAACCGCAGGTCCGTGATCGGCCAATCCTGCGCCCAGATGCAGGCACCCTTTGCTTGAGACCGGAGCACGGCGTCGGCCGCCGCGATCTGCCGGGAAAAAACAGCGGGCACTCCCGTCTTCAGAATCCCGGCCTTTTCCGAGGCGATTTGCTCGATCGTGTCTCCGAGAAACTGCTGGTGATCGAGATCAATGGGTGTGATGACGCACAACTCTGGGCGTACGACGTTGGTGGCATCCAGGCGGCCGCCCATTCCGGTTTCGAGCACTACTGTGTCCAGCGCTGCGTCGCGGAAGGCCAGGAAAGCCATCGCGGTCACGGTTTCAAAATAAGTCGGGTGTAGATCCAGCGTACCGGCCTCGAGCATCCGTTCCGCTGTTTCGTGAACTCGATCGAACGCCTGTGCGAATTGCGGCCGCGAGATCGGCTCACCATGAATGCGGATCCGCTCAGTGGGTTCGACTAGATGGGGAGATGTGTAGAGGCCAGTGCTCCGGCCGGCGGCTCGCAGACCCGCTTCGATCATAGCGGAGGTTGACCCCTTGCCGTTCGTTCCGGCGACGTGCACGAACCGGCAACACCGGTGCGGATTGCCGAGTTCCTCCAGCAGGGCCGTGATCCGCTCCAATCCGAGCTTGGCTGTATGGATTTCGTTGCCCAGCGAATACAGATAGCGAACAGATTCGGAGTAGTTCACGCGCGCGCTCTACTCCGCATGAACACGACCCGTCCGAGATAGGCAAGCACGATGCAGCCGAGCACAACCTTGGCTTCAAAAAGCGGCCATGAAACCACCTCGGGAGGAGGCACGATCGAGAGCAAAATTGCCGCGAAGGAGATGGACAGGCCTAGCCCGGCTGCGACCGGCTGGCCAAATTTCCAGCCAACCGCGAAAATGTAAACGTAAGGGATGAACGTCGTGATCACTGTCATGTCGACCAGGATCTGATAGGCCGCCGCGACTGTTTCACCGGCTTGGCTGGCCAACAGCAGAATGGTAGCGATTACGGCCTGAGCAAGAATCGAAACATGCGGGGTGCGCCAACGCGGGTGTAGCTTGGCAAAGACACCCGGCAGATAATGATCGAGCCCAATCACAAACGGCAGGCGCGTGTTGCCGGCGATCCATGAGCCTAGCGATCCGAAAATTCCGATCACGATAATCAGCGCGAAAACGGAACCGAACACCGGGAACCCGAGTCTAGATCCAGCACTCTGGCCAGCTTGAGCCAAGCCCGTAACTTGACTAACCTGCGCCGCCGGAAGCAGCACCAGAATCGCGGCCGTTCCCGCGACATAGAACACCGCGCAACCCGCCGCGCTAATCCAGGCGGCGCGTGGTACGTTCCGGCGCGGATCGATGATCTCGCCGCCGAGGATCGCGCCGAGTTCCAGCCCGACAAAGGCGAACGCGATCTGCGACCACGTATTCAGATTGTCCCAGTTCGGGGCCGGGGCAATGTTGAATCGCGTAGCGCTTCCCATTCCACGTATGAGCAGCCACCCGGCCATCAACGCGATCGCAACGCCCGCGGCATAAGTGGCGAAGCCGCCGGCGTTGCCTGTCCATTTGCCGATCTTCAAGCCAAACAGATGCGAGAGAAATGCGCCCCACAGCAACAACAGCGTCAGCGCGACCGTATAGGTTCGATCCTGCGCTAAGCGGCCCGGGTCCGCGCTCCAGACATAACCGCTCATCGCGACCGCGGCGAGAGCCAGGCTGGGCACAAACAAAAGGTTGGAAATGAAATAAAGCCACGCGCACAAAAAACCGTGCCAGTCACCAAAGGCGCGCTTGGTCCAGATGTACAGTCCGCCTTCTTCGGGAAAGCGCTGAGATAGCGACGCGACCACGAGTGCCGACGGAATGAAGAAAGTGAGAACCGCCAGAATCCAAAGAGAGATGGAACCCGGTCCGGTGTGGGCCGCTGACGCGACCCATCGAACGCTGGCAACCGCGGCAATATTGAGGAAAACGAGATCCCAGAGGCGGAGCTCGCGCTTAAGAGCGGGGCCCGCGTCAGCCATCGCGCTGGTTCATGCCTGCCATCGTACACTATGACCAGAGGCGCGCAATGGCAACCACGACGAAGCTATTCACTTACGAAGAAATGCTCGACATGCCGGCAGCTAGGGACGTCATTGAAGAGGTGATTGACGGAGAGATCCGCACTATGCCACCAACTAAAGAACCCCATCCCGAGATTGTCGAAAACTTGGCGCATTTGCTCCAAAGAAAATTGGATTGGAATACTGTCAGAGTTCGGACCTCCAACTTCGGCCTCGTGATCCGAATCGATCCGGTGACCTGCCGCGTCCCCGATCTGGCGGTGTTTGTGCGCGCCAACATGGTTGTGAAGGATGGGTACGTTCACTCGCCTCCGGAACTCGTCGTGGAGGTCCGGTCACCCGGCAACAGCCGCCGCGACGTCGCCCGATTGATGCGCGATTACGAGAGCCTCGGCGTTCCGGAAGTCTGGCTACTTTCGCCCAAGCCGCGAGCGATCGAAGTGCTGCAACTCGAGGACGGAAAACTTCAAAGCATCGGCGTCCGCAACACCGGCGAGATCGCGCCCAAGCTATTTCCGCAGGCCGTTATCAACATCGAAGCAATCTGGCCATGAGCCACGCGACTACAGCGAAGCTGTTAAGTTGGCTTCAGCCCGCCTTCTGAAGCGCAGTCTGAAGGACCGCGCCACTCAGAATCAAAAGCCCTACCGCCATTTTTGGGATACTAGGGCCAAACGAGTGGTTTTCGGCGCGGCGAACCAGCGTTCGACTTTTTGCGCCGATCCAGCGTCTCTAGCAATGGAGCCGAAATTTGATATTTCGGGAGGTTGAGGATCTCGACCTGATCGCGAAAGCGCGGCGGGGTCACGTGGACGCGTACAACATCCTCGTGTCTCGATGGGAGAAGCGTGTTTACAATTACCTGCTGCGGCTGGTGCGGAATCGGGAAGATGCGCTCGATCTGGCGCAGGACGTTTTCCTGAAAGCCTTTCAGAACTTGAAAAAGCTCGACGATCCAGGCCGGTTTGGCGCCTGGTTGTACCGGATCGCGCACAACGAGGCTTACTCGTTGCTTCGCAAAAACCGGCCCGAGGGTGAGTTGGCGACGGAGCCGCGCAGTGGGGACGCGAGCTCGCGCATGTTTCCAATGGAGTTGAATCTCACCGTCGAAGCGGCGCTGGCGCGGTTGTCGGAGGACCAACGGGAAGCCGTTGTGCTCAAAGTGTACCAGGGATTCAAGTTCGAAGAGATGGCCGAGATTCTATCCTGTCCCGTGTCGACCGTGAAATCGCGCCTGTATACCGCGCTCGACCTCTTGAAACAATCGTTGGCTCCAGTCAATTTACGGCGTGTCGAATAGAGGTGTCGAATGAGTTGTGTGATCGATCTGAAAGCGTATGCTCTTGGCGAAATGGATCGCCGGGAGAGCACATCCGTGGACGAACATGTCCACGCCTGCGACAGTTGCCGCGAAGAATTGGAACGCCTCGATTTGACGAAAGTGGCCTTGGCTTCGCTTTCGGACGAGGAGATCCCGCGGCGGATCGCCTTCGTGTCGGATTCGGTATTCGAGCCGCGTTGGTGGCAGCGCATCTGGCACTCCGGGCCGGTAATGGGCTTTGCGTCGGCGCTGGTCCTCGCGGCGGCCATTCTGGTGCATGGCGCCATCCGGCCTGTTTCGGTCCCCGCGCCTGCTCCTGTGCCGCCTGCTATGAATGTTGCGGGCATCCAACAACAAATGGACGCGCGCGTTGATGCCGCTGTCGCCAAAGCCGTTGCCGAGAGCGAGCAGCGCCAGGCAGCGCAAAACGCACAGTTGCTGGATGCCGCTGAAAAGCGCTTTACCACCCGGCATCACGCCGAAATGGTGACGGCTCAGGAGACCATTCGGATGTACCAGCAGCAGGCCGGCCGCATGCTGATCGCGTACAACAACAGCCAAAGCGGAACTCAGCAATGAAGCGGGTGCTATTCGCGCTACCGTTGCTCGCCATCGCATTATGCGCGGCCAAGGTCAGCCGTGTCAGCGTGGTCGCGATGGAGGAGAGTCTCGACAAACAGCTATCCGCTTTATTCCCCGAAGATCCGGTCATGCTGGTAGGCGTCACGCATGCAGCCTATATCACCGGCTACGGCGTCGTTTTCACCGGCGAGTTGAACCTTGCGCCATCCGCCGGCATCACGCCCTTTCATCAAACGATCTCGAAAGAAGAGGTCGCCCGCATCCATTCAAAAGAGGTCGATCGCCTACCCAAGCTGAAGCTGGCGATGCAACAAATGCTGGCTTCGTCGGCTGCCTCTCTCGACGCCGTGCCTGCCGATGAACAGATCGCCATGGCGATTTCCCTGTTTCACTTCCACTGGGAAAACCTTACTGGCGTGCCATCCCAGATCGTGATGCATGCGCCCAGGAAAACTCTGCTGGCCGTGAACGCCGGCCGGGCGGATCGCCCGGTGCTATCGTCCGCTGTCACTGTCGAAGAGTTCTAACGATGCGCTTGGGCGAACTTCTGATCGAGCGGCGGCTGATCTCATCCGAGGACCTCGAGCGCGCGCTCGAACTGCAAAAAGAGCGCGGCGATAAGCTTGGCAAGACGCTGGTGGATCTCGGATTTATCGCCATGCGCGACGTTCTGGCCGCGCTCTCCGACCAGCTCGCGATTCCGCTTGTCACCATCGACGGGCCGCCTGCAGCCTCGGCGGAAACGGAAACTCTGGCGCCGCGCTTTCTGCGCCAATACCGGTGTCTGCCCGTGGGTCGCGAGGACCATACGGTCACGCTCGCCATGGCCGACCCGCTCGATTTCGAAACCCTGGCGGCTGTTCGCAACTGCACTGGGCTAAGAGTCAACCCCGTGTTAGCCGCCGAGCAGGAAATCCTGGACGCCATCGACAAATACTATGGCGAATCGGCCAAGGCTGAAACCGATATCGACGCCGAAGCGGGACAGGCCGCGGAAGATCTGGAGCACCTGCGCGATATGGCGAGCGAAGCGCCCGTCATTCGTCTGGTGAACACTATCATCGCGCAGGCGGTCGAAAAGCGGGCCAGCGATATTCACCTGGAGCCGTTCGAAAAAGAGTTTCGCATCCGATATCGCATTGACGGCGTGCTCTACAACCAGGAATCGCCGGGGCGTGAAATGAAGGCCGCCATGATCTCGCGCGTCAAGCTGATGGCCAAGCTGAACATTGCCGAGCGCCGGTTGCCGCAGGATGGCCGCATTAAAATCAAGACCCTGGGCCGCGAGGTGGATCTGCGTATCTCAACGCTGCCCACGCTGTATGGCGAGAGCGTTGTGATGCGTTTGCTCGACCGGTCCGCGGGTGACTTCTACGATCTGCATAGCCTCGGCTTTGACGAGCACATGCTGTCGCGCATGGAGCACTACACGGCCCTGCCGCACGGTATTTTCCTGGTCACGGGGCCGACTGGTAGCGGTAAATCGACTACACTTTACTCGGCGCTCAAGCGCATCAACCAGGCTGACAAAAAGATCATCACGATCGAGGATCCGGTGGAGTATCAGATGGACGGCATCAACCAGATCCACGTGAATCCGCAGATCGGGCTCACCTTCGCGGCCGGCCTGCGGCACATCGTGCGCCAGGATCCGGACGTAATTATGGTAGGCGAAATCCGCGATCGCGAGACGGCCGATATCGCGATCCGATCGTCGTTAACCGGCCACTTTGTGTATTCGACGCTGCACACCAATGACGCGCCCAGCGCCATCACGCGTCTCACGGACATGGGCGTGGAGAATTACCTGATCACGTCGTCGCTGGTTTCGGTGCTGGCGCAACGGCTGGTTCGCGTGATTTGCAAACACTGCAAACAGCCGGACGGCACGCGCATCGCGCCGGATGGACAGACGGTCCCCACGTTTCGCGGGCACGGCTGCGAGCGTTGTTCGGGCAGCGGCTACACCGGCCGCGTCGGAATTTTTGAGCTGATGGAGCTCAATGAAGAGATCCGCCGGATGATCATGTCGAACGCCGACGCCGTCGATATCACCGCCGCGGCGCGCCGCAATGGCATGCGCAATTTGCGCGAGGATGGCTGGATGAAAGTGGCCGCTGGCGTGAGCACGGCCGGCGAAGTGATGCGAGTCACACAGGAATTCTAGTGTGTTGCACGTAGACCAAGACCCTGATGTTTTCCATCCAGTCGTTGCCCGGCCGCCGGGAAACCCACCCCCTCCGCCGTGTTGCACCGAGTGGCACAGGCATTCTTGCCTGTGTTGCACTTATGACGAATACCCTGATATTTTCACTCCCGCCTGCAGCGTCGAGACTCATCCCGGAGCCTGGTTGGTGAGTAAGCCCGTTAAGGCGTGTTTCACATGACCAGCTTCTACTTCAAAGCCGTCGCCTCCGACGGCAAATTCCGCAGCGGCACACTGCACGCCGACAGCGATCAGTGGGTCGCTAACGAGCTCCGCCGGCAGGGACTCACCCCCGTCTACGTCGGCTTACAACCCAAGAAATCGCTCGAACTAAAACTGCCCACCTTCTCGGGACGCAAGCGCCGCGACGTGCTGTTCTTCACGCAGGAGCTTTCCACTCTGCTCAACGCCGGAGTGCCGCTCGATCGCGCGATCTCGATTACCAGCGAGCTCACCGAACGGGCCGCCTTCCGGCTGATCGTTCTCGATGTATTGCGCGTGCTCAAGGGCGGCCGCTCGCTCGCCGATAGTCTGGCGACGCATCCCGAATATTTCTCCGACCTGTTCATCAACATGATTCGGGCGGGAGAAGCCAGCGGCTCGCTCGCAGCCATCTTCGACAGGCTCTCCGAATTCGAGCGGTCGCGCGACGATCTGCGCAGCTATATCGTCTCAGCGATGGTCTACCCGGCCTTGCTGACGGTAGTTGGCATGGGGTCGATCTTTGTGCTCCTGACGTTCGTGGTCCCGCGGTTCGCCTCCGTGTTTGAGCAGTCCAGGATTGCGATGCCGCTGCCGACCAAGATCATGCTGGAGGCTAGCCGCTTCGTACAAGCCTATGGCCTTCTGATCATCGGCTCCGTTGTGGCGGCGGCGATTGCGATGTACGCGTACGTTCGCACGCAGGCGGGCCGGTTGTGGTGGGACACCTTCCGGCTGCGAATCCCGTTACTCGGCGACGCGCTGCGCAAAGCGGAAACGGCACGATTCGGGCGTGCGATGGGAACACTGGTCGGCAACAGCGTGCCGCTGGTGCAGTCGATTGGAATTGCCCGCGCGATTCTGAACAACAGGAAGATCGCCGGGTCGCTGGAAATGGTCGCGCAAGGCGTGAAGCGCGGCGAAGGAATCGCCGCTCCGCTGAAACGCGCTGGAGAGTTTCCACCGCTGGCCGGCCATCTGCTCAGCGTCGGCGAGGAAACCGGCCATTTGGACGCGATGTTCAACCGGATGGCCGACATCTACGAGAGAGACACCCGCTCCGCCATCCGGCGATTCACAGCGCTATTCGAGCCGATGGTAATTCTGGTTTTAGGCGTGCTGGTCGGAGTGCTGATCTTAAGCATTCTGCTCGCGATCACAAGTATTAATGACGTGGCGGTGTAAGGGAGGCTGTTGCAATGGAAAATAAGCGATTGAAAGCTCAGGCTGGCGTAACGTTAATCGAAATGCTCGTCGTGGTGACGATCATCGCGCTCTTCGCGGCCCTGGTCGCGCCTCGCATGTTCAAGCAAACCGATCGCGCCAAGGTAACGCAGGCTCACGCGCAGATCAATTCGTTCATGACAGCGCTGGGCGCATACAAGCTGGATACCGGCACGTTCCCAACTACCGAGCAAGGTCTGCAGGCGTTGCGAGTGCGTCCCGAGAACATCACGAATTGGCAGGGGCCCTACTTGCCGCAAGATATACCGTCCGATCCGTGGAATCACCAGTATTCATACAAATTTCCCGGCGAGCACGGCGATGAACCGGACGTGATCTCGTGGGGCGGCGACGGCCAGCCGGGAGGAGACGGCCTGAATGCGGATATCGTCAATTGGAAGAGCCAGTAGGCTGAGGCAGTCCGGCGTCACCCTGATTGAGCTGCTGGTGGTGCTGACGATCGCCTCGCTCATCGTTGGCATCAGCTTTCCTTCGGTCACGTCGGGCCTGGATACGTTGCGCCTGAACGGGACTGCCAACGACATCGTCGGATTCATGAATACCGGTCTGAGCCGGGCGGAGCGGCGTCAGCAGGTAGTGGAAGTCACCATTTCGCGGCCCGAAAACACGCTTTGGATGCGTTCCAGCGATGCCGGATTCACCCGCAAGCTTGTCATGCCGGAGGGGGTCACAATCACGAAGATTTTGCCCGAGCTTCCCGAGGAGACAGAAGCGCCTCGCGTCTTCATGTTGTATCCCGGAGGAACGGTACCGCCGTTTGGGGTCGTCCTGATCAATCGCAGGCACGTGGAACGGCTGGTCCAGGTAGATCCTATGACCGGCGTGGCGGTCATGACCAGGCCTCCATCGTGAAACAGCCTGATTTGAGAAAGAGTGGCTTCACTTTACTTGAAGTTCTGGTCGCCACGGTGATCATGGCGATTGCGGTCACGGCCCTGCTGTCCTCGCTATCCACGTCCCTCTACAATGCCGCGCGGCTTACCGCTTATGATCGGGCGGCCATGCTCGCCCGCCAGAAAATGGACGAGCTGTTAGTAGCAACCCGGCTGCCCAAAGGCGCTCCGCTCGAGGGCGGCTGGGACACCGTTCCCGCGCGCTGGCGCGCCGTGATTTCCGATTCCGAGCGGAAACCCGAAGCAGGCCCGGGCGCGCCGTACCTCGAACGCATTCAGCTAGAAATTTCATGGACGGAAGCCGGCCGCCCGCGCACATTTTCGCTCGATGCCTATCGACGAGCAACGGACCAGCCATGAGTGGAACATGCTTTAGCTTGTTCATCGAGCTCGTCATCCCCAGTGATGAAATTCGTTCAACACGCTGAGTGGAGCAGGCGGTTTCGCCTGCCGCGCGACCGAAGGTCGCCGGCTACTCAACGTGGCGTCACCCTCATCGAGCTCGTCATCGCGATCAGCCTGGTCGCCCTCCTCTCCGTCGGCATGCTCTTCGCAATGCGCGTCGGTCTGGTCGCGATGGATCGATCCAACGCAACGCTGATGGCGAACCGCAAAGTGGTCAGCGTACAGCGAATTCTCGAACAGCAGGTTGCCAACCTCATGCCCGTGCCCGCTTTGTGCGGCTTGGGAGGCGAGGCGCCGCAAACCAAAATCGGCTTTTTTCAGGGTGAGCCGCAGACCCTGCGATTTGTCTCCAGCTACTCCTTGCATGAAGGCGATCGCGGCTTGCCGCACATCCTGGAGTTTCAAGTCATTCCAGGCGAAAACGGGGCGGGCGTGCGGCTGGTCGTCAACGAGCGCGTCTACACCGGTCCGCTGAGCACCGGCGCTCTGTGCCTCGGAGTTCCTCCAGGCGCGCCCGCGCCGAATTTTCGGCCCATCGAAACCGGGCCGCTGTCCTTCGTGCTTGCCGACAAAATCGCCTATTGCCGATTCACCTTCAAAGAACACCTGCCGCCCTACGGTGAAGGCCAGTGGCTGGCGCGCTGGAATAAGCCGTTCTTCCCGACAGGAATTCGGGTGGAAATGGCGCCGCTCGATCCGAGCGCCGGACATTTGCAGTTGATCACGCTCACCATGCCGGTGCATATCAACCGGGATCCGCTGGTGCACTATGACTTCTAACCGGTCACAACCCAATGAAATTTCCTATTCCCCTCAATCCAAACCACTTATCGATTTCCGAGTAGCACAGGCATTCTTGCCTGTGTTGCACTTAGATCGAAAAGGAGATTTTCCAGATGCCCATTTCCGACTCCCAACTCACTGCCAATCGCGAAAACGCGCAGCACTCCACCGGACCCCGCACCCCCGAAGGCAAACAGCGCTCCAGCCTCAACGCCCTGCGCCATGGCCTCACTTCCCAAGTCGTCGTCATGCCGTATGAAGACATGCAAGCCTACGTGATCTTCTGCGAAAAGTACATTTCCGGCTTCGACGTCCAAGGCGAGCCCGAGCGCCAACTCGCCCAGGATCTTGCCAATACGCAGTGGCGCATCAACCGCTGCCATTCCATTGAATGCGGGATCTACGCCCTCCCCCACTCCGAGCATGGTGACGCTATCGATATCGAAAACACCCAGATCCACGCTACCCTGACCGCCGCCAGCGTCTATCTGGAGAACGACCGCGGCCTTGAAAACCTCAGCCGCCACGAGAACCGGCTGCGCCGCAACTTCCAAAGCACGCTCAAACAGCTTCACGAGATGCAGGACCGCCGCCGCATGCGCGAATTGAACACTCTTGACAAAGCGATCGCCATCTACAAAACCCACAAGATGCAAAACTTACCATACAATCCGGCCGACGACGGGTTCGTTTTGTCAGTGCCCCAAATCGAGCAGCACATCGCCCGCAAGCAGCGCGCCGAAGACGCCGAGCTCGCCGCGCGCCACCGTTTCAACCCCGAAAAATTCCGCATCGCGAAGGCCGCATGAGTAGTACAGGCATTCCTGCCTGTGTCGCGCTTAGACGTAGAATCCGGTCTTTGCGCGGCCGCCGGGCAAAAATACGCGCTAGCAAGCGTCAAACTTCCGGCAGCGCGCTACTCACCGTACTCTGGCTCTCCGCCGCGCTTTCCGCGATCGCCTTTACCGTGGCCAACACCGTTCGCAGCGAGACCGAGCGAACCTCCACCGCCGTCGATTCGCTCCGCGCCTACTACCTGGCTACCGGAGCAATCGATCGCGCATTAGTTTATGTGCAATGGGGCGGCAAGTACTACACGCCACCGCAGCCGGTCATGCGCTTCCAGTTTCCCTCGGGTGAAGCTACAGTCGAGTTGATTCCCGAAAGCTCCAAGCTCAACATCAACCAGGCCACTCCCAAGGATCTGACCAATCTGCTGGCCTCGCTCGGTACACCGGAGGACCGCGCCGCCCAAATCGTCGCCGGGATTCTCGATTGGCGCGCTTCCTCCGCCGGTGGCGCCTACACTCAGTTCGACCAGCATTATCTGGGTCTGAAACAGTCTTTTCAGGCCCGGCACGCGTCTTTTGAAGAGATCGAGGAGTTACTGCTGGTTCAAGGAATCACCCCCGAGATGTTTTACGGCCATTATGTGCGAGATGCGCAGGGCCGCCTGACGCCCGTGGCCGGCCTGAAAGATTGCACGTCCATTTATGGCGCCGTCAACGGCTTTGATGCGAATACCGTTGAGCCTGCCCTGATGCGAGCCATCGGAATCAGTCCCGATACCGTATCCGCGATTGTCGCCCTGCGACGAGCCTCTCCGATCCGGTCCCTCGATGAATTGGCGCCCTTCCGGGCAAACGAGCCCGCATTCGCGCGGCTGACGCTGGGCCCCAGTCCCATCGCCACGCTGCGCTCCACTGCCCGGCTGCGCCTGGCCAACGGCCAGTTTTCAATGTCCAACGGCCAGTTTTCCGATGTCCAGCGCTCGGTATCCGCCTTGATCGCGTTCATAGGCCCGCAAAATAATCCGCCGTTTCACATCCTGCGCTGGTACGACAACGCGTTTTCCACACGATGACTGAATGGAAGAAATGGCTGGCCGTCGGCACCGGCATCGGAATCGAGATCGGCAGCGAGGATCTGACCGCTGTCGTGGCGCGCGTGCGCCCGTCCGGCATTAAGGTACTCGGATCGCTAGCCATCTCGCGCTTTCGGGAGCAGCCCGCGGCCGAATGGGGCTCCGTTTATTCCAGCTTCCTCGGGAGGGCCGGCCATGGACACGTCGCCGCGACGGTTCTGCTCCCGCGGGAAGAAGTGGTCGTGCGGCAAGTGCAGCTTCCAGGCGTGGCGGACAGCGACATTCCGGCCGCCTTACGGTTTCAGATCGATTCGCTGCATCCCTTCGGCGAGGACGAAGCCGCTTACGATTGGGCCCGCGTCGGAAAAACCACAACTTTGCTCGTCGGCATTGCGCGGCGGAGTGTCATCGAGCAGTACGTCGCGTTGTTTGCCGAAGCTGGAATCAAGATTCACGCTTTCACGTTTTCCGCGGCTAGTCTTTATTCGGCAGTTCGCGTTTTATCGACTCCGCCATCCGGAGGATTTCTGGCGCTGGGAGAAGAAGCGGGCGAACTGGAGACGTACGGCGAGAGTCCGGCGCATCCGGTGTTCTCGGCACGCCTGAATCCACCATTGGAACGTGCAAGATCTCTCGCGCTTTCGGAGCTGCGTCTGCCACCCGAAACGGAAACCACCGCGCTAAGCGGCATTCTACCCAAGCCGGCGGCTGTTCCCGAGGATTACGATGTGGTTCGCGGCGCTCTCACTTACGCGACGGCGGTGTCGAGCGCTTGCCCCTGGCTCTCGCTGCGGATCAATCTGCTGCCGGCCAGTCAGAGAGAAGCGAGTTCGCGCTTGCTGTACGTTCCCACCATCGTTTTAGGCGCTCTGGTTTTCTTGATGAGTGGCGCGTTGATGGCGTATTCGGGTTACGAAGACCGGCGCTATCTGGTCAAGCTGCAGGCCGAAATCCAGAAACTGCAGCCCGCTGCGCAAAAGGCCTCGGCGCTCGATCGGCAGGTCGCGACCACGCGGAATCGCGCGCAGGCGCTCGACAACTTCCGGCGCCGGTTGAAAGACGACATGGGCGCGCTGAACGATTTATCCAACGTCATCGCGCCCCCGGCCTGGTTGACTTCACTGCAGCTCACGCGCGACAGCATGTCGATGTCGGGCGAGGCTGAGCGCGCCGAAGCGTTGTTAAAGCTCCTGGATAATTCGCGGCAATTCCGGCGGTCCGAGTTCACGCTTCCGATTGCCCGCGGCGCCGGCGGCGAGAGCTTCAGCATCCACTCAGTCCGTGAAGGAGTAACTCCATGAGTGGCACAGGCATTCTTGCCTGTGTTGGTCTTAGTCGCAATTCCCCCGGGGCCACGCCATGACCGTCACCGATCGCGAGCGCCGCTCCCTCTCCTTCTTAGGTGTGTCCGTACTCCTATCCCTGATCTACTGGCTTGCCACATCCGGTTCCTCATCATCGGCTGCCAAAGTTGTCACACCGATTGACTCGGTCGATCATGCCGAAAAAGTGCTCACCACTCTCCGCAAAGAGGCCGCCACCGTTCCAGGTAAAGAAGCCGTTTTGAAGCAGGTCTCGAGCGAGCTAAACGATCGCGAAAAGGGGCTGATCAAAGGCGATACAGCGGCCCAGGCCCAGGCGCAGCTCGTCCAGATCCTGCGTGAAGTTGCGAAGAACCAATCCCCGCCGCTCGAAATACGCGGCGTGGAATTAGGGCCCGTCAAGCCCTTCGGAGAAGCCTATGGCGAAGTCTCCGTTTCCCTGACCCTGGATTGCCGGATCGATCAGCTCGTGAACTATCTGGCCTTCCTGAGCGCCCAGCCGGAGTTGTTCTCGACCGACGAGGTCCGCATTACCGCATCCAATCCCAAGCTGAAGAACATGCCCGTACGGCTCACCGTCTCAGGCTTGCTGCCGCGCAAACTGGTGCCGGTGAAGAAGGGCTTCGCATCGTGAAGACGGAGTTGTTCGTGTTGGTCTTAATCGCAATTCACCAGGAGCCACGCCATGAAGGTGACTTCGTGAAGAAGCGATTCCTCCTCCTGAGTAGCACAGCGCGCCTTCGCTGCAAACTGTGGGGCAGGCGGTCGGGCTTTGCCGCCTGCCGGGCGACCCGGTGTTTGGGTCGCCTGCAACCGCGGCTGGACGTAGACAGCAAGACTCTCTGCGCTACAGTTGCGAAATCGTCGCGCCGCGCAAAGAAACGAGGATTTAGTAATACAGGCATTCTTGCCTGTGTTGGCCTTAGCCGCAATTCACCTAGGGTTATGCCATGAAGGTGACTTCGTGAAGAAGAGATTGCTCCTGCTGAACCTCGCGCTCCTGGCGGTGCTGCTCCTGCTCGGCCGGCAGTTGCGGCTGAAATATCAACAGGCCAATCGACGCGAAACGGCCATGCTGTCCCGGAGCGTGCCCGCGGCACAAGTGCCAGGAGTGGCGCCGCTACGCAAAGGCGCTCCGGTGGATGCCACCGCTTATCAGGACACCGTCGCGAAAAACCTGTTCTCGCGCGACCGGAGCCCCACGCCGATTCCCGATCCCCCTGCCCCGCCCCCCCCTCCACCTCCCCAGCCCGCTTTCCCCGTCGTTCGCGGCGTGATGCTGTGGAATGGAGTCCCGCCGACAGTGGTGATGAGCGCTCAAAAAGGCAGCAACGATCAGCGCGGCTATCATCCCGGCGAAAAGGTTGGCGAGTGGAAGATTTTGTCGGTGGACAACAAATACATCGGGCTCGAATGGAGCGGGAAGCAGTTCCAGAAACGCATTGACGAGCTAATGGACCGCACGCCGATCACGGTTGCGGAAGCGGCCCCGCCTCCAGCAACTGCCGCGGCTCCGGCTCCAGCCTCCAAGAGTTTATCGGAATCGAAGAACGGCCAGGGTGCCGACATGGGCGCCAACTACAGAGGCTGTACAGCGGACGACAAGTCCCCGGCCGGAACAGTGGCCGATGGCCGCAAAAAGATCGTAAGCGCAACTCCTTTCGGCACAGTGTGCCGCTGGGAGCCAGTACAGTAACGCGATCGGCAGGAAAGGATTTACAAAGAACATGAAAAAAACAATTGTGATTTTGATATTGATGCCGCTGGCCCTGGTTATGGGTCAACAGAAGAAGAGAGCCGCTCCAAAACCGCCACCGCCGCCTTCTTCCGCACAGGCGGAAGCGCCAAAGATTCCGGAGGGGGCTAAGCAAGTGGAGCCTTATCTATACAGCTATACCGACACGCAAGGCAAGAAATGGTTGTACCGGCAAACTCCTTTTGGGGCTGTGAAATGGGAGGACAAACCGGCGGCAAACCCGGTCGTCGTGGACAACACGCCTGCTCCCGTGATCACGGACCTCGGCGACAGCGTTCGCTTCCAATACAAAACTCCATTCGGCGAACAGAAAGTGGTCCGCAAGAAATCGGAGCTGACGGAAGACGAGAAGGCGATGATACAGCGCGATCGGGACAAGCGGCCCGCGTCTGACGCCGATAAGAAAACTCCGGAGAAGCAGTAACGTGCGCTTCCGCTCGGGGCTTCAAAATAGCGTTGCTTGCCTGGCGCTGGCCAGTGTTCTGCTCGGACAGCAGCAGCCGCCCATACGCCAACCGACGCCTCCGCCCGGGTTTTTCCCGATGCCGCTGCCACCCGCGCAGCAGCCGCCGCCAGCTCAGAATCCGCCAGCCACGCCTGCTGCGAATCCTCAAGTCCCGGCCGCGCCCGGCACCACGCCGGCGGCGCCCCCGGTAACACCACCGGCAACACCACCGGCGGGCGCGCCCACCGTTTATGGAGAGCTATCGCTGAATAATGCGTCACTAACCGAAGTGATCGATCTGCTGGCTCGCCAGCTCAAAATCAATTACGTCCTGGATCCCAGAGTGAAGGGTTCCGTGGTCCTCAACACCTTCGGCGAGACCAAGAATATCGATACCCGCTCGCTGCTCGAGACCATCCTCCGCATCAACGGCTTTGGCATGGTCAAACAGGGCGATCTATACCGTATCGTTCCGCTCAGCATCATCTCGCATCTTCCTGTACCGATCGAAAGAACTTCAGACGCCGGCCAAATTCCGGATGACGACCGGACCATGCTGAACCTGATCTTCCTCAAATATGTCACGGCGGACGAGCTCGAAAAGGTTCTGAATCCGTTCCTTGGCGAAAATGCTGTTGCCTATACCTACGCCCCGGCTAACCTCATTTTTCTGCTGGACAGCCATCGCAACATGCGCCGTCTGATGGAGCTCATATCCCTGTTCGACAGCGATACGTTAGCCAATCAGCGCGTACGCCTTTTCGAGGTCTCGCACGGGCAGCCTTCCGATTTGGTGAAAGAGTTGGACAGCATCGTAAAATCGATTTCTCTAAACGATAAGAACGCGCCCATCAAATTCATCGCGGTCAACCGCATTAATACCATTATTGCGATCGCTCCCAACCCGGGCGCATTCGCCGAAGTCGAAAAATGGGTCAAGAAGCTGGATGTGCCGGCCAAGATTACGGCCGGTGCGGTGGACAACTACGTGTACCGCGTAAAGTACGGCCAGGCGCAATTGATTGCGGGCGCCATCATGGCGCTGTACGGAGTCCCCAACGCGTTTGGCGGAGGCTTCGGCGGTGGCTATGGGGGAAGCCCCTTTGGCGGGGGCGGTTTTGGCGGAGCGGGCTACGGTGGAAGTTTTGGCGGAGGCGGCTACGGCGGGGGCGGTTTTGGTGGAGGCGGTTACGGTGGCGGATATCAAGGCGGATATGGCGGAGGCGGATATGGCGGGGGCGGTTACGGCGGCAGCGGTTACGGCGGCGGCGGGTACGCGGGTGGGGGATACGGCTTCAACAATGCAGCAATATCCCAGCCGCTGCCCACCACGGCGGCCTCAAACGCACCCATAACGGCATCGATTGCGGCGCCGAACGCAGCGGCAGGTGCGGACCTGACCGGCTCCTATCTTGGATATGGCCAGGCCGGCGGCGCGCTTCCGCCCGGTGTTCCCAGGCTGATCCCGAATCCCCTCGATAATACGCTTCTCATCCAGGCGACGCCACAGAGCTATGAAGGCGTCATGAAGCTGCTGAAACAACTCGACATCGCGCCTCGCCAGGTGCTGATCGAGGCCAAGATCTACGAGGTCACGCTGACTGGCGCCTTTGCCAGCGGTGTTTCGGCATTTCTGCAACAGCGTAACGCCGCGACCACCAGCAACATGACCACGATTCCGGGAGTCAGTACCCGGAAGGTGCTCGGCTCGCTGGCGGACGGCCTCACCGCTCTTTCAGCAGGTACTTTGGTTGGACGCAGCCGCGAGCTTCTGGCCTTCGTTTCCCTCCAGGAAACCAGCGGCCGCACCAAGGTGATATCCGCGCCAAGTATCATTGCCACCGATAGTATCCCCGCGATGCTCAATGTCGGAACCCAAGTACCCACCCTCTCCTCGCAAGCCGTCACCGGCGTTCAAGTGGCTGGGACGTCGACATTTGCAAATACTGTTTCCAATCAGCAGAGCGGGGTCACGCTGAACATTGTCGCACGCGTAACGCCGGGAGGGATCGTCACCATGATAATCAACCAGGACGTGAGTACTCCGATCCCCGCGGATCCCGGGGCAATTCAGTCGCCATCCTTCGCCAAGCGGAGCTTGCAGACGCAAGTGACTGTCGAGGATGGCGATACCATCGCGATCGGCGGCATCATGGATGAGAAAACCACAGCCGCCACCGGCGGCATCCCCGGACTGATACGCATCCCGTGGATCGGGGGCATATTCGGAAGTCACTCAACGAGCACGGCAAAGACAGAACTGATTATCTTCATGACGCCCCGGGTGATCTACGACACGAATGAAGTGAGAGAGGCTAGCGAGGAGTTGAAAGGGCGTCTCAAAAAACTGGCAAGGGTTGTCAAAGAGTAGCCCTGGCGATGTCTTTATGATTTGTTATCCCATGGGTCATTGGAGCACGCGGAACCGCTCAGAAGCGTACCGCGCGATCGTGGCATCGGTGGTAACGTCAAGTACGTATCCGTTCAAAAGTCCCCTGCCAGGAACTGATCGAGAGTGACCGGATCGTCCCAGCCGGGTTTCAAATGAATGCGGCCCCGCATCGTGCCGAATCGGACCTTCCGGCGTTCCGGCGGCGGTGGTGCAAGCTGTGCCATCGGTTTACCGTTACGAGTGATTACTCATACCGCAGCGCTTCCGTCGGATTCAATCGCGAGGCCCGGCTCGCGGGCAGGATACCGAACACAACGCCCACCAGCAGCGAAACTCCGAAAGCCACGATAATCGATGTCACCGACACCGGTACCCGGAACGCGTCGGTGAAAAATCCAACGCTGAGTGGCACCGCTGTTCCGATCAGGATTCCGATCACGCCGCCGCCCATGCTAATCAGCACTGCTTCGGTCAGAAACTGCTCCAGCACTGCGCGGCGCGAGGCGCCCACCGCCATTCGCAAACCGATCTCGCGCGTGCGCTCCGTCACTGTCACCAGCATGATGTTCATGATGCCAATGCCGGAAATCACCAGAGCAATCGCCGAGACAAGAATCAGCACCACGGTCAACACCAGCGCGATTTTCTGCGCGGCATCGAGGATCGCCGACAGGTTCTCCACTCGATAGCGCGCGCCCGGCCGGTGGCGGCTCTCGAGAATCTGCTTGATCAAGCTGGTGAGCGAGTTCACGTCCCCGGCTTGCCGGGCCTGCACATACATTGGATCGATGCGCTCCACCGGCGTGAAATATTTGATCACCGTGATCGGGATCAGCACGGTCTCATCGGTTACTTCGGATTGCCCGAAGGTTTCCGTGCGCTCCTTGAATGTTCCAATAACCGTGAACCGCAGGCCGTGAAGCTTGATGATCTGTCCAATGGCTGGCTGTTGACCACCAAACAGCCGGGTCGCCAGTTTGGGCGTCAGCATGGCTACCTTTTGGCGAAGCGCAACGTCGGAAGCGTCCATGAATCGCCCGGCCAGCAGAATCAGATTGCGCACGGCCTTGTACTCCTCGTCGGAACCGATGACCGAGACGTCCTGCTCCTTGCCATTGATGAGCATCCGGTCATAGTTGGTCATGATGCCGGTAGCGGCCTCGATCCTCGACCCAAGCTGGCGCCGGATCGCGTCCACGTCCGCGAGCTTGATCAGGTCGGCGTCCACTTTGGTTGACGTGTTGGTGCCCGCCTCGTATTGCGCATAGATGAGGTTGGAGCCGATGCCGCGGATCTGATCCAGGATGTAGTCGCGGCTGGTGATCGAGATGGTCACCACCAGAATTACGGAAGCGTTCCCGATCACCAGGCCCAAGGCAGTCAGGAAAGTCCGGATTTTGTTAGCGGAGAGCGATTCAACACTGAAGCGGAGCGCTTCACCGACGAACATAAAGCCTGCTCACGCCCGGGTGGCCTGTTTCAATAGCTTGCTCGCCTCTTCGCGAGGCGGGTCGTCCGGCGTGAGGCGGCAGCGCAAGTATTTCTCCAGAAGCGCCTTGGCCTGATCCAGATTGCGCTTCTCCCGAATATAGGCGTGAGCGCGGGCGAACATTACTTTGGGGTTGTCCGGAGCGATCTTTTCGGCCTGCTGGAAGGCCTCGTCGCTTTCCTTGTAACGGCCCTGCTTGCCCAGATATTTGGCAAGATCCAGAATCCGGCCCACCTGCCGGGGGGCAAGGACGATGGCATGCCGCAACTGCGCCTCAGCCGTATCGTACTCCTTCCGCTTTTCGGCAAGCTGCGCCTGAGCGAAATGGTACTCCGCGGGATTGATCTTTCCGATCCGCTTCGCTACTTCGGCGGCCTTCTCATAACCGCCGCCCAGGAATCCGGGCGCCTGCAGGTAGTAATCGAAAAGGTCGTTCAGAGCCTCTTCATTCGTCGAATCCAGCTCTACTGCGCGCTCGAAGTATTGCCGGGCTTTGGCTGCATTCACCGGGGCCAGTAAGGGACTGGCGGTTTCGGCCCTGCGCCCGTAAGCTCTTCCAAGCCAGTGGTTGTACTCGGAATTGGCTGGCTCAAACTCCACCGATTTTTGAAAAGCGTCGGCAGCTTTCTTGAAATCCCCGAGCATGAACCAGTTCCTGCCCGCAAGGCCGTAAGTCGCAGCGGTCGGTTGCTTCTCCGCCAAAGCGAGCTTTAGCGACGCTTGATAGTCCGTGCGTTGATACAGATTTTCCGCGCGTCTCAAATCCTGCCCGGTGACGAGCGAGCACGTGGCGGCAATAAGAGTGAGAGCTAACTTCCTCATTTCCAAGTCCCAAGTCAGGCTAAGAAATACTTAGATGCATCAACTCTTGAGCGGGATACGCTATAACAGCCATATGAATTGCTTTTCGAAGCTAGCCGTCGCGGGCTGGCTTTTTGCCGCCGCGGTTT
The DNA here is from genome assembly GCA_051000095.1 of Bryobacteraceae bacterium. GTDB lineage: Bacteria > Acidobacteriota > Terriglobia > Bryobacterales > Bryobacteraceae > JBBSHP01. The sequence goes on along the minus strand of JBPCOQ010000154.1, from coordinate 9,184 downwards.
GCGCCCAACCCAGCGTGGGCGGTGTCGTCAACTCGGCCAGCTATACCAGAGCGCCTTTGGATGTAAACGGGAACACCATTGGCAACAACGTCATTGCCCAGGGCTCGATCTTCGTGGTGTTTGGCGCAGGCTTAGGACCGGCAAGTCCTGTGATGGCCCCAGGTCTGCCGCTCCCGGCCAGCCTTCCGGACGCTAATGGAACCTCGATTACTCTCTCCAGCAGCGGGCAGACGCTGAAAGCATTCCTGGTCTACTCTTCCGCTGTGCAGGTTAACGGGGTCCTTCCATCCACAACACCTCTTGGACCCGCCGACGTTACAGTCACATACAACGGAAAAACCAGCTCTCCGTTCAAGATCGCCGTCGCCAAATCGGCGCTCGGCGTTTTTACCAGAAACAGCCAGGGGAATGGACCTGCGAGCGTTCAAGTGTTCCGGTCCGCGACCGACGTTTCAGTTAACTCCCTGACGAATGCAGCCCAATCCAGCAATACACTAGTGATTTACGGTACTGGTCTCGGCGCAATACCCGGAGCTGACAACGACAAGCCCGGGGCAGTCCCGGCCGGATCGAATGTGACTATCGACATTGCAGGCGTCACAACGCCTGCGATCTATGCCGGGCGCTCTCCGGATTACCCCGGTTTGGATCAAATCAACTTCGTCCTGCCGGCCAACCTGCCATCCGGCTGCTACATCCCCGCCGAGATTACGGCCAGTGGCGTCCCAAGCAATCTTTTTTATCTGTCGATCGGGTCTAGTGCCACTTGTATCGACCCCTTTGGTCTCAATTCTGCGAGTCTGGCTAAGCTGGACAACCTGGAAACCGTGAACATCGGAGCGTTTCAATTTGTCCGCGCGAACCAATCCGGTCTTCCGATCGCCGGTGTAGCGGGTCTCTTTACCCGGATAAACGCCGATGGCGTGTTTCAGTTGTATCGGATCGCCAACGCTTTCGGTGGAATCAATTTCCCGGCCGCCTCCGGTTCCTGCGCGGTTCTTGACACACTGGACACCGCTCCCGGTGCTGTAATCCCAAATTTCTCGGCACTCGGTGGCAGGGAGCTCAGCGCCGGCGCAATGGTGCATTTCTCGGGGGGAAATGGCGTCTCCCAGGATGTCGCCGCGTTTCCCTCCGGCGGCTATCTGGGCATTTTCTCCCTTAGTTCGGGGAAGTGGACTCTCACAGGTTCCGGAGGTCCCGACGTGGGCGCCTTTACAGCGCAGACGGACCTGCCAGAAGATCTGGTCTGGACCAATGCCGGTAACTTTTCAACCGTGCCGCGGAGCGGTGTCACGATTACCTGGACAGGGGGAAATCTAAATGCAAATTCGCTCGTGACTATTTTCGGATCGAACGTGGTGATTAACCCTGCAGATCCTTCGAAGAGCCGGGGCAAGCAGTTTTTTTGCAACGCGCCAGCCTCGGCTGGTAAGTTCGTGGTACCGGGCAGTATCCTGTCTCAACTGCCGTCTTCCAACGTCGATACCGGAGCGGGTGAGGTGGCCATCGGAAACCTGGGAATGAACGCGGCCGGCGGATCGGCGTTCTCGGCTCCTCTCACCGCGGGAGGCTCAATCGATGCTGGATTGCTGAGCTACGGCGAGGCGAACCTGATCCCGGTGAAGTATCAGTAAGTGGACACATTCTATTGCAGAACATTCTATTGCAGAACAATCAGTCGAAGATCGCTCGCCATCAAGGCGAGTAAGGCCAATACGGCAGCCGCCAGCACATTGTTGTTTGTCTTGATTCTTCGCACATCGGGTTAGTGTAGTGGTGGCGCGAAACATATCAGGAGCCCGAGTGTTTCTTTGCCCGGCAGCCGAAAACATCAGGGCTTTCGTCTAAGTGCAACACAGGCAGGAATGCCTGTGCCTCTCGGTGCAACCAATCCTGGGAAGAGCGGTTGCTATAATCACCGCTGATCGGTAGCAAAAGCACAAAAATGGAACATTCATCCTTTGATGAGGAGTATGTTCGCAAACTTGCCGTGGGAGATGCGGAAGTTCAGCGGGACTTTGTCTCGCACTTCAGCGGGCTGCTGCGCATCAAGCTGCGAAGCAAACTCCGCTCGCCCGAACTGATCGAAGATGTGCGGCAGGAGACGTTTCTGCGCGTGTTCCAATCCTTGAAAAAACAGCAGGGCGGTCTGCAGAATCCGGAGCGCCTTGGGGCCTACGTAAATTCCATCTGCAACAACGTGATGTACGAGGCGCTTCGTGCCGCCACCCGGCATAGCCAGATGCCTGAGGATCTGCGCGACATCCTGGACGACCACGCGGACCCGGCGCGCCAGGCGGTTTCGAGCGAGCGGAAACAGATCGTCGCCCGGGTGCTCGATGGGCTCTCCGCCAAAGACCGCGAGCTGCTCCGGCAGGTTTACTTCGAAGAGCGCGACAAAACCGAGCTCTGCCGTGAGATGAACGTCGACCGAGAATATCTGCGGGTGCTGATCCATCGCGCTAAGGGGCGCTTTAAACAGGCCTTGACCCACTTGACCGGAATGAAAGGCGCGGCCGTTTGATACGAAATGGACTTGAACGACACAAAGACTAACGAGGCGATCAAGATGGGTCACGCCGAGGCTACTCGGATACAAGCTCCAGCCCGTTATTTGTTGGGCGAATTGTCCCCTTCCGAAGTGGAGGGTTTTGAGGAACACTACTTTTCCTGTCGCGAGTGTGGAGACGAGATCCGGCTGCAGACGATCTTTGCGGAAAACGCCCGTGCCGTGTTCCGCGACCGGGCCAACTTTGCGCCTGCAACGTTGCCCGCGCGCTCGAATCCAGGCTGGTGGGAACGTCTTCGAACGGCGTTTGCATTGCCTTTTGCCGCATCGGTGGCAACGGCTGCCTGTTTACTGGCCCTGGTGGGTTTTCAGAACCTCGTCACCATCCCGCATCTCAAAACGGAAGTAAGTCAACTCTCGAGCGGAGAGGCCCCGTTCTCGTTCCCGCTCAAGATTGCTCGCGGCGCCGAAGCCATTGGCATACCTCAGGACTCCGTCTTCTTCATGCCGTATTTTTATCTTCCCGGCGGCGCAGCTTTCAGCCACTACGTATGTGATGTTCAAATGAAAGCAGGTAACAGACACAAGCGCTTGACCGTCTCCGCTCCGCCACCCGGGCAGCCATTGCGCCTGATGCTATTACGGTCCGAGTTCCCCAGCGGCACTTATACTGTAACGGTGCGGGGTGACAATTCGCCGGACCCGATCGCAACCTACAGCATGGATCTGAGCACCAACTGAGGAGCCCAATTGCCGAACGCCACACTCCACCCGAACGAAAAGCGACGACACTTCAATCACCAGGCCTACGCTGTCGCGCTGGCAGGTCATATCACGCTCCCTTTCGAGCACGTCATTGAAGCGCAGGCATCCTGCGCTTTGCCGCAATCGGGAGGTTATTCGAGCGATCGAATCAACGACTATCGGCTGAAGGAGATTGTCTCGTGCAAAGCCGCGTACACATCAGCCACCGGCAGTTATAGCGAAAAGGACGATTGTTTCTACACCGTGGCTAGCGCAACTGTGGAAGATTTGGACATTCTGGGAATCGTGAAAATCGGCAAATTCTGCGGCCGGGTTATGAGCCGCCACCCGTATGTCGATCCCGCAGCCAACCCGAGTGAGCCGGTCGAGCCGTCGATTGTACCACTAGGTAGTTGCTTCGAAAACGTCACCATCGCCGGACACCCAGTGAAGGTGGTCCTGAATGTCGGCAAAGCATGCCAGTTCAGCAAGTACACCGATTTCCGCAATAACGCAGGCGACCACCTGAAGGTCTACAAGGCCAACGGAACTGATAAAACCGGCCCAATCCACTGCTCCCTGGTGGACCGGCTCGAGTTCGAGAATGCGCCGGAACTGGAGCTGAAAGCCCCGAACTCAATCTACCTCGATCACTTTGGAACCATCACGCTGGCGGAGCTGATTGTGAATCCACGCGGGCGGCGCATTAGAATGCTACATGTAGAGCTCGGATGTGGAACCGAAGGGAGTGCCGATGGCGGAAGCGGCGAGGTCACCGGAAGCCCGCCCGGCCACTAGCGCCTGGTTGTCCAGGGGGACCGCTCCCTTACCCGGTGTGCGGGCAGGCTGGTCGCGGCTCGGTTTGTTTGATCGCGACCATCCTTATGGCCTGGAGCGCCTGCGCTCATCGCGCCAGCCCCGAAGTCCTCGAAGCCCGCATTCAGCAAATGCTCGACTCCGGAGACTCCGGCGAAGCACTCAAGCTGGCCGAGAATAGCCTGCGTTCCGTTTCGCTCGATCGCAACCCGCGAGGGTATTGGGGTTTGTATCTTAGCAAGGCCGAAGCCCTCCTCAAGAACAGCGGAGCCAACGCCTCGTTGAAGCTGCTGGACTCCGCGACGATTCCGAATAGCCGCGAGTTCCTGGCGCTACAGGCCCGCAAGGAGTTCGACCAAGCCAAAGCCCGGTTCCGGCTGCCGGATTACGAAGGAGCGGAAGCATTACTCGCGCACGCATCAACACTGGCCGAGTCGGCTCAGGCGACTGCTTTGCGGGCGGCAATCGAGTCCTGGTCCGCGGTTGTATCTTCGCTACGTGAGGATTTCGCCACCGCTGAACAGGCTGCGCGCGAAAGCGACCGGCTCGCTTCCGCAAGCGGGGGCAACTGGCTGAAGGCCCAAGCCCTCGGCACATTCGGGTTCGTGCGTATGTCCCAGTTGCGATATGAGGAGGCTCTGCATTATTTCGACCAGCAACTTCCGCTACTCGAATCGGAGGACCGCGCGTCTCGCGCCGGGGCCATGAACAACATGGCGGTGTGCCATTACAAACTGGGCGAACTCGATGACGCGCTCAGCTACTACAAGCAGGCGCTCCAAATCAACATCGCAACCGGCCACGTTGACGAGCAATCCGTCTGTCTTGGCAACATGGGTAATGTTTACCTGGATCGCGGGGAATACGCCGATGCAAAAAAATGTTTCCTCGATGCCATCCATTCAGATCGTGGCAACCAGGAGACACTTGCGAAATTTTTCAGCAATTCGGCTCGGGCCGCGATCCAATTGAAAGAGTGGTCCGCCGCGGAAGAGTACAACGAGAAGGCGCTGGCGATCAAAAGGAAATTAAAAAACGAGACGGCCGAGTTGTACTCGCTTCGAAACGCAGCCTTCATCGCGCAAGGGAAGGGCGATAGCGCAAAGGCCGAAGCTTTATTTTCGCAGGTCATCCAGGCGAGATCGGAAGACCCTACGCCGGCCTTGGAGTCGCAGGCAGGATTGGCTAAACTCTACGCGGCGACAAACCGGCCAGAACAGGCCGAAGCGCGCTTCCGGGCGGCCCTACGGATGATAGAACGGAGCCGCGCGCGGCTGGTGAACGAGGAGATCAAGCTGTCCTTTCTTGCCAGCTTGATCTCTTTTTACCAGGACTATGTGGAATTCCTGATGTCGCATGGCCAGCAGGAGCGCGCGCTGGTTACGGCGGAAGCAAGCCGCGCACGGATCTTGCGCGAGAGATTGGGCGTGGATCAAACTACGGTCCAGTTCTCCGGCGCACAATACCGGCGCTTGGCGGCGTCCACCGGCGCGGTGCTGATCTCTTACTGGACAGCCCCGGAGCGTTCCTACGTTTGGGTGATTACAGGCAAAGACATCACCGCGTTCACCTTGCCTCCGCAGGCGGAGATCAAGTCTCTGGTCGAGAGGTATGGGGCGCTCATCGAGAACCTGACCGATCCGCTCGAGATTGAGGATTCGACCGCTGGCGACCTTTATCGCGCGGTGATAGCCCCCATACGCGATCGCATTCCCAATCAAGGCCGGGTCATCTTTGTTCCGGATGGGCCGCTGTACGCGCTCAATCCGGAGACGTTGCCAGCCGCCCAGACAGCGAAACACTATCTGGTTGAAGAAGCGACGATCTCGATTACCCCGGCACTGAACTTGATGGCGGCTCGCACAGAACGCCGCGCCGTCGCGACCGTTCAACCCAAATCTCTGCTGCTCATCGGCGATCCGGAACCTGGGGACGATAAATTCACAAAGCTGCCTTACGCCGGTCAGGAGATTGCGGCCGTCGAGCGGCATTTTTCGCCGTCACACACGGGTGAGTTCCGGTCGCGACGAGCTGTCCCGGGAGCCTATCGAAAAGCGGCCGCGCAGCCCTTCTCCTACATTCACTTCACAGCCCATGCGATCGCGGATAGCCGCCACCCGCTCAGTTCGGCGATCATTCTGGCCGGCCCGCCCAATACCTGTAAACTTACCGCGAGGTCCGTGTTGGAGCAACCATTGCATGCCGGACTGGTCACGCTATCGGCTTGCCGGACGGCTGGCGCGCGCACCTATGCGGGCGAGGGAATGGTCGGTTTCACCTGGGCATTTTTCCACGCCGGGGCGCGCAACGTGATCGCCGGTCTATGGGATGTGAGTGACGAATCGACGCCCCGGTTGATGGACGAGTTATATGCGGGCATCACTGCCGGCAAAGACCCGGCCATGGCCCTGCGCGCCGCGAAGCTGGTTCTGCTACGCTCGAAAACAATCTACAGCCTGCCATACTACTGGGCGCCTTTTCAGCTCTACGTACGCACTGCCCTCCAATGAAAATCCATATCTATTTCATTGGAAAACCGCGAGATGCGAACGGCAATGCGCTGGCCGATGAATACATCAAGCGCTCAGAGCGGTATCTACGCTGCGAGATGCGGGAAATTCAGCCGAATCGATTCGAGCTCTGGGCCAAGCATCCGTCAGCCAGCAAGATCTTCCTGGACCCGCTGGGCAAGTCCTACAACTCGCTCCAGTTCTCAAAGCTGATCGGCAAAGCGGAAGATGAGGCGCGCGATCTGGTCTTTCTGGTCGGCGGCGCCGACGGCCTGCCTCCGGGATGGCAGGAACGTGCCGACCTGCTGTTGTCAATGTCAGCGATGACCTTCCCGCATGAACTGGCGAGGGTAATGCTGGCGGAACAGATCTACCGGGCGTTGACGCTGCTCCGCGGCCACCCTTATCCGAGGTAGGGACGCTACGGCGGCTCTCTTCGCTGGCTTGGATGCGAGTGCCGCCGCGGACGAGTGTACGGCGCCAATCGGTTGCCGGTCTAGATGGGATTGCGGAAGGCCAAGAGCGGTCTTCGCCCGTAGCTGATATGCTGGGCACAACGAAAGCGAAGAATCTTCCCGCGACCGAAAGCCCGAACTTGCGCCTAAGATCGAAGCGTTCATCCAAAGCGGCGCCTTTTCTGGCGCTGAGGAAGTAATCGAGAACGCGCTTGAATTTCTCAGCGCGGAGGACGATTAGCTGGCTAATAACCACGCCAAGGTTGGAGCCCAGATTCAAGAAGGCTGGGAAGAAGCGCCGAGAGGCGAGTTGACCGATGGGGAAAGCGTTCACGCCGAAATGCAGCAGTTCAAAGAGGATTGGAAGAAATAACGCCGGTCGGCATGATCCGGTACCGCCTCGCACGACGGGCCCCACCCGCGATGATGGAAACAGCCCAGACCTAGCGGACAGGCGGCACAAACCGACCGCCTGTCCCACGGTGCCACCACGAGCTACGAGCTATTTTCGAGACAAACTAGCATGGGCCTGGCGGGCCCACCCGCGATGATGGAAACAGACTCGGGAACATAGCTGGTATGCTGTTCGGTTCATGCAAAGATATGTCCTGACCGCTGGTTTATTCGGCTTGGCGATCGCGTTGTTTGCGCAGACCCTTGCGGATACCTATCACGATCCCGCCGAGAAGTTGATTGACGCCGCGCTCGCGGATCAGGATGCTTACGCCCGGCTATCGTATCTGTGCGATCGTATCGGCAATCGGCTCAGTGGATCACCCGCTCTCGACAAGGCGATCGCGTGGGCCGCGGAGCAGATGAAGAGCGATGGCCTGGAGAACGTTGTCACCCCGCGCGTGAAAGTGCCGCACTGGGCGCGGGGATCGGAGCATGCCTCCATCGTCGAGCCGGTCAATCGCCCGCTGACCATGTTGGGACTGGGAGGCAGTATCGCAACCCCGAAGAACGGGATTACCGCGCAGGTAATTCCGGTAGCCAATTTCGAAGAACTTACCCGTAAAGGCCGCAATGAGATTGAAGGCAAGATCGTGCTGTTCAATGCGCCTTACGAAGGCTACGGCCGGACGGTGGTGTACCGCCATGAGGGCGCATCGCGGGCAGCCAAGCTCGGCGCGGTCGCGGTCCTGGTCCGCTCGGTTACGCCGGTCAGCTTGCAGTCGGCGCACACCGGAGCCATGGAATATTCCGCCGGCACGGGCAAGATACCCGCCGCCGCGATCACCATTGAGGACTCGTTGCTGCTGCAGCGTCTGGCGGACGCAGGCAAGGTGAGCGTGCATTTGGAAATGGAGGCGAAGACGGTTGCGGATGCGGAGTCCGCCAATGTGATCGGCGAGATTCGCGGGCGCGAGAAGCCGGAGGAGATCGTGGTGATGGGTGGCCACATCGATTCGTGGGATGTAGGCGCCGGCGCTCAGGACGACGGGTCCGGCTGTATCACTACGCTCGAAGCGGCGCGCCTGATCAAGAAGCTCGGTTTGCAGCCGAGGCGCACACTGCGGGTGGTCTTCTGGACCAACGAAGAGAACGGCGGCGCGGGTGGCAAGGCTTACCGGGAATGGATCGGGGACAAGATTCGCAACCATGTCGCCGCCATTGAAATGGACGGCGGCGCGGAGAAGCCCGTTGGATTCGGGATCAGCGCGGGCGCGAACACGCAAGCGATGCTCGCCAAGCTTCGGGACGTTGGTAAACTGCTCGAAAGAATCGGAGTCACCGCAATCCAGCAAGGAGGAGGAGGCGCCGACATTGCGCCCTTGATGCGGGAGGGCGTTCCAGGCATCGCGCCCCGAACCAGCGGCGGCCACTACTTCGATTGGCACCATTCCCGGGCCGACACGGTGGATAAAGTGAAACCGGAAGAGTTACGGCAGAATGTCGCGGCCATGGCGGTGATGGCGTATGTGCTGGCGGATTTACCCGATCTGCCGGCGCGGTGAAAGAGTGGTGAAGAGTGGTCGCGATACTTGAGACTACAATGGTCACATGGTAAAGTCTCTTCGCAGTCTTGTCTCATACAAGATGAGCCTGGAGCGGGAGCGAGTTTCTCATACAAGATGAGCCTGGAGGGGCGGTTCGGCATGCTGGGAGTTGATCGTCAGCATGCAAGCAGCAGAAGCTTTGAGCCT
>JBPCOQ010000152.1:0-35784 GCA_051000095.1 Bryobacteraceae bacterium | reverse complement strand
AGGCTCAAAGCTTCTGCTGCTTGCATGCTGACGATCAACTCCCAGCATGCCGAACCGCCCCTCCAGGCTCATCTTGTATGAGAAACTCGCTCCCGCTCCAGGCTCATCTTGTATGAGACAAGACTTAACCTTTTTATTATATATTCAAAGAGAGAATATCGTGACACCCATTTCTCTCTCTGAGTATTTGTCCACGAGCTACCGCCCCGATGTGGACTATGTGGACGGTGAAATCAAGGAACGCAACTGGGGCGAAGGGCCGCACAGCCGCACACAGACGTTGACGATTTTTTCCCTATTTCAAAGAAGGGTGCAGGCAGGTATCGTCGTCCTTCCGGAGCTGCGCGTACAAGTGAGCGCCACCCGCGTACGCATACCGGATGTTTGCGTAGTTCTCCGTTCCGCCCCGGTCGAGCCCGTCGTCCGGCATCCACCGTTCCTCTGCGTCGAAATCTTATCCAAAGAGGACCAGGCAAGTGAGTTCAATGACCGCATTGCCGACTACTTCCACATGGGTGTGCGGTTTGTTTGGGTGATTGATCCTCTCCAGCGCAGAGCTTTCGTTTATACTCCGGGACAGATGGATGAAGTCAGCGATGGCGTGCTGCGGACCCACGATCCGGAGATAGCGGTGCCGCTCGAAGAACTTCTGGAGCCGGACGAACTGGAAGGAGAGCCTGCATGTCGACAGTCGCGCTGATTTCGATCTCGGAGTATCTGTCAACCAGTTACCGCTCCGATGTGGACTACGTAGACGGTGAAATCAAGGAGCGCAATGTGGGTGAATGGCCACATAGCCGTGCGCAGGGATTGTTAACGACATTTCTGACTCAGAGAGAGACCCAGTTCGGGATCCGCGTCGTTCCGGAGCAGTGCGTGCAGGTCAGCCCCACCCGCTTCCGCATACCGGATGTTTGCGTCCAGCTCCGTTCCGATCCCTTCGAGCCAATCGTCCGCTTTCCACCGTTCCTCTGCATCGAGATTCTATCCAGAGACGACAGAGCAAGCGACCTCACCGAGCGCATTACCGACTACCTTCGCATGAGCGTGCGGTTTATTTGGGTGATTGATCCTCTCGCTCGTAAAACCTTCATCCATACCCCAGGCCACATGCATGAAGTGACCGACGGCGTCCTGCGCACCCACGATCCCGAAATAACCGTGCCGCTCGATGCGATCCTGGAGACTGATTAATTGGAGGGAGAGCCCGAATGTCAACCGTGACGCTGATTCCGATCTCGGAGTATCTTTCAACCAGCTACCGCCCGGATGTGGACTATGTGGACGGTCAAATAAAGGAGCGCAACTTGGGTGAAGGGCCGCATAGCAGCGCGCAGGGACTGCTAATTACATTACTGAATCAGAGACGAGCCCAGTTCGGGATTCGCGTCCTTCCGGAGCAGCGTGTGCAAGTGAGCGCCACCCGGTTCCGCATACCGGATGTTTGCGTTCAGCTCCGTTCCGACCCCTTCGAGCCCATCGTCCGGCGTCCGCCGTTCCTGTGCATCGAGATCTTATCGAGAGACGATCGGCCAAGCGATCTGATGGAACGCATTTCCGACTATTTCGCCATGGGCGTGCGCTTCATTTGGGTGATTGATCCTCTCGCTCGCAAAGCATTCATCTATTCTCCAGGAAGCGTACGGGAAGTCACTGATGGGTTTCTGCGCACCCACGATCCCGAAATAACAGTGCCGCTCGCCGAGATTTTGGAGATCGACTAAACGCGGGTGATCACCCGGCCCGTCCTGCTGCTCTCTTTATTCGCCGGTCTTCTCGCCGCACGTCTCACCCATAGCAAAATCGTCTGGATCGAAGAAGCCTATCCCACTGCCGCCGCCATTCAAATGCTGGACAGCAAGGCGCTCTACCGTGACATCTGGTTCGACAAGCCGCCCCTGTTTCCAACTCTGTACCTGCTGTGGGATGCGCGTATCGGAATCCCCTTACGGATAGCCGGAGCGCTCTTCGTATTTGGATGCTGCCTGCTGCTGTTCATGCTGGCGTCACGGCTATGGTCCACGCGCGAGGGATGGGCCGGGGCGCTGCTGCTCGGCTTTTTTCTGACCTTTGACACTCCATCCGCCATAATGGCGCTGGCACCGGACCTGCTCATGATCGCGCCCCATATCGCAGCGATCTACTGCGCGATCCGAGGCCGCCCGTTCCTCGCCGGGCTGCTAGCCGGCACGGCACTGCTGCTGAATTCCAAAGGAATTTTCGTCCTCGGAGCCTGCCTGCTGTGGACTTGGCGAGCTTGGCCCTGGACCTTGGCTGGATTCGTCATACCCAACCTCGCGGCATTTGCCTGGTTCGGCGCGCCGTACTACGAACAGGTCTGGAAATGGGGCGTCGCGTACACGGGACAAGGGTTCTCTTTGGTCACAGGTTTCCTACGCACCGGAAACTGGATCGGGTTCCATCTCGCGATCATGATCGGCGCGGTATTGTTCCTGTGGAAAGAGCGATCGTGGCGCATGCTCGCATGGTTGTCGATTGCAGTGGCCGGCGTGTGCGCGGGCTGGCGCTTTTTTCCGCGCTACTACTTTCTGCTACTCGTACCGGTCACTCTAATGGCCTCCCGCGGCTACGTGCTCCTCGGGCGGCGGAGGGCGTTCCTGCTTTTGCTCCTGCTGATTCCACTAGTCCGATTCGGTCCCCGCTACTTCCTGCTCGACAACCACTGGACGGACTTAGCTCTAAACCAGGACAGCGAAGCCGCGTCCCGCTTGCTAGTGGGGAAACCCGGAACCCTCCTGGTCTGGGGCTACCGTCCCGACGTGTTCGCCTACACCCGCATGCGCGCGGGAACGCGATTCCTCGATTCCCAGCCGCTCACCGGCGTCTTAGCGGACCGTCACCTCACAAGCTCCGTGGTGACATTTCCAGAGTTGGCAGCCCGCAACCGCCGTGAGCTGATCGCTACTCAGCCAACCTACATCGTGGACGGATTAGGCCGCTTGAACCCGGCCCTGGCAATCACAAACTACCCAGACCTGCACGCCTGGCTAAGCAGCTATAGAGAGATCGGGCGAACAAAATCCAGCGTCGTATTCGAACGAAACTCTACGCCATGAGCCTTTTGTCACTTTCCTGTTTCCAGCGGCGTGACTGGATCGATAAACGGCCAGCAGAATGTCCCGAGCAGGTAAACGCCTGCCATCGAATACAGAAAGGCGTTCCAGTTACCGTGGGTCCATTCAAGAATGTAGCCGCCCAGTACGGGTGCGGCGAATCCGGCCAGGTTGCCCATCATGTTCATCGATCCGGAAACCGTGCCTGCGTATTTTCCGCCTATGTCCATGCAGGCAGCCCACGACGGCGGCATGGCGAGGTCGTTGCAGAAGCTGGCCATTCCCATTGCCAGCATGGCCCACTTCGGATTGCTCAACTGAATGGAGAGAGTAAGCAGCAGGCATGCGCCCGCAAAGCCGGTTGTGGCTAGAACGCGCCGGCTGGTCCGCGCGCTGCTGGTGCGGCGTGCCACCGCCGCTGAAATGAACCCGCAGAACAGCGAGCCAAAACCGCCGAACAGCAGCGGCAGAACGGCGTAATTCGCGCTGGCCGAGGCTGACAGTTTTCGGCTCTCTTGAAGATAGGTTGGAAGCCAGGTGATGTAGAAATACCAGGGGAACGAAAGACAGAAATACTGAAGCCATAGGAGCGCCACGGATCGGGAGGAGACCAGCTTGAACCAAGGCACGCCGCTATGGCCGGTGGCGAGCCTGTCCGCGCCTTGCAACAAGGCGAGTTCGGCGGTGTTGACGCTCTGATGGTCACGCGGATTGTCGCGGAACCAGGCGTAGAAAAAAACCGCCCAGATGGTGCCCAGCGCTCCGAAGATGACAAAGGCCCAGCGCCAGGTCACGTACCGGAACACCAGGATCACCAGCGGTGGAGTGATCGCGCCGCCCCAGCGCGCGAAAGTCCACATGATGCCTTGCGCCTGGACCTGCTCCTGCGCTGGAAGCCAGGTGGTGAAGGCCTTCGTGAGGTTCGGGAAACAGCCGGCTTCGCCTGCGCCAAAGAGAAATCGAATGATCAGGAGCGGGCCCAATCGGAAAGCCGCGCCGGTAGCCGCCGTGAAGATGGACCACCACAGTACAATCCGCATTAGCACTTTTCGAGGGCCAATGAGGTCGCCCAGCCAGCCTCCGGGAATCTCGAACAGCGCGTAGGCGAGCGCGAAGGCGCCGAAAACCTTACCCATGTCTGATTTCGAGAGCCCCAAATCTCTGGAGATCACGGGAGCCGCCTGCGAGATGCACACTCGATCGATATAGGAGAGAATGGCCAGCGAGACGGCGAAGACGATTACCCAATACCGGGCGTGCGTGGGTTTAGCAGGCGCGAGAATCGGGTTCATGGAGCCGGCGGAATTAGCTTCACTCCCGCGCCCCTGCGGGTTGAAGCTCGCGGTCCATCCATTCCAGGTAACTCTCCATCCCGTCCACCACCGGCACCGCCAAGGCCTCCGGTACTTCATAGCTGTGCATCTTCGATATTTCGCTCTGCAATTGCGGCAACAGCTCGCGAGTGGATTTGATCAAGAGCATAATTTCCTTGGAACGTTCCACTGCGCCCCGCCAGCGGTAGATGCTCTGGACTCCGGAAATCAGGTTCACGCATGCCGCGAGCCGCTTTTCAACCAGCATTCCCGCGATCTTCTCGGCTTCGTGCTGGCTGCTGCAAGCGCTGAAAACCACTATTTTATCGGTCATGTCGTTTTTTTGATGAGTTCCGCTGGCTATTTATCTAAAAGAGGATTATAAGAAATGTAAGGGCACTTACGCGCTCATGACTACCCTTTATCGTCGCATCCTCTATACAGCCGCCGTCGCGCTGCTCGGGGCGTATGGTTATTTCACCCTGAGGGGCCCCCAGGGAATCTCCGCGCTGATGGAGAAACGCAACCAGATCCGGCAACTCGAAGAAGAGAATGCCGCGATGGCTCGAGAGAATGATCGTAAGCGCGAGCGCATTCGCAAGCTCGGCGAGAGTGTTTCGCAACTGAAGCTCGAAATCCGGGACAAGACGAAAAAGATTCTCCCCGGCGAGACAGAGTTCGTTCTGCCGGAGATGCCGAAGCAGGCGCTGCCCGCGGCAGATCGTCCTACTGCGCAATAACACGCAACACCGCCCGATACAGTTCCTCCACCTCCGCTTCGGTTTTGGCCTCCGCCCCTAGGCGCAAGAGCGGTTCCGTGTTCGATGCGCGGACGTGAATCCAGCCGTTCGGCAGAATCAGCTTCAATCCGTCCGACCGGTCTTTGCAGGCGCCCGGAAAACTGTCGTCCAGCGATTGCATGATCGGCCCCAGGCGTCCGTGTTCGAATCCTACTTGGCCAAGCTTGCGGTGATACTGCGGCAGCGCGGCTTGCAGCGCGGACATACTCGATCCGCTGCAAGCCATTTGATCCAGCAGCAAAGCCATACCGGTGTAGCTGTCGCGGCACAGGTGAACGGCCGGGAAAATAATGCCCCCATTTGACCCTTCCCCGCCGATTGCGGCATTCACAGCCAGCATGGTTTCGACGACATTGGCCTCGCCCACCGGAGTGCGATAAACGCGCCGCTTGTGCTTGCTCGCGATGTCTTCGATCACCGACGAGGTGGTCAGGTTGACAACCACGTCGCCCGGCATCTTCTCGAGCGCGGCACCGGTTGCGAGCGCGAGGACATCGTCGTTGTCGAGAATGCGGCCGTGTTCGTCGGCTACGCCGAGACGATCGCCATCCGGATCCTGGCCGAAGCCCACGGCGCAGCCGGTCCGCTGAACAAGCTCGGACAATTCGGTGAGCGTATCCGGTCGCGGCTCGGCGACGCGCGGAAACGGCTGGGTAGGATCGGTCGAGATCGCGTGTAATTCGCAGCCGAGATCCTGCTCGAGAAAGCGGCAGCTCAGGACGGACCCGGCGCCATTCACCGCATCCAGAGCTACACGAAAACGGCGGGAACGGATCAGCGCCGCATCCACATGTTCCAGCACTCGCGCCAAATGCAGCTTTGCAGGTGAGGCGGTGTCGCGGCGTATCCGGCGTATTTCGTCATTCGCGGCTTGGCGGAAATCGCTCTGGTGATAGATGTCGAGCAGCTCGCTCCGTTCATAGTGGTTGAAGAACAGACCCTGCCCATTGAACAGCTTGAGCGCGTTGTATTCAGGCGGATTGTGTGAAGCAGTGATGGCCAAACCTCCCCGCGCGCCGGTCGCGCCTGTGAAGATTTGAATGGTGGGCGTTGGCAGAACTCCTACATCGATCACTTCACAACCCGCGGCCAGCAGTCCACAGTGCACCGCGTGCTGGAGCATGGGTCCGCTGGCCCGCGTATCGCGTCCCACCACCACCCGGCCAGCCCCGACATAGGTGCCAAACGCCTGTGCGAAGGTCCGGGCCAGCACGGGCGTCAGAAACTCGCCGACTACGCCGCGAATTCCGGAGACCCCGATCTTGAGCAGGTGTTCTTTAGCCGGCATCTCTGAAAAGAGTGGCACAGGCATTCTTGCCTGTGTTGCACTTAAAAGAAGACTCTGACATTCTCAATCCGCTCTTAGCCCGTCAGCCCGGAAGAGAAACACCCGTGCCTGCCGCGTCGAGACTGGCTAGTGGGAAGCGCGTGTCACACACGATACGTTTCAGCATTGTCTTTCAAGCCAGGCTGCGAACCTGCTCCAGCAGATCGTCGAAAAGCGCGGCCGGCGGCTCGCCGCGTTGTTCGCAGATCACCCGGACCACGGGCTCGGTCTGGCTGACGCGCACATGAAACCAGCGGTCCGGCCAATCGACACGCAGGCCATCGGTTGTGTTGACGCGCCCATCGCCGTACCGGTTTTGAAGCTGCATTAGCAGAGCGGGGATGCGTTGTGAGACGAGCGGATGCTGGCCCTTTAGGATTGAGTACTTGGGATAGCCGAATAAAATCGTGGACAGGGCCTGGTGTCGCGCCGCCATCATCGACAACACTGCCAACATGGCGGCAATGCCGTCATATACGAAGCGGAATCGGGGCATCATCACCGCGCCGGTACCCTCGCCTGCAATCGCGATCTGCTCGGGCCGGTAGGTCGAAAGCGCATCCATGGCGGATTGCCGTCCTACCGCAACGCGGATGACGGAGCCTCCGTGCCGCGCCGCGATGTCCTCCAGCAAAGCGGTGGTGGAGAGATTCGTGATCACCAGCTTTCCCGGGCCTTGCGGCAGAAGGTAATCGGCCAGCAGCGGTAGCATCATCTCTTCCGACACCGCCATGCCTTGTTCGGTCGCCATCGCAACCCGATCGGAATCGATGTCGAACAGGAATCCCGCATCGGCTTGGAGCGGCTGGATCAGCGGTGCAAGCTGCAGGCCGACGGTGGCTCTGGCTGTAGTCGGCTCATGCGCGAAGGAAACGCCCTCAATTCGCGCGTTGATCAGGATGAAATGGAAACCGAAGCGCTCATTCAACCGCTGCAGGATCAGTGAGGACGTACCGTTGGAACAATCGACGACCACTTTGAAATGCTGCAAGCCATCGAAGTCGAAGGCCTGAGACAGTTCATCCAGATAGCAGTCCAGCGCGCTGGCATCGTGGTGCAAGGAGCCGATCTGGTCCCATGGGGCGAAATCGAATTTGCGCAGATGGTAGATGTCGAGCAGCTCGCTGGCCTCGCTAGTCGAAAGATAAATGCCTTGACTGCCTAGAAACTTGAGCGCATTCCACTCGGCCGCATTGTGGCTGGCGCCGATCGAGATGCCTCCCGCCGCGTCCAATCGTCGAATCGAGTGCTGCAGCACCGGCGTCGAGACCACGCTCAGATCGATCACATCGTGTCCGCAGGCCAGCAGCGAAGCCGCCACGCCTTCGCGAATCATCAGTCCGCTGGCACGCGGATCGCGGCCAATCAGCACGGGCCGCCTGGATTCCAGAAAAGTTCCAAACGCCGCGGCAAAGTCCATCACATGGGCCGCGGTCATCCCGGACCCGACAATACCCCGCAGCCCCACCGTCGAAATACGAAGCGCTTTGGAAGCCGGCATACTTCAGTAGTCTTACCCCTCCATCCCCATCTGCGACAGCCGGTATCGCAGCGCATTCCTGGTCAGCCCCAACAGCCGCGCCGCCTGGCTCTTGTTGCCGTTCGCGCGCTTCAGCGCTTCCCGGATAATGGACTGCTCGTATGCGTCCAGCGTCATCCCTTCCGGCAAAAAGTGATCCACCGCTTGGACCCGCGATCGCAACTGAACATCCAGCTTGATATCGTCTGCTTCAAGAGTTGGATGCGAGCTCAGCACCATGCTCCGTTCCATCACGTTCTCCAGCTCGCGGACATTTCCGGGCCAGTAGTAACCGAGCAGCTTTTGAATTGCGCCGTCTGAGATTTCGACGACGGGGCTCCCCAGGTCCTTTGCAAGCTTTTTGATAAAGTGCTCGGCCAGGAATGGGATGTCTTCCTTGCGCTCGCGCAGTGACGGAATATCGATCGGCAGAACGTTGAGCCGGTAATACAAGTCTTCGCGGAAGGTGCCCTGTTCCAGGGCTGCGCGCAAATCCACGTTGGTTGCCGCCAACACACGCACGTCAATGTGCTTGGTCTTATTGCTGCCCAGGCGCTCAAACTCGCGCTCCTGGAGAATGCGCAGCAGTTTTACTTGGATGGAGGCCGGCACATCGCCGATCTCATCCAGAAAGACCGTCCCGGTATCGGCCTGCTCGAACTTGCCCGGCTTGCTCACGTTTGCCCCTGTGAAGGCGCCCTTCTCATATCCGAACAGCTCGCTCTCCATCAGGTTCTCGGGCAGCGCCGTGCAGTTGATTTTCACAAACGGCCGCCCTTCACGAGGCGAGTGATGATGGATGGCGCGAGCGATCATGTCCTTGCCGACACCGCTCTCGCCTGCCAGCAGGACCGTCGCGCGAGTCGGAGCCACGCGCATCACCGTTGCAAATACTTCACGCATCGCCGCGCTACGTCCCACCAGATTGTCAAACCCATAGCGGGTGCCTAGCTCTTCGCGAAGCTGCCGGTTTTCATCCCGCAGACTGCGCAGCTCGAGCGCCTTGTTGACCACCGCCATCAGGTGGTCCAGCGAGAACGGTTTCGGCAGGAAATCCACCGCGCCGGCCCGCATCGCTTCCACCGCCGTCTCGATGCTGCCGAAGGCGGTCATCACGATCACGGGCGTGTTCAGACTCTGCCGCCTCAGTTGGGCCATGAGTTCCAGCCCGGTGAGCCCCGGCAGCCGCAGATCCGTTAGGATCAGATCGGCCTTTTCGCAAAGCTGCAGGGCGCCCTCGGCTGAGCCGGCTTGTAAAACCTCGTGTCCGGCGGTACGTAGCTGCAGCTCAATCACGCGCCGCAGTTTTTCTTCGTCTTCGATAACCAGAATGGTGGCCATTTATGCCGCGCTCTCTCGAGCGGCGCCTTCCCTACATGGAAGATAAACACGAAAAACGCTGCCGCTGCCCGCTTCGCTTTCCACGGCGATCTTGCCTCCGTGCTCATCGATGATTTTCGAGACAATCGCCAGCCCCAAGCCGACCCCCTGCGATTTGGTAGTAAAAAATGGATTGAAAATGTTCTCCAAGTGTTTCTTCTCGATTCCGGAACCGCAATCGATCACCGCCACCTCCACCATGCCGCCCAGCGGGCGCGTCTTCACCGTGATCGATCCTTTGGGCGGGCTCGCTTGCGCGGCGTTCAGCAGCAAGTTGTAAAAGACGCTGCGCATCAACTCCGGATCGAACGGAAAAGGACGGACATCGGGCGAGTAGTTTTTATAAATCACGACGTCAAGTGGCGGCCGGCGGTGTTCGATCTCTTGAATGGCTGTGTCCAGTAACTGGGTGATATCCGCCGTCTCCAGCCGCACCGCGAGAGGCCTCGCGAAATCCAGAAAGCGGGTAATCAGCGAATCGGTTCGGTCAACCTCAGTCGAAATGAAGTGAGCCATCTCGTGCGCCACTTCGTTGCCCGTACCAACAGTTCGCTCTAGCATCTCCGCCGATGCCTTCATCGTGCCGAGCGGATTGCGCAACTCATGTGCCAGTCCCGCGGAAAGTTGCCCCAACGCGGCGAGCCTTTCGGACCGCCGTGCCGCCGCTTCGGCTTCCTTCAAATTCCGGTTCGCCTCGGCTAACTGATCCGCCACGGCCTGCGAACGCCGCGCCTCCGCTCGAGTCGATTCGGCCAATTGATGAGTCAAGTAGCCGGCCACCGGCAGCATGCTAACTCGCAGGAAGAACACCTGCATATCTTCTTGAGGAATGTATTGCTGCGGGCCCAGGTACAGCAGAAACGATAAAAATGTCCCGCAGGCGAGCAAAATGGAGATCATCGTCCCGATCATCCCAAACGATGTTGCCGCGGAGATCACCGGAAAAAGCAAAAGCCAGTAGTAAGCGCTCGAGACTCCATCCGTCCAGCCAATGAGAATGTAGCAGAGCGCCAGCTTGATGGCGAAGGACGTGACACTCCCGGACACGGATGAAAAAAACTCGATTTTCGGCTCGACGATCTGTGAGAGACAGAGCACCAGCAACACGGCCACGGTCTCCGGCTGACGGTCTGGCCCATAGAGCGCCAGGCTCGCGAACAGCAGTATCCAAAAGAAATCCTGCGGCCGGACGATGCGCGATAGCCCCAAGTTGCCATCTTAGCGCCCGGGCGGTTGAGATCCATCATCGAGCGCTGGCAATACGGCAAGCCGACCGACAGCCGGATATCCAGGGTGATGCGCATCCGCGCAGAAGCCGCCGCTAGCGTGTTTGCCAACGCCTCGGATTACGCCTTCCGTTGAAGCAGGCAATCATCACAATCCGGTGTTCTCTCTGATTGGGTAAATTGGCTCATTCGTCTATTACAGTGAAAAGCCGCTTAACCGTAGCTCCACGACAGAGGCTGAGTGGAACAGGCGCTTCGCCTGCCCATGTTTTTTCGGAGAACAGGCGAAAGCGCCTATCCACGGAGCGGACGTGCCTTCACTCGCCACGACACTGCCGCCGCGATGCCGGTCTGCATCGTAAATGAGGAGTTCGCACGGCGCTACTTCAAGGACCGCTTGCCAATAGGCGTGCGCGTGAGTGTTCAAGCCATGGACTCTGCCGGGCCGAAGGTGCAGGGGCTCGCTGAAAAAAGAAAACGCGCTGGAGATTTATGTCCCGCTTTGGGCAGAACGCCTGGTACTCGGCTGTCATCGCCGTGCGAACCGCGCGACCCGATGTCTCTGGCTCCGAGTGGCAAGGCCGCCGTCGCAAAATCGACAAAGATTTGGCGGTGACGCGCGTGCAGAACATGGACGAGGTAGCGACCGATTCAATCGCCCAGCCGCCTTTCGCGCCGAGCTGGTAGGCTCGTTCGCGGCATTGGCCTTAGTACTCGCGGCGGTTGGAATCTTCGGCGTTCTGGCGCTTTCGGTTAGCCAGCGAACGCGCGAATTCGGCCGTGTTGGCGCTGGTCGCGCTGATTGCCTGCGCCGCCCCGGCTTGGCGAGCGGCCCGCGTGGATCCGGCCGTGGCGCCGCGGCAAGAATAGTGAGCCGGCTTAGCGCGCATTTCTCACGAACCAAGCGTCGAGAGGGTCTCGAGTCCGCACCTTCGAAAATACTTCACTGGGCGACTCTCTATGTGCTGGCTTCGGCTGGTTGTGGAATCAGACACGTAATATCAACTCCCTGCGCCACGAACTGCCGCGTCAGGCGCCTGAGATTGCGGACCAGAGTTGCAAATTCTGGGGAGCGGGTCCCTTCTCCTGGTATTCGTCTCCTTCATGCAGCATTAACCAGATCACTTTCGCGATGCGATGAGCTACGGCCCAGGCGGCACCTTTACCTTCGATTCTATGCTGTAGCCGGCCAAACAGACCTGCAAAAAACTTTCCTTAGTATGAATCGCTGCCCACCCGATTTGACACAGTAAACGGCGTAGATACCGGTTTCCCTTGGCGCTTCGATGACTATAACAAACCCCAGTCGATTCCTGGCTGCCCGCCTGCCCGTGCTTCATCCGGGGGCAGACTCCCACCCACGAGGCAAACCGGTCGGGGCTGCGCTTGCGCACGTGCCGTGGCAAAAGCCGCGGCGGTAGGCCCGATCTCAGCCAATAATTCCTGTGCCGTCGCCGGGGATCCGCAAGCGGACATCCACTTGCACTCCGGGAATCTGGCACAGTCGATACAGGCTAGCCGCGTGCTCCTTCATACGGCACGTACGTCAGTGTAGCCGAGCCCAATTCTTTATTAATTTCGCCGACCTGCTGCCGCAATAACCGGACTTGGTCCATATACTGCTTCAGCAGCATCCGATACGCTTGCGTACGTGCCGTATACCGGCTCCAGCTTTCCAGCCAAGGCTTCCTCCAATTGAGCCTTCTTCTTCCGTAACGATGCCCGAGCCTCACCAACGATCACAGTGATGCGCTTGCGCACGTGCCGTGTCGGTTTCGCCCCCTGCCCGTGCCCCACCCGGGTCGGCAATCCGCTCCAGCATTGCCCAACCACTGACTCCAAATACGTCGCTGGCTACTGACGTCAGCTTGATGCCACCCTGCTCTAGCAGTCCTTCCACCTGATTCCGGACGGTGGTCACCTTGCACTTTAAATCCACGCGTGTCCGGGTCAGCCGGTTGCGGGCCGTTCGCCAAACACTCTTACAGCCTCAACACATCCAGTGCGTGCGACAATCTTTTCAGCCGCGTCGATCAATTCCATTTTCATCCCTGGCCTTGCCCGGCTGCCGGGCAGAGAAACACTCTTGCGGACTCTTGTGTTTCAACTCTGAGGAGAAATATAGGTCTGACCGGACCAGGGGAGGCCAGGTATTAAAGTTCGCGCTTGAACCGCCGATGAATAGGAATGTGGGCGCCGAGTGCCGGTTGTTTATCGCAATCTTGATCGCGATCTTGGCTGGCAGCGTTGGCGCCGGCGAGATCGATGGAACTGTTGTCGTAAAACATAAGCTGACGGCGCGTAAAGTCACTGCGCCCGTGAGTTCCTATCAGCGTGGAACAGCGGTCGAGCTTGGCTCTGAGCCGCATGACGATCCGCTTGCCTTTGAGCGAGCTCACGTCGTCGTCTACCTGGAGGGCCAACATCCTTCCACAGCAGGCTTTGCTTCCAAACCAGGCGCGGCTACCATGGCACAGGAGAATCGGCAATTTGTTCCGGACTTTGGTGGTGCCTGTAGGTTCGACTGTTTCATTCCCCAACATGGACCCGATTTTCCACAACGTCTTCTCGCTTTCGAAGGCGAAAATGTTCGATCTCGGCAATTACCCCAAGGATCATACGAGGACTGTTACCTTTTCGAAGGTTGGAGTGGTGCTCGTCAACTGCTACCTGCATCCGAACATGGCGGCGGCGATTGTGGTTACGCCGAATCAATGGTGCGCCAAAGCAGATAAGTCGGGCCGATTCGTACTTCGCGATGTCCCGGCCGACACCTATACTATCGTGGCATGGCATAAGACTTCCGGGTCTTTCCGCCAAAAAATCACTGTGGACCAGCATGGCCAGACAGCAGTCGAGTTCCTCATCCCGCTGGATGAGAATGGGGTTGCGCAAGTAACGGCGCAAAGGTGACATGCGGTTTGCTACGCGCACGTTCCTCTGGTCTTTCGTACCGATAGCCTTTCTCCTGATTGGAAGTTTCTGGATCATCCGGACGCTTGCCGTGTCCACTGTCCGGGACAACCTCCGCTCGTCTTTGCGCCAGACGCATTCCTCCGTAATGCGTGCGCGGGTCAAGAGCGAAGCCCAAAACAGCCGTGCCCTGAGGATTGTGGGGGAGAGTGCACCCCTGAAGGCGGGCTTGCAGCTAATGGCTACGGAACCGGATAACAACCTCGCAAGATTGGCAGTGGAAGACCAGTTACGCGACATCTGTGACTCACTGGGATTCGATTTTCTGGTGGTCTCCGGGGTCGACGGCTCTCCCCTTTCCGGGGTGATGCGCGCGGCCGGTGAGATCGTTTCAATGGACTTTTCACTTTTGAGGCCTCCGCAACGGGGACTCTACACATTGAACGGGCGCACTTATCAACTCAGTTCGGCTCCGATCAACCAGGGAGAAGAGCGAGTTGGCAGCGTTTCGGTTGGGGAATATTTTGACTTGGCGGATTTCAGCGCACCCGTAGTGCTGGCCAGGGAAGCAAGCGTTATTGCCAGCAGCATTCCCGGGATTCCGGTTCAGGAGGTCGAGGCGGCCTTGAAAAGCTGTCAACAGAATCGCGAGTGCGAAGTGAGGCTTCGAAATGAGACGTATGTTTCCCTGCCCATGGAGAGCGCTCAGTTTTCAGATGGGTATAGGCTTCGTAGTCTGCAAAGCATTGATGCCGCGATTGGCCCGGTGAAGGCAATTCTCAATAAGGTTTTCTTAGTCGCGGGCCTGGGCGCTTTACTGGCTGCGTCCTTATTTAGCGCGCTGTCATCCCGGTCGATTGTGAGGCCCATCTCGAAGGTGATCTCTCATCTTCAAGAGAGTGAAAAAACCGGGGTATTAGCGGAATTCCAGACGAACCGGGCGCCTCTCAAAGAAATACAGGAACTGACGGAAAGCTTCAACCATGCGGCTGCTTCGATCCGGGAAGGCCGAGAACATCTGCATCGCGCGTATGTGCAGTTCGTCGAATCGCTCGCCAGCGCGTTAGATGCCCGCGATCCTTACACCGCGGGCCATAGCCAGCGTGTCAGCCGGATTTCATGCGTAATCGGCCAGGCGCTGAACATAGACAGGGAACAGTTGGAAGAGATTCGGGTCGGTGCTTTGCTGCACGATATCGGCAAGATTGGTATCAGTGACAGTGTACTTCAGAACCCCGGCCGCCTGACCGCCGAGGAGTTTGCACTCATTAAGCTGCATCCCACGATTGGGAGGCGAATTCTGGAGGCGGTGAACGGTTTTCATGCGTACCTGCCGACTGTGGAATTGCACCATGAGAACTGGGACGGTACGGGATATCCCCGAGCGCTCCAGCGCGAAGCAACGCCGCTAGCCGCTCGAATCGTACATATAGCCGATGCCTATGACGCGATGACTTCCGATCGCCCATACCGGCGGGGCATGACTCACCTGCGCGCGATCCGGGTGCTGGAGGAACATGCGGGCACCCAATTCGATCCCGCCATTGTCCCGGTGTTTGTCAGAGTTGCCGGACTGTTCCAGAAGCCTGAGGGCGTGCCGGCCCTCCTCGAACCCGATCTCGCACAGGGTATAGAAAATTTGGCGGAAGTGGTCAATCGCAAAGGTGCGACAGTACCGCTCGCACTAGCCGGAGCGAAAGGCGCATGAGGTTCGCGGGTTGGTACTTTGTGTGTACGCTGGCTGCCGCTTGCGCTCAAGAAGCCGTATCGGGATTCGAGCTCCGCGCCACGGCCACTACGGAAGCAGCCTACTCACGGGAGTTGACGGCATGGCCTCGCGACGGCGCTCCCGTGATCGCTGGATTCCGCAGCATTTTCTATCCGACATGGAAACTCAGCAAACACTGGACAATATCGGGCGCAGTGGAGGTTCATTCGCGTCCCTACTCGTACTCAGAGTTCGGAACGCAGGGCTATGGGGTCAAGGCCGACATCCTGCAGGCACACCTGAGCTACTCGCGATTCTGGAACAATCGTTCACTCGTTGTTCGGGTCGGCCAATTATCGTCCGCTTTCGGCTCGTTCCTCTTGCGCTACGACGATAATGACAATCCCCTGATCGGCATGCCCCTGTCCTACGGTTACTACTATCAGCCGGTGACGATTTACGGTCTGGCCGGCGCTCAAGTGGACGCTACCGCCGGGAAGCTGGATGTGCGCGCACAGTTCGTAAACTCCTCTCCTGCCAATCGCCGCAGTATCTTCGATCGGGACCAGTACGGCAATTGGGCTGGAGGCGCCGGTTACACCATCCGTCAGGGATTGCGCGTCGGAGTCTCCGCCTATCGAGGCCCTTATCTGGACCGGCACTATGAATATTACAACCCCGGTGAAGCCAGGCCGCGCGATCTGCCCGCGACCGCTTACGGACTGGACGTCCAATGGGGACGGGGTCCGTGGACGGTTTACGGCGAGTACCAGCGATTTCAAATGACTTACCACGCCATTCCAACTTATAAAGAGAGTGTGGCGTATGTGGAGGCTCGCCGCGTGCTACACCCTCGTTGGTATGTTGCCACGCGCGCCGGTTACAGCCACGACTATGACACCACCCGTGAATACGAGACCATTGTAGGCTTCCGGCCCAACCGGCGCCAACTCCTGAAAATCGGATATGACATCCGGCAATCTCCTGACACGCCAGGCACCTTGGGCAATCATCTGGCAGTGCAACTTGTTACCGTTTTCCGTCCAATCTCAATCGCGCGCGATTGAGAGCCCGCCAAAGGTCTACAGTAGAAAACGGGTGGACCTCACCACATCAATTGAAGACGCCGGTAAGCGGCTCGATCAGTTCATCCAGCAACAACTGCCGCAATATAGCCGCTCGCGGATTCAGGAGTGGATCAAGAGCGGACACGTTCTCGTGAACGGACGATCTGAGAAGCGGTCCTACTTACTGCGTACCGGAGAGAGCATCGCCGTTGCGCCCACTTATCCGGCGCCGCTTCACGCAACCGCCGAAGACATCCCGCTCGATATTCTCTACGAAGACGCCGATGTCATTGCCGTGAACAAGCCGGCCGGGATGGTGGTCCATGCAGGCGCCGGAGTGCATTCCGGCACCCTGGTCAACGCGCTCATCCATCGCTTCGGACCATTGTCCAATGCCGGCGGCGAACTCCGGCCGGGAATTGTGCACCGGATTGATCGCTATACCAGCGGTGTGCTTCTGGTGGCTCGGAATGATCCCGCCCACCGTCACCTGGCACAGCAGTTTTCAACTCGCTCGGTCGAGAAAACATATCTGACGTTGGTGCATGGTTCTTTGAAGTCCGATCGCGGCCGCATTTCGAAGCCGATCGCTCGCGATCCGGTACGCCGCACACGCATGACCGTACGCATTGCCACAGGCCGCGCAGCGCTCTCCGACTACCGTGTGCTGGATCGTTTCCCGCAATCTACCTATCTCGAAGTGAAGATCGGCACCGGCCGCACTCACCAGATTCGAGTTCACCTGGCGAGCATCGGTCACCCGGTCGCCGGCGATAAGCTTTACGGCGCCCCCGCCTGTGCGTTCGGCAGATATTTCCTGCATGCCTGGCGCATCGTATTTACGGCTCCCGGTTCCGAAGAGCGTATCACGATTGCCGCGCCGCTTCCGCCCGATCTCCAACAATGGTTAGCGCAGGCCGGAGCTACAATGGAAACGAACCGAACATGAGATTCGCGCTAATTTCAGCCGTCTTGCTCTCCGTCCTTGCGCTCGCGCTGCCTGGACAAGAGCAGAAGCCGGACCCTTCCGATCCAACTTCCCGCATCACGCTCGAAGTGAATCGCGTCAACCTCTTGTTCACTGTCTCCGACAAGAAGGGCCGGTTCGTGACCGATCTCAACAAGGGCGACTTCGAGATCAGCGAGAATAAGAAGCCGCAACATATTCTCGAATTCACAGCCGAGACGAATCTGCCGTTGCGTCTTGCCATTCTGATCGATACCAGCAACAGTATTCGCGAGCGCTTCCGCTTCCAGCAGGAGGCCGCGACCCGATTCATCGATAGCGTGATGAGGCCAGGCGCGGACAAGGCAATGGTGGTCAGCTTCGACACCGCGGCCGAGCTGGTAGCCGACCTCACCGGCGATACGGAAGTTCTCAACAAAGCCGTGCAGAGCTTGCGGCCCGGAGGAGGCACCGCATTGTACGATGCGATCTTCTTCGCGTGCCGCGACAAGCTGATGCAAGATCAGCCGCTGTACAAGTTTCGCCGGGCGATGGTGATCCTGAGCGATGGCGAGGACAACCAGAGCCGGTACACCCGCGACCAGGCGCTCGAAATGGCCCAGAAGGCGGATGTTGCGACATATACCATTTCCACCAACATCACGCGCATTCCGACAGACGGCGACAAAGTGATGAAGTATCTCGCGGCTGAAACCGGAGGTCTGGCTTTTTTTCCTTTCAAGGCGCAGGATCTGGCGCAATCGTTCGAGAACATCGCGAATGAGCTGCGGCATCAGTACAACGTACTCTACCGGCCCGAGCCTTTGAAGGCCGACGGTTTGTACCATTCGGTGGACGTTCGGGTGCGCGGACGAAAGGACCTGCTGGTTCGGGTCCGCAAGGGCTATTATGCCCCGCGGGCCTGAGGAGCTGTTAAAAACAAACCAACACAGACTGGAAAGTCTGTGCCACGTCACTTCAGAATGATCTTCAGCAGATTGTTCATCGACAGCGAAAGATCCTGGCCGCCTTCCGCATTCTTGACTTCGGCATTGCAGAGCAATACCACGCCATCGCCTTCCTCGGGGAAATAGCGGGCCGATGTGGTGGTGGAAGGCTGCAGCCCATTCAAACCCACCATGGCTCGTCCCTCCCATGTCGAAACGCCCCAACCCAGGCCGAAAGCACTCGCGGTTCCGTCCCTGGTCTTCTGGCGCGTCCAAGTCTGCTTCAGTATCTCCGGGTTCAAGACTTGGCCCGAGCCCACTGCAATTAGAAAGCGAAGGCAAGTATCCGCCGATGCCGTAAAGCCGCCGGCCGGGTACTTATTGCTTGCGTCATAGGCTCGGGAATTGCTGACTGCTTTCTGGTCGACCAAGTAGCCTCGAACCCGGTGAGGCACGATGGCCAGCGGATCGTCAATATCGAAACCTTGGATGTGATGCCGCTCAAAAAAGTCCTTCGAGAGATCCTGGAACGTTTTCCCGGCCGCTATTTCGGCCGCGGCTCCGAGCATCGTGAAGCCGTAGGAGGAATAAGCGGTTTTCGTGCCTGGCTCAAAGAGCAGCGGATCGTTCACGAACGCCTTCAGTGCATCCCGCGACGCCGGATAGTGGATCGTGCTGAAGACTTCTTCGAGATTGCGATATTCCCGGATACCAGCCTGATGGCTGAGGAGGTGGCGGATGGTCACGTGGTCATACGCGGCGGGCAGATCCGCTAAATAGATCTTGATACTCGCATCCAGCTTCAGCCGGCCGGACTGGACCTGGTCCATGATGATCGTTGCCGTGATTAGCTTAGACAAGGATGCAAGGCGGTGGGCGCTGTCCGTTGTGCATGCCACGCCTTGCTCGATGTCGGCGAACCCGAGCGCCTTCGAGTAAATGATTGTATTGTTCGTGGCGACAGCCACAGACAGACAGGGACAACGCGTAGCGTGGAAGATGCGTTGCACGGCCGAATCGATTCGGCTCGC
Organism: Bryobacteraceae bacterium; assembly: GCA_051000095.1. GTDB lineage: Bacteria > Acidobacteriota > Terriglobia > Bryobacterales > Bryobacteraceae > JBBSHP01. The sequence continues at coordinate 16,533 of JBPCOQ010000152.1, read as the reverse complement.
AACGACAGCCCGATCGTCCTGGGCTCGAAGCAGTAGCACAACGAGCGGAAGCAAGGCCAGGCGTCGAGGCATGCTCTCACCCGAGCGCTTTCCCGCCCGCATCAATGACCTCCAGTATTGCATCCACATCGTAGACGCAGCCGCCCCAGGTCCCTCCGCTGATCGCCTGCAGAGCGGCCCATAGGCGCGTGTCGTCCGGCAACGCGGGATCCGGCTTTAGGTCGGGACGCGGCGCGCGCCGCGCCAGAATACGGCTGCCCTCTTCTGGCCCGCCGTTCTCCGTGACCAAATTGACCGTGCCCTCCAGGCGATTGCGATCGACGATGATCTCGATCAAATCGGCATCCAGAACCTTGCCGATAGGTCCTCCAGCCAGAGCCTCGGGCGAGACGTGGCCGATGCAGGCGCCGGTCGAAACACCACTGAAGCGCGCGTCCGTGATGACGGCCACATGCTTGCCGGACTCGAGATATTTGAGCGCGGAGGTGACCTGGTAAGTCTCCTCCATGCCGGCGCCCATGGGTCCGCGGCAGATCAGAACCAGCACGTCACCGGGCCTGATCTCGTTCCGCTTGATCGCGGCCATGGCGGCGGGCTCGCTCGTGAACACGCGTGCAGGCCCACGCTTCCGATAGACGCCGTCGGGATCGACTACGCTCGGATCGATGGCCGTGCTCTTGATCACGGACCCCAGAGGCGCAAGGTTGCCGTGCGGGAAACATACGGTGGATGGCAGCCCGCGAGCTGGCTCCCGGATAACGTCTTCCGAATGGACGCCCTCCCGCTGGCGAAGAATACGCCGGCGCTCGGATGACTCCCACCAATCGAGCACGCGGCCAAGCGGTTGGCCCGTGACAGTCAGGGCATCCGTATCCAGCAGTCCGGCGCGCCGCAGATGCAGCATCACTTCCGGAACGGCCCCGGCTTGAAACACCTGCACCGTCGGATGATTGCGCGGGCCGTTCGGCAGCGCGTCCACCAAGCGGGGAACCTTGCGGTTCACTTCGGCCCAATCCTGAGCGGTGGGCCTGCGCAGCCCGGCGGAATGCGCAATGGCGGGCACGTGCAGGATCAGATTCGTCGATCCGCCGAACGCCGCATGCACCACCATCGCATTGTGCAGTGAAGCATCGGTAAGAATATCGCGCATGCGAATTCCCTGGCCCGCCAGAGCCAGCACGGCGCGCGCGGACCGCTTGGCCATGTCGAGCCAGATCGGATGTCCCGAGGGCGCCAGGGCGGAATGCGGCAATGACATGCCAAGCGCCTCCCCAACTACTTGCGAGGTGGCCGCCGTTCCCAGGAACTGGCAGCCGCCGCCGGGCGATGCGCATGCGCGGCAACCCATGTCCGCCGCGTACTCGAGCGTAATCTGCTGATGCGCGAATCGGGCGCCGATGCTCTGCACTTGCGCGGCATCTTCGCCGTCTTCGGCGGCCAGCGTCACTCCGCCCGGAACCAGCACACACGGAAGATCGTGCATTCCCGCGAGCGCCATCATCATCGCGGGCAGTCCTTTATCGCAGGTGGCGACTCCGATCACGGCGCCGCGGGTTGGCAGCGAGCGGATCAGCCGCCGGAACACGATGGCGGCGTCATTGCGATACGGCAGACTGTCGAACATCCCCGTCGTGCCTTGCGTACGGCCGTCACATGGATCGGTGCAGTAGCCGGCAAACGGAACCGCGTTCAAGCGTTTCAGCTCATGCGCGGCAGCCTCCACCAGCAGACCCACTTCCCAATGGCCGGTGTGATACCCGAGCGCGACCGGTGTTCCATCCGGGGCCCGCACGCCACCGTGCGTGCTGAGCAGCAGGACTTCGGGGCCGCCCAGCTTGCCCGGATCCCATCCCATGCCGGCATCCTGCGTTAAACCGAACAGATCGCCGGACGGGCGGTTGAGCAGCATCTCCGGCGTGAGGGGAAGACTGCCTGCCGGACCGGGAACACGTGTCCGGATGTCGTACAGCGACGGGTCGCCGGAATCCACTAGTGAAGTGAACTCAGGTGGCATCGATGATCGATGTTTCAGGCAAATTCTGTGGCGCAGACTTTCGATCTAAGTACGACACAGGCAAGAATGCCTGTGCTACGTTCGCGGCCAAAGCGCTGACTAGAAATCCCGCGACTCCGTCTACCAGATAGTGATACCGGCCGTAAACCGTCGTGATCGCAATAGCCGTTGCCAGCACCATGAGCAACCCACCTACGCGCTTCTTCTCCGGAAAAGCCAGCAGCATCCCAAACGCGGACGAGAAGGCCGCAGTCACGTGCCCGCTCGGAAACACGCTGGTGCGGATGTCGTACCGGTCGAGTATCCACACGTTCAGCCGCCTCAGCACAGTGTTTACATGCGGCAGATCATCACCCGGGAACGCCCATCGCGGAGGAGCGGAGGGAAAATACGGCAATACAGCGTAGGCAAAGAGAGTACCCAGTAAGAACGTGAACAGGAAGACTTCGATCCTGTTGCGCAAATGGTTTCGATACAAGATGGCGAGCGCCAGCGGCGGCATGGCGTAAACCAGCAGGTACGAGAGATCTAACGCGAAGGGCACCGTGGGGCCCCAGGATTCGATGGCGGCCCGAAGATGCCAATCCTCCAGTACGAGCCGGTCCCAGGCAACCCACTTACGCTCGAGACGGTAACCGCCGGATATCTGTTCGAACCAGCGTATTTCCTGGTACGCGATCAGGACCACGCCAGGCACGATCCATTCCCGAAAAACTCCAGTCGCCTTACTGCCGTACCTGGATTCCAGCCAAGCCAACGAAAGCAGAATCAAGGGGAGCATGCAAGCGAGCGCCTGCGTTCCAACGGGCAGTCTCCAAGCCGCGGCAAGCAATGCAATGTATGCGAAATAAGAAACCAGGACGCACTCGCTGGGACGAAGTCCTTTCATCAACTCGAACTCCGTACTGAGCGGAGAGTCCCGGCCTCCAGCGGCCGGTTCCGCTTGCGAATCGCGGTCACTGCATACCGCACGCCTTCAAAAGTGCGCCAATACATATTGGCCCTGATCAGATCGCTCCGCATGCTCAAGATTTCGCGCCGCACGAAGCGCTGCCAGCGATTACCATGCATGGCGAGCTGCGACGGATCGCCCAAGGTTTCGGTGGACATCCGCGGCTTCCGGCAATCGTTCAAGTGAATCAGCGCCATTCGTCCATCCGTGACCATCAAGTCTCCGGTGGCATTGCGCGTGGAGCGCGGGAAGCCGGGCCGGTCAAACCAATTCACTGTCTCGACACACGACGTGAAGGCGAGGTCGTCTACGATCTTTTCGCGCTCCTCATCCACATTTTCCGCGATCCGATGAGTAAGTGCCTGCCCTGGCCGCAAGTACGCGAGCTCGACATCGCGGGTAGCGGCCCCAATCCAGACTTCCTGCCCATGCCAGTTCGCCGGCTGCTTCCAAACGCGAATGTGGTGGCGTTTTGAAAGGTCGTTCAAGTCTTTCTCCCAGGACATATCCGCTTCGGTATTGTTCACTAACTGAGTCGACATTGGCAATGCGTGAAATCCCCGGCCTTCGGCGAGCGCTCTCACGCCGGACGCGCGGGATCGGAACGTCGCCGGGCGAGCTTGGGTCCAGCCGGCCGCCGCGAAGGCCGCCGCGACCTCGTCACGTGAGCCGATAAGGCCAGTGTTGATGAAATCCGATGGCCGTTTGGAAGCCGGCGCATACGCCCGCGCGGGCATGCCGGCAACTAACCCGGCCAGATCCGCGCTCTCTACCTCCGAGAGCGGCCGCTCTTCCGATTCATCCGGCAGCTTCAGATGCATTGGCTCGGTTGACACCAGTGTAAATTCGACCCCGGGCGGATAGTAGATCTCCGGCTCGGGCAGTTGCACAACCAGAGTCTTGATCGCCCAGAATGCCAGACGGGCGTGAAAGTGCCAGAGAAGCGCGGTCTTCATGTAACCGCAAACCCGGTAGGACAAGCTACTGGTGGTGCGCACGCCCCGAATCAGACCTTTGGGCCCAACCTGCTCGCGGCTGTTGTCCACCTGCGCTATGCGTGTCGATACAGGCATGGCTTGGCCGGCTGGCAAGGTGAGCCGGTTGAATTCCAGATTCATGGCCGCGGTTTCGTGCACAAAGCCCATACCGACTCGCCGGACCGATGTCACTCTACCCGACAAGGTGCTTCCGGCCGGCAATAGGGTCGCGCCATTCACGCTCACCGGGGCGATCAGGAAAGCACTCACAGGCGTCCCGGCGGTTGTCGCGTAAGTGCCCACGGACGTCGCGAGCCGGATGTGCAAACGTGTGCCGGCCGGAACCTCTCCTTGAGTAAGAGACGACAACGCAGCAAACAGGTATAAGTACACGGGCATCCTGTTTATCATAATCTGCTTTACTGTTGCTCCGTTACAAATTTGTTATGGTTCGGTAATGGTTCCGCCGAATTCTCTCCCAAAAGGGTGGGCCCGATTACTTGAAACGTTTGCGGTATTGGAAGTCGATACCGAAGGCGCCGTTTTCATCGCGTAGAGCGATCACCGACCACTGGCGGCTTAAATCCCACTCCACCCGGAGGATCTGCTCCTGAGTACGCGTCAAGTTCGTAATGTAAGTCAGCGTGACGTCCTTGGAGACCTGTTGTTCCAGGGTGACTCGCGCCTGCGGCACCGACGTCAAATCGGTCAGTTGCGGATCAATTTTCAGGTGGCTTACTCCGAAGAAGCGCTGCAGGCGTCCCGCAACGGGAGCGCTGATGGCTTGCCCGAGCAAGGCATTGCTTCCGGTGGAAAGATAGTTGGTGCTGGCAGCCGTCTGGCTGGTCCCGAGGTCGCCCGCCACGTTTGGCGCGCGCCCGACTGCGAGCAGCGCAATGATGTCGTTGGTTTGAAGTGGCGGATCCGAGCGGTACGAGAAGTTTAGTTTATTCAAAGCGCCGGAAAACGTGATGTCCACTGTTACGCCGCGAACCGACGTTTCCAGGTCCATGTCGATAATCGGCTCGATTTTTGCGGAGTTATAGAAATTCACCTCGCCGCGATTGATCGTGTACCGGCTTCCAAAGAATTCGATCTCGCCTTCGTTGACACTGAGATTGCCGAGCACCACGGGCCGCTCGGGCGTCCCGCGGACACGAATATTGGCTTCGGCTTCGATGTTGCGAGTGAGAGATGTTTCGATTTCGAGACTCTGGGCACTCTCTATTCGAATATCGAACTGAATGCCACGCAAATACTGATTGGGAGTGGTGGGCGTCGAGACGGGCTTGGCGGTGGTAGCAAGTAAACTACCTACGTCGGTTTTCGGATTGAAGCCGGCGCGCATCACCGTGACGGTGCCGGAAAGCACGCTATTCTCGGATGTGCCGATCAGGCTGAGGGCGGCGTTTACGGTGATGCTGACGCCTTCCGGAGAGCGATAGCGTACATGGTCGGCGGAACCCTGGACTCGATACAGCAGTGCCGGCCCTCGGAATCCAACGAAGCTGCCGGGTTGGAAGGAGATCTGGCCGCCGCCCGTTACAGCGGAGAGCCGGTTTACAGTGGCACGATTCCTATCGAAGAAGATAACGCCATTCGCCTGATCCAAGCCGTTCGGCAGGTCGGCCATGTAAAGTGACGCATTTTTTAACTCGAGACGGCCGCCTACATCCGGCTCGGAAAATGCGCCGCGTATGGTAGTCGCCACGATGGCGTTGCCGGAAGCCAGCAAATCGGGGTTAAAGAGCTGCAGAATCGCGAGATTGATCGATCCATTCACGCGCAGATCCCAGGGGTTCTTCGAATCCAGGGACATCCGGCCTTGCGCGCCCAGAGTGGTCTCGGGGCCCGCAAACTCGGCGCTCTGGATGTCGATGTTCTTCATGGTTGCTTCGAGCACCACTGGTTTCGAGTTGCGCAAGACCAGATCGCGCTCCTGCGCTCCGGCCCGGGGCCGCGCATTTTGGCTGGCATTAATCTGAACGGTGCTGAGCTGGACGCCGGCCTTCAACTGATCGGTCTTTTTCAGCGGGCCGCTGATGTCGATCTTGCCTTCGACGAATCCTGCAAACGGTAGATCCGGCCGGGTTGGATTGGGAAAGAGCTGGTGTATGGCGGCCACGGTCATGCGCGGGATCAGGATTTCACCATGCCCGGGATAATCGCCTTCGAGCTTCCATTCACCGGAACCTTCGAGTGGCGTGCCGCGAAGGTTAGCGCTCGCATGAATGGCCAGCACGGTTCCTTCGGTTGTCGCAGTGAGATTCAGGTTTCCATACGGATTACCATCGAGCGCAATATCACGGACGGACGCCTGGCTGTTCAAGGTGTTCAGACGGAAATCGCCCTTGACGAGACGCGCGGTTCCTTCCGCTTTGCCTGCAGCTTGACCGCTTAGCCCCTGGCGCAAGTGAGCGAGCGGAAAATTCTGCGTGGACGCCTCGAATCGCAGTGCGCCAGTTATCCAATCCTCCGCCTGACGAGTGTACACTCCGTTGACGTCGATTTGCGATTTGCCCGCAACGATGTGGGCATTGGTTATATCGAGAGTCTTGCCCGCGAGCGTGATGTCGGCGTGAACACGGTCGGCTTGTTCGCCGTACGCGGTGACATTGGAAGCGTCGAGATGAGCGATCGCATGGGGGGTGGCTACAGTGCCTGTGATTTCGGCAGTGGCGGAGATGGTGTGGGGCAGGTTTCCGACCTGCCCGCCCGAGCTTTTGATAGGGCAGGTCAGGAACCTGCCCCACGTTTTGTCGTAACGCAGGTCTGCTCCGCGCAGTGTAAGCTTGCCCGACACGGCGCTGGCGTCTTGGTATTTCCAGTTGATCAGCCCCAGGCTCCCGGTCGCCTGCACATGCAGCCCACCCTGGTCCAGCTCGAGCGAATGGGCGATGACATTCGACCTGGTGAGGTCGAACGTGGTAGTCACGTGATCGACGTCCTGTTTGTCTAGCGCAAAGCGTGTCGCCTCCGCATGGCCGCTGAAGCGCGGATCGTTCAGCGGGCCGGTGATGTTGCCGCTAAAGCTGGCGGACCCCCCCTTCAATACGATGGGCAGGCTCTTGGGCGGCGTCGCGCCAAACAGCGGGAAGGCCGCGAGAATATCGTTCAGATTGCGCGAGGTGGCGTGCACGGCCAAGTCACGGCCTAGTGTTCCTGAAACCTCGGCGTGGCTCGATCCGAGATTCACAATCGAGTTCGCCAGATTCAGAGTGTTCGCGGCTTGCTCGTAGTGCAGATCGACGAAGCCCTGCACGGGTATGCCCTGGGTTCCGGGAGCTATGGCGGCTTTGGCGTCCACCTTCGCCTCGCGCAAACTAGTCGCGGTCAGGAGAGATTCCACGCGGATCGGGCCGGTCACCGTTCCACTTAGAGCCCCGCTCTGCAAGCCTTGAGCGCGCGCGAGTTCCCCAATCGAGAATCCCTGCACGGTTCCGTCAACAACCAGCGTCTTGAGATTACGAATATCCGCATTTCCATGGAATTCTCCATCCAGCGCTTTAACCGTTGCACCGTGCAGCTCGATCCGGTCACGGGTCAGCTTAAAAGGAGAAGTAAGGGCCATGCCGCTCACGTTGATATACTTGTTCACGAACGCAAGGCCGCGCCCCGTCACTCTTCCATCCAGAGAATATTGAAATCCCGATTCAGATGAGAAGACCGCTTTGCCGTTGAACGCTACCTGGCCCCGATTCTCGACCGGCAGCTTGATGGACTTCGCGACCTCCACCGGGAACAGCTCCGCTTTGACATCGAAGAGGCCGTGCGGAGAGGCGAAATCCTCGAGCGCTCCCGCGAGGTCAATAGAGGACTGCTTCATGCGCAGATGCGTATCCTCAAATCGCAATCTCGCATTCTCAATCGCCATTTTGCTGGCGAATTGAAACGCCGCGCCGTGTAGCGGTCCGGAATCAAAGACCATCGCGCGCGACGCAACCGCACCGGCGTATCGCGGACCGGCAGCTTCGTAACGGAAATTCGCGTCGAGGTTGTGAGCCCGCACATCGAGCGGAATGCGGCGCGAATTGTATTCGGCGAATCCGTCTCGCAGGACCAGATCGCGAATTCTCAAATCCAGCAGTTGCTGAACGAACGATTTGTTCCGATGGGTACGGATCCTGGGAGACGGGAAGTTGGTGCGGCCCTCGAGTGTGGTAATGATGCGGACTTGCGGGCTGTCGATCACGAGCGATGCCAAATCGACCCGCTTCTGCAAGGCGGAAACGATCTTTAACCCAACCTGGATCCTGGCGGCGCGAAACAGGGGGGGATCGCCTGCCGGCTCGGTTCCATGCAGAGCAAATGGGGTGACACTCGCCGTGAGAGTGTGCCAATCGTAAGAGAAGCTGCCGATCTCGACGCGGCCGCCGGTGGCCTGCTCGGCAACTGCGATGATCTTGCCGCGAACCTTGTTTCGAAACCAGTCCGTTCGGACGATCGCGATACCGGCGATCAGGACAAGACACGCCAGAACGAACACAGCGAGCGCCAGCCGGATAATGATCCGTCTAGCCTGCATTTTTCACCCGAGTTGAAGCACAAGAGTCCACAAGAGTGCTTCTCTTGCCCGGCAGCCGCGCAAAGACCGGATTGAAAACATAAGGGTCTGCGTATAAGTGCAACACAGGCAAGAATGCCTGTGCCACTCGGTGGCGTCTCACTCGAAGGCCTCTTTGCGATATAGAATTTCAATCCGCGTCCGTGTGTCGCCGAGCCAGCGATCCATGGCACGATCCACGCGCTGTTCGGTCAGGATTTTCTCGATGCCGGCACGGCTGTCTTCCAGGGTTGGAACCGGCTTGACGCCCTGCCGCTCCCATTCGGCGCGCTTCTTTTCGTAATAGGTCTTCACAGCGGTTTCAGGAATTTGGATGGACGGGCGGAACCGGTAGTCAATAAAACGCAGCAGCGTCAACTGCCACCACAATCGCTGCTCCAGATTCTGTTTGCCGATGCCGGCTTGCGCGAGAGCCTGGTCAAATTGCGCAGCGCTGCCGTACTTGGCCTGTAATTCTGTCTCGAGCGGCGCCGCTTCGGTTTGATCCGGCAAAGGGAAACGGCTCAACTCCATTTCGCGCTTGACTAAGGCTTGCTCGATCAAACGTTCGGCGGCGGCTTTCTTTTGATCCGGCGTTATGCCGGGCTTTTGATTGTTCAGGAAAGCTGTGATGCGGAGCTCGTCCAGGATTTGAGCTTCCGTGATTACCTGATTACCGACGGAGACGGCGATACGGTCGATTACCTCGGCTGATGAGATCAGGGCGAATACGAGCGGCAGCCACAAGCGGTAAGTAGGCATCAGAATGCTTGCCCCAGCGAAAAGTGGAATTGGAAAACGTTGATCCGTTGCACCACCTGGCGGCCGCCTCCGAAGATCAGCTCTTCACGAGTGCCCTGGAAGCCGAAGAAGCGCGGTGAGTTCGGGCTCAAGGATAAGTCGACGCGCACTGGGCCGATCGGTGTCTTATAACGGATGCCATACCCAAAGGCCTGAACGCCGTAATCGAAGTCCTGCAGATTCCGTTGATGCCAGCGGAGGCTGATATTGCTCAGGTTGGAGTAGACGTTGCCCATGTCGTTGAACACGACGCCGCCAATATTGTCGCCGATGAGCGGAAAACGAAGCTCGACGCTGTTAATCAGGAGAGCCCGGCCACCGAGAGGAAATCCGGTAGTAAAATCGCGCGGTCCGGCCTGATTATCGGGGAAGCCGCGGTGCGATGACGAACCACCCGAGAAGAACCGCTCGGCGAGCGGAATGTCGGCGAGACCTGCGTAGCGCTGGATTGAACCGAAGTAAGTGGACCGGGCCAGCACCAGAGACTTCGTCAGACGATGATAGGTCGAGTTGCGCGCGACCACGCGGCCGAACCCGGTCTGCGAGCCAAAAGCTTTTGACGCGAACGCCAGATCGACGGTGTTGTAAATGCCGCGATGCGAATCGGTGGGGTCGTCGCGGCGGTCTTGAATAAAAGTGGCGCCGAGCAGGCCAACCAGAGTGGGTTGCGAGAGGAGCGGGATCAACTCAGGGGTCACCAGCGGCGTGCCAATGATATTCACTTTGCGGAAGGTGTACCGGAACTGAACCGTCTTCGCTTTGGATAACTTGCGCCCAAGCTGGATGGAACCTTCCTCGCGTCGCGATGAGAACGTGCGGACGTCCTTTGAAATATCAAACAACCCCGCGAGCTGCAGATTGAGATTTGCGTTGCCTTCAAACTGAGGAGCAAGGTATGTGAACAACGCCCGCTGCTCGAGAGTGGAAACACGGGTCTGCAGCCCAATCGTATGGCCCAGGCCAAGGAAGTTGAGCCGAGTGATTCCCAGCGACACACGTGGACTGAAACCCGTCGCTCCGGCCGGAGCGTCCAGGCTGGTGGTTCCGCCACCGATTCGGGCGATCTCGGCGCCGAAACCGGCGTTGAACGAGTATCGTCTGGCTTCTTCCATTGAATATAGGACGTACTTGGTGGGCTCGTCACCTTCCGGATTCTGCAACGCCGTATTCACTTTTGCGAAAATGCCGAGGTCGTACAGACGTTTTTGGCTCTCTGTGATTTTGTCCTGCGAGAGCGGATCCCCTTTCGTCAAGCTGATGCGCTGGGTAACCAGATCCGGATCGGTCGCTTCGAGTCCGCTCACCAAAACGTCGCGAACGAACACTCTTTCGCCGGGATCGATTCGGAAGACCAGGTCCATGCGATCGGGTTCCTCCGCCGGATTCGCCGCGAAATCGAACTTAGCCTTCGGATAGCCATTGTTGTAGTAGAAGTCGAGAGTGGTGTCGCGATCGGTGCCAACATTGAGCTCGCTATACGGCTGGCCTTGAGTGGAATGCAGAATCGACCGCAGGTAATCGCGCTCCTGGGGCGGGACGCCCTCGAGTTGGAGACTGGCGACAAACCATTGCGGTCCTTCTTTGATGTCGATGAATATAGCGATGTCGAACTTCTTGCCCTGATAGTCGTCGATTTCGCGCGTATTGACTTCTACATTCTGGAATCCATTGGAACGGTAAAGATCGCGAATGGTGTTCACGTCCCGGTTCAGATAAGCCTTACTGAACCGCCCATGGCGGAACCGGAGGAAAGTGGAAGGCATCAAATACATTCGTTCGCGCAAGGTCGCGCGATCGAAGTACTTGTTGCCACTGATCTCCAGAGAAACCAGCCTGTGCCGCGCGCCTCGATCTACGGTGTAATCCACCAGTTCCTGGCCGTCCTTGTCCTTTGCGGTCGTGAAGTCAACGTCAGTATCGAAATAGCCTTTCGATTGCATGAACTCCGTAAGATCGCGCTTCCCTTCCACGAGCAGATCCTTGTCCACTGAGCGCTCCTGATAAATCGGAAGCAAGCTCCGAACCTGGCCGCCGGAGATCTTGACGCCTTCCACTTTCACTTTGACGAGCGGGCCGGCTTGAATATCCACGGCCGGCGTCACCGTGTTCTTGGCGGCGAAGTAATCGAGCTTGGATAGAGTAGTCTTTGCCAACAGGTGGTTGTTCCTTTGATACCACCCCCGTATGCCTTCCAAACCTGACTGCAAGCGGTTCTCCGTGACCGGCCGCCAACGCAGCAACCCGTGAAATGGCTTCCATCCGGTGGAATGAACGATAGACTCAACCGAACGTTCCGGGTTGCCGGTAACTGTGATGCCGTCGAAGCGGGCGCGCGGCCCAGGGTTGATGAGAAAGTTCAACGTCACCTGTTGAGTTTTGGGATCGCGATCGATTCGATGGACGATCCGGGCGTTGTAGAAGCCATTGCGCTTGACGACGTCAGCGAGGCTTTCCTCGGCTTGCTTTAAATCGCTGCCGGAGTATTCGGTTCCGAGTTGTAGCTTGGTGGCAGTGACAAGCTGGCCGCGGCTGGGCGGCTCCGGAACGCCTTGCACAGCGATGTGGCCGATGAAGTACGCGGGTTTTGTGATGAATCGCAGGACGACTTGGCCCTGTTCAAGGGTTGCGTCCACCGAGATGTCCGCGTACTCGCCGGTGGAATACAGCTTCTGAATGGCATCGCGAACCGCCAAGGCTGTCAGGGGTTGGCCCGGTTTCAGTGGCAGCATGCCGAGCAGCGCCTGGGAACTGAGCGGCTGTTGCGCGGGATCGAGCACGATGCGCGCGATGGGGCGGCCCTCATACTGGCCCGACGAAGCGCGTAGAGACACAGCTAGTACCGCGAAGCCGAGGATTACCGCGAGACGCAAGCGAACGCCGGGCATGGTTCAGAAGTGGAGTGATCAAAAGCCGGCGAGGCGGGTCGCCACACTAGCGTCCATCTTAGCGCAAGATTGTTAGCATTGATTAGTGGAGCGCTACTCGCGGCAGATCCTATTTCCCGGCATCGGCCTGGCAGGCCAGCAAAAGCTATTAGACGCGCGAATCGCTATTGCGGGTTGCGGCGCGTTGGGCAGCTTTCAGGCGGGCGCGCTGGCGCGAGCGGGTGTGGGGCATTTGCGCGTCATTGACCGCGATTATGTTGAACTGAGCAACTTGCAGCGGCAATGGTTGTTCACTGAAGAAGATGCGGCCAATGCGATGCCCAAAGCGATGGCCGCCGCGCGGGCGATCTCGCGCATCAATTCAGGTGTCGCCGTGGAGCCTCTGATCGCGGATATTACGCCCGAGAATGCCGAGGAGCTGCTGAGCGGTGCCGACATGATCCTGGACGGCACGGACAATTTTGAGACGCGCTACCTCATCAACGACTTCGCCGTGAGCTTTCACGTGCCCTGGATCTATGGCGCTGCCGTGGGAAGCTACGGCCTGTGCATGGCCGTCCTGCCGAACCGCTCGGCTTGCCTGAAGTGCGTGTATCCGGAACCGCCGTCCGGCCCGCAACCAACCTGCGAAACGGCGGGCGTGCTGGGCTCGATCACGGCGGTGATCGCGAGTCTACAGGTGGCGGAGGCTTTGCGGTTTCTGAGCACCGGCGAGACCACTGGAAAACTGAGCACAGTTGACGTATGGACCGGAGAAATGCGTCAGGTCCGGCAACCCGAGCTCGATCCATCCTGCCCGGCATGTGGCCGGCGCGAGTTCCCGCATCTGAACGGCCCGCGGCGTGTACCGATCAGCCTGTGCGGGCGCAATGCAGTGCAGATCCACGAGCATGCCCGCACGCTGCCATTGGCCGAACTCGCCGAACGGCTGGCGGGAGCAGGCAGTGTGCGGTTTAACGAATTCGCGTTGCGGTTCGAGACGCCTCCGTACCTCCTCACGGTTTTTCCGGATGGCCGCGTCATTGTGAAGGGCACTACCGATACGGGGATTGCACGTAGCTTGTACGCGAAGTATATTGGCGCTTGAGTGTATTTTCCGGACAGCCGCGCCGCGATTTATCAGACGACACCGCCAATCGAGGTTTAGCATGGACTCGCTTCAGGTCGGGTGGTCTCCCACCAGCAGCTCCTGGAGATCCCGATCTAACGGGCACAAAGTACGAAATGATCGAAGAACTCGATTCGATCGCAGCCGACGCCGCATTCTGGCGTACCTGGAGCATCCCGGAGTTGTTCCCGTGCACGACGCCGGGCCTACTACGCGATGAAGTTCGTGCAGGGCGAGCGGCCGGACCATTACGCCCATACGCGGGCCGCCTTTGCCGGAGCTGCTCCGTGTTCGCCCATGCGCAAGGCGTAATTCATCGCGATCTAAAGTCAGATGCGCGGACCGAACACGGCGCCGTGATCGGCACGCGTGATTATGCGCTGGGGAAAGTCTGAGTTTTCGGCTGACCTCATCGCAAAGCGCGCAATCCGTTGAAGGCCGCCCAACCGGAACGCGCCGTGTGCTACGCAAGCGTCCTGAGTTTCGCAGCCGACATCGACGCTTTCTCGAAGGCTAACCAGCACATACCGGGAGAGTCTGCTGGAGCGCAGCACGCGGCTGACCTCTCGCAACAGAACTCTGATGTCCCGGCCGGCATGTTTCTGGCGTTCCTGGTCGCGGCCATGCCGCAACCGAACGGCGATCACTACTACTCTCGATCATGCTGCCCGATAGCATCCTGGGGTCAGCGCTATGCACCGAATATGCGGGCATCTGATCCTATCGTTAAGATAAGGAGTTGATCACTCCGCCCGAGCGCTCGCCCGTTTCCACGCGCAAGCTTTCGGTCCTCATGCCATTGTTCAATGAGGAAGAGTTTGTCGCTGTCTCGATTGGGCGGGTGTCGCGGCGTCACTCCCGCCTGGGCTAGATCTGGAAATCGTTGTCGTCGATGACGGCTCGACGGATGACTCGCGGGAAATCGTGCAACGCCTCGAAATTGAATATCCGGGCGTCGTGCGATTGCTCCAGCACTCCAAGAATCGCGGTAAAGGAGCGGCCATCCCAACCGCAATCGCGAACGCGCAGGGCGAGTTTGCCATCATTCAAGATGCCGACCTGGAATACAGCCCGTCCGACTTCCCAAAGCTGCTGGATCCTCTATTGACGCGCCGCGCCGATGTGGTGTACGGCTTCCGCTTTCTGGTTTCAGGCGAGCGCCGGGTTCTGTACTACTGGCATTCGCTCGCCAACCGAATTCTCACAACTCTGTGCAACATGGCCGCTGACTTGAATCTCACCGATGTAGAGACCTGCTACAAAGCCTTTCGCCTCTCCCTGGTAAAAAGCATTCCGTTGCGATGCGACCGCTTTGGTATCGAGCCGGAGATCACGATTAAGCTGGCCCAGCGTCAAGTCAGCATGTATGAAACTCCGATCAGCTATTACGGCCGCACTTACGAGGAAGGCAAGAAGATCGGCTTAAAGGATGCGGTACAAGCGGTGCTGGTGATCCTGCGCTTCTGGCTGGTCCGGGATATTTATACCGAATCGGGTCCGGAGATTCTCGACATACTTGCCAATACGCCGAACTTCAACCGCTGGATGGCCGACACGATCCGGCCGTTTCTCGGGCCGCGCGTGCTGGAAATGGGAGCGGGCATCGGGAACCTGTCGCGGCAACTGGTTCGCGGGCGTGCATGCTACATCGCCTCCGACATTGACACCGAGCACCTGGCCCGCTTGAGAATGCGTTTGCAGCATCGGCCGAATGTGCAGATTCGCTTCTGTGATTTGTCCTCTCCGTCCGATTTCGAGGGCATTCCGCCGATGGATGCCGTGGTTTGTCCCAACGTGCTGGAGCACGTAGTGGATGACACAGGTGGCCTTGCTAATATCAACTCAATCCTGGTGCCAGGCGGGCGCGCCATCATCCTGGTGCCGGAGGGCCCATCTGTGTATGGCCCGCTGGATGAAGTGTTAGGCCACTGCCGCCGCTACACCGAGGCAGAGCTTCGCCAAAAGATGGAAGGCGCGGGGCTCCGCCCGGAACGCCTGATTCGTTTTAACCGCGTGAGCCGCCCAGCCTGGTTTGTGAACGGACGCATCTTGAAGAAACGCACCTTCAGCCGGTTTCAACTGTACATCTTCGACCACTTGGTCTGGCTGTGGCCCCGCATCGATGCGCTGTTGCCATGGAAACCCAACTCGATCATTGCCGTCGGCGTGAAAGAGTAATCTTGGCGCCCGAATCGCGCCCACCACCTTCGCTTTGTACCCGTATGAATCGCTTGGCAGCCTCTTTAAGGAAACTTCATTGCAGTCTCGTCCACACTCCGATCAAAGGAGTGCCTCGATGACCGGTACACCTGCGGTAAAATGGCCGCAAGCGCGTGGATCATATCGGCCGGTATCAGATCCTCGAAGAAATTGGGCGTGGGGCCATGGGGGTGGTTTATCGCGCTCAGGACCCGGCGATCGGGCGCGTCATTGCCATCAAGACCATCCGTCTCACCGACTTGACCGACGCCGATGAGCGAGAGCGCTTGCGGGAACGGCTGTTTCGAGAGGCCCAGTCCGCCGGCATTCTGTCGCATCCCAACATCGTCACCATCTACGACATCGCCGAAGAGAGCGGCAACGCCTGTATCTTCATGGAGCTGGTCAACGGTCCTCCGCTCGAGAAACTATTGAGCTCGGGGCCGCCGGACAAGGAGTCCATCTTCAACTTCTTGCGGCAGACCGCGAACGCTCTCGATTACGCGCACCGCAAAGGGATTGTCCACCGTGACATCAAGCCGTCCAACATCATGATCCACGATGACGGGCAGGCCAAGATCACAGACTTCGGCGTCGCCAAGACACTGTCGCACCAGATGACCCAGGCCGGAACCATGATGGGGACGCCGAACTACATGTCGCCCGAACAGGTGCAGGGGCTGGCGGTGGACGGCCGGGCCGATCAGTTTTCGCTCGCCGTGATTGCGTATGAAGCGCTCACGGGCGAGAAGCCGTTTGCCGGCGAATATCTGCCGACGCTGCTTTACAAGATTGTTCGCGAGGATCCCGTTCCACCCCAACGGCTGAATCCGTCGCTCGACCCCGGCGTGGAAGCGGTGTTTACAAAAGCGCTCGCAAAAGATCCGCGGCAACGCTTTACCACCTGTTCGGATTTCGTAACTGGGTTGACTGACGCTTGCAACCGGTCTCCCCGTTGGTTGCCGCTGGCACGGGGAAGCAGCCAGGATATGCCTACCCTGGGGGGCGGGGGGGCGGCGGGGCGCAGACCAAGGGGGGGCGCGCAAGCCCCCAC
>JBPCOQ010000150.1:0-4563 GCA_051000095.1 Bryobacteraceae bacterium | reverse complement strand
GGAATCCCATGGGCGGCTACGCTCCTTTATTGTATCTAGTTATACAACTAGATACCACAAGGCACGCCTGATTGCAACATGAAGCATCAAAAATGGTTTTTATCTAGTGAAAAGCCAAAGTCCAGACGCAGGCTGAAGGCCTGCGCCACTCTAAAGCATGTCCGGCGTTTGCTGCAGCAGCTTGGCGACCAGCGCCGTCCACCCGGTCTGATGGCTCGCCCCCAAACCCGCTCCGTTATCGCCGTGGAAATATTCGTAGAACAAAATATAATCTCGGAAATGCGGATCGGTCTGGAACTTTTCCGCTCCTCCAAACACGGGCCGGCGCCTGTCCGCATCGCATAGAAAGATGCGCGACAGACGGCGGGACAGCTCAGCCGCGACCTGCCCCAGATTCATCTGCCGGCCCGAACTGGACGGGCACTCCACAGTCAGATCGTCGCCAAAGTAGTGATGGAAGCGCTGCAGCGACTCAATCAGCAGGTAGTTCGGAGGAAACCACACCGGGCCACGCCAGTTCGAATTGCCGCCGAACAGTCCGGAGGTCGATTCTGCTGGCTCATAGGCCACCCCATAATCCTGCCCGTCCACGTTCAACACAAACGGGTGCTCGTGATGAAACCGCGAAACTGACCGAATGCCGTGCGGCGAGAGAAACTCAGTTTCATCCAACATTCGCGCCAGCAAGCGAATCAGCTTGGGGCGCTGCACCACTGATAGCAGCCGTCTTTCACCTTTGCCTTGCCGCGTGATTGAAGCGATGTTGCCGCATAAATCTTGCCGGTTCTCGATAAACCAGCGCATTCGCCGCTTGAACCCGGGCATCCTGTCGATCTCTTCCTGCTCTATCGTTGCCACCGCGAAGAGCGGAATCAACCCAACCAGCGAACGCACTCGCAGCGGCATCTCGTTCCCGCCGGGCAGTTTGAGCCAGTCGTAGTAGAAACCGTCCGTCTCATCCCACAGGCCGTCCTGGTCGTCGCGATTCACTGCCGCCGCGATGAACAGGAAATGCTCGAAAAACTTGCTCGCGATGTCCTCGTACGATCGATCGTGAGGCGTCAGTTCCATCGCAATCCGCAGCATCGTAAGACAGTACATCGCCATCCACGCTGTCCCGTCCGCCTGTTCAATGTATCCGCCTGTCGGCAGCGGCTTGCTACGATCGAACACGCCGATATTATCGAGCCCCAGGAACCCGCCTTCAAAAATATTGTTGCCCTGAGAGTCTTTCCTGTTTACCCACCAGGTGAAGTTCATCAGCAGTTTGTGGAACACCGATTCCAGAAACTCGAAGTCGGGCTTGCCGCGCAGTTTCCAGTCGATCTTGAATACGCGCCAGCACGCCCAGGAATGCACTGGCGGATTCACATCGCTGAACTCCCACTCGTAGGCGGGCAACTGGCCATCCGGCGACATGTACCATTCACGGAGGAAACGGGCTAACTGGTCTTTGGCGTAGTCGGGGTCGACTAGCGCCAACGGGATCATGTGAAATGCCAGGTCCCAGGCGGCAAACCACGGATACTCCCATTTGTCCGGTATCGAGAGCACGTCCTCGCTGAACAAGTGCGGCCAGCTCCGGTTACGCCCCTGTTTCCGCTCAGGCGGAGGCGGCGGGAACGCCGGGTCGCCGTCCAGCCATTGCTGCACCACGAAGTGATAATATTGCTTGCTCCACAGCAGTCCCGCAAAGGCCTGGCGCTGCAAGCTGCGGGCATCTGGTGAGAGACCCTCCGGCGCAAAGCTGTAAAATTCGTCGGCTTCCTGAATACGCTTTTTGAAAATCGCGTCGAAATCCGCGGCCGTCGCATTCGCGGGCGAGAGCCGCGCGTGCAATACTCGCGATTCGCCCGGTTGCAGCTCGAATTGATACCAGGCGCAAGCCTTGGTGCCCTTTTGTTCTGGATTCACGGCCTGCCTTCGCCCGTGAATGATGCGTTCGTGAAAGCCATCTTTGTAAAATCCGCCGTTGCTCTCGCGTTTCCAGAATCGCTCGGAATTGGTCTCGTTATCCGTGAACAAAAGCTCCGGCTCGCCTTCAAACCAAGCCTGGAACGATCCCATCGACTCCTCGGAAATCGCGATCGAAGATCCATCGCCTCTCTTCATCTCGGGCTTCGGAGTTCCGTATCCCCATGCCCAGGTGTTGCGGAACCAAAGTGTGGGCAGGAAATGAAGAGTGGCCCTTTCCGGCCCGCGATTGACCACCGTTGCGCGGATCAGAATATCGTCAACATCAGCCTTCGCATATTCGGCGAAGATATCGAAGTAGCGGTCCTGGTCGAAGATACCGGTGTCGATCAGCTCATATTCCGGCTGCTGCCGGCTGTGGTTTGAGCTGCTTTCGGTGAGTTGTGTATATGGATACTCGTTCTGCGGATATTTGTACAACGCCTTCATGTAGGAATGCGTCGGGGTCGAATCCAGGTAGTAATAATATTCCTTGACGTCCTCGCCGTGGTTGCCCTCAGGCCCGCTCAACCCGAACAAACGCTCCTTCAAAATCGGGTCGCGGCCGTTCCAGAAAGCAAAAGCTAAACACAGCCGCTGGTGGTTGTCGCAGATGCCACAGATCCCGTCTTCGGTCCAGCGATACACGCGCGACCTGGCGTGATCGTGCGTGAAGGACTCCCAGGCATTCCCGTCACGGCTATAATCCTCGCGTGGATTGCCCCAGGATCTTTCCGCCAGGTAAGGGCCCCATCGCTTCCAGTGCTTCTCGCGCCTCTGCGCCTGCTCCAGCCTCGTTCGTTCAGCGGGCATTTTTAAACTGAGGGCGGCGTCCAAGCAATCACATCACCGTTGACATAGCTGGTGTACAAAGTCCCATTCACCACCACAGGCTGGCTGTACAGCCCCCCATAGCCGTCGTCACTCCACAGCAAATCGCCAGTCTGTGCGTTGTAAGCAAACGCTCCGGCAGTGGTCGCAACGTACAAGACGCCATTCGCAATTGTCACAGGCGCAAGCACCGGCGCAGCGAAGGTGTGCATCCATAGCGTCTGCCCTGTGGATGGGCCGATGGCGTACAAAGAACCGTTGTCGAAGCCTTCCGGATCGACCACGCCCGCTCCCACAAAAAGAAGTTGCCCATCGAAAGCGGGCGTCGAGATGGAGCCGCAGCCTTGCTCCGGCGCCACGCAACCCAGTGCTAGCGGCGCAGCCCAGGCAAGCGACATGTCAGCGCGATTGAGCACGTACAGAATGCCATCCTTACCCGTGGCGGCTACCAACGGCGTGCCATCCGCGGCTTCGAGTAGAGTGGGCGACGAGCCCCATTCGATATCGACATCGGGCAGATACGTGGGGAGTAGAAAATAAGACTTGATCTCCAGCGTTGTGGCATCCAGTGCAAGGAAAGCCGAGCCCCAGGCGCCCGAGCCGGGATCCTGAGTACCGGTTCCAGTGGTGACGAATACCGTGTGAGTGGATTCATCAATGGCCGGAGTCGACCAAACCCCTCCGCCGGGATCATCAACAGCGGAAAGATAACGGATTACCGGCTGGTTCGGATTCGCCAAGTCCAGCCGCACCACTGCGCCCTGTGTCAACGGACAATCGCCGAGTGAAGAGATACCCACATATAACGAGTTCCCCGACGGCACAATGGAGGACCACAGATAAGCTCCGGAAGCGGGATCGGCCAAAGGGACACGCCAGTTGATGTTGCCGGAGGTAATGTCCAAAGCGTATACAGCGGAGTCTCCACCGCCCACATAAACGGTGCTGCCGATCACCGTGGCCTGTGAGCTGATGCCAATCGCAGGTTGACAGGTGGCACTCTCCGGGTCTGCCGCCTTGCCAACATACTGCTGCCACCGGATGCTTCCGTCAGAAGCGTTCACGGCGTAGAAGTAGCCGCTCCAATCGCCGAAATACAGAACGCCGTTCACCACCGTCGGGGCCGCCGAAATGGTATGACCAAGCGACAGCGTCCACAGCGGCCACAGTTGGCCGGCGTTGTCAAGACCGATGCCGGATTCATTGGAATTGAGACTGGAATGCGCGAGATCGTGCAGGTACATGGGCCAGTCGTCTGCCGCGGCGGGGACGGTAAGAGCCAGGCACAGGTACAGGATTCGCCGGGTGGGATAAATCATCGTTTGAATAAACGCTCATCCCAATTCACGGACCGAACCACGCCAGGTGAAATATCGCCAAACTGCAAATGATCCTGATTGATCAGAATGTTTCGTTCGATGCCCTGCGTGACCAAGGAAGGAATGATGAGGACAGCCGTCCGCCGCTCCTCAAACCACCGGTTCCCATACTCGCGGCTGACAATTCGATTGGGGTCTGCCCAGCCGGGAATCTCTTGCGCCCACACCTCCTCTATCACGACAGATGCCGGTACGGTTATGTCAATCCAGGAATCCTGGCCAACTGCGCGGCCCATGTTGGAGCGTACCAGAACTTCGAGCAAAGCGCCAGCATAAGTCTTGTCTCATACAAGATGAGCCTGGAGCGGGAGCGAGTTTCTCATACAAGATGAGCCTGGAGGGGCGGTTCGGCATGCTGGGAGTTGATCGTCAGCATGCAAGCAGCAGAAGCTTTGAGCCT
>JBPCOQ010000082.1:0-62746 GCA_051000095.1 Bryobacteraceae bacterium | reverse complement strand
GACGAGATCAGATTTTGCGATCAAAAGGAAGCGCGATGGGCCGGCGCAAGAAGGACGCCGGGCTCATGCCGCACAACAATGCGAAGACGAGATCCTCACAACTGCCGCTTGCGGCTTAGTTCAACGGACATGATGTCCACGTACTCTGCAAAGCAATGAGCGTCATGGTGCTGCTGGCGTCCGCGGTTCAAGCCAATCACCCCCACCCAGTTCTTCAAAGCCCCGGTGATTGGGTCCATGTGGTGCGTCTTGCCTTTGCAGGCGTTGATGATCACGTCGGCGTCGAGCAGGGGAACGGGAAGCGCGATTCTCCGGATCGCTTTGCCTTGCGGAATTTCTACTTCGCGGTATTGGCAATCGTCGAAAGAAATAACTTCGGCCCCCGCTGCCCGCGCCGCGGCGGTCATGCCGGTGACCCGCATCACAACCATCGTGTCGTCCATCCCCGAGCCTTCGGCTATGCTGACCCGACGCGCTCCTGCTTCCCGGCAAAGGCGGACCAGCGCGGCGACCAGGCGAGGATCGGTTGTCATCCCTTCGTCTGCCAGGAAGGCGCCGGTCTGGTTTGGCTTGATTAGAACGGATTGTCCGGGCTGCACGAAGGCCGCGATCCCGCCAAGATGATCGATTGCCTCCTTTGTAATCGCATAAATGGTCTTGAGATCCCGATAACGTTCCTGAGTGCGAGCGATCGCTACGGTTGCGCGTGCAATTTTCGCCTGTGCCGGGACCGGCTGGCCGGCGGTTTGTTCGAAGAAACGTTCGCCCGGCCGATCTTCATCGGAAGGCTCGGCCCGGAAGCGCTGGTTCGGTTGATTTGGCATCGTGGTTTGCCCGGTTGGCGGTTAGGTGACGTCGAAGAAATCGCCATTGGGCACGACCGGAAGCCAACTGAACTCTTGAATCAGATTGCGGTAGGCCCCCCCGACCGGCCGGATCTTGCGATCCAGATCGTAAAGGCCCCAGGGGTTAACAGTTCCGTTCGGTTCCCGTAACTGCGTGTCCCAGTCGACCTGATCGGTGAGGCTGAACCAGGTAAAGCCGAGCACTGGAACACCTTTGGCTCTCATAAACAGAATGTTCTGCCACTGTTTCCACAGCCACTCGACTGCATCTCCCGCGCCGCTATTATTGGTCTCGGTGTGCATGATCGGCTTGCGATACCGGTCGTAATATTGGCGCGTAACCAGATACCAGCCGAACACCTCTCCCTGCTGCGAGACCGATCCATCGTGCTGCAAAATGCGTTCATTCCCCGCGTAATAGTCGTTGCCCATCACGCAACGGGACGTTAGACCGTCGCTCATGAACCAGCCATACTCCTCCTGTGTCATCCCGTTATTCAGCAGCCAGGCATGCACGTCGGCCCGGACCTCATGCCCATAGAGTAAGTCCAAAGCCAGAAAACGAAGCTGGTTATTCCAATCCACCCGCTTCCGGTTGCCTTCACAGCCGCAGACGGTGTGGGTCTGCTCGCTTGCTTCGCTTTGGATAAAGACGGCTTGAGGCGTTACCGTCATGATCTCGCGCATCGCGAAGCGGCTGGCCTTCGCCAGATTACGCGTGGCGGTAAGGTACGCGCGGTCGCTTTTTTCCCGCTCGTTCCACCAGCCTAGCTGCGCGCTGAATTTAGCGCAAATATACATTTCATTCACAGGCGTGTAGAGTCTGATCCACGGATAGCGCTGAGCGACGGCACGAGCGTAAGCTGCGAACGCGTTTGGAAAATCCGGATTTTGGAATGAATTGCCAAGCCAGGATGGCATGCCGAAGTGACATAAGTCCAGAATCGGTTCAATGCCAAGGCGCTCCATCTCCCGGAGAACCTCATCCAGGAACGACCAATCGTACACATCCGGCCTGGTGTTTACTTTGTAGTAAGGAACGCCGTAGCGAAGCACGCGAATCCCAAGCTCGCCGGTCAGGCGGAGGTCTTCGCGCCAGTACTGATAGTGCCGAGTGGATTCCAGCTCATCGACCCGATTCGAGCCATCACCGATAACGGGATAACTACACTCGATTCCAGTGGCAAACAGGAAGGCGGAAGGACTTCCTGGCGCGTGGTTCTCCCCTTTTCTCTCCGAGGGCATGCTACTTGGTCGCTTTCACGAGGGCATCGTGTCCCAGGTGCAACGCGTCGGAAATGGCCGTGGCGGACAGAATACCGGCCGCAAGACGGGTGGCACGCGGCGCGAGCACGAATCCATAGGCTAGCGCCGCGGCAGCCCATGGTCCCACGCACCACGGGCAAGTGAGCAGATCTCCGGCGGCGCGCTGCATTCCCTCACCGCGCGGTTTCTCTTTTAACTCGTTGGTGTCCCCCGGTCCCTCATAAGTAGCGAACGGCGCACGGAATGGGCTCGTCACCCGATCTTTGGTGATGATCCGGCTGAGCTTGAACGTGCCCACGCCGAGGAGCAGCAAATCCCCCAGGCCAATCCGTTCCGGCAAATCACGGCGGCGGCTCTTTGCTGCCAGCAGAAACGCCGCGAATCCAGCCGTGTAAACGCCCATCAACCCCGCATAGCCCGCCAGGGGCAGGTCCTTCCCGCCATACCCCGCAACGAATGGAGACTCGTTTTGTTTGATCGTCATTTATTCTGTTCCATCAACATACCCTGTTCAATCCGCCCAGACATATGATCTGCGTCATGCTCGCTATTTTCTCGCGTCGATGTAGCGCACGTTCTCAACGTGCCGAGTCCGCACCCTCGAAAATCCACCGCATCCGCCTGTTGCACCGAGTGGCACAGGCATTCCTGCCTGTGTTGCACTTAGACAAATACCCTGATGTTTTCAATCCGGTCCTTACCCGGATGCCGGGCAGGAAACACTCTTGCGGACATTCCTTGCCGCGGTCGAACAAGAGCGTCCGCAGGAGTGGGGACGCTGCACGCATGAGTGCGTGCGCCACATTCTTCAGGCGACTTTTAGTCGAACAAAAGTTCGGATCATTCGCGCAATTTTTCACCTTCACCCTTTTTTGGCGTGAGGGTCCGGTCGCGATTTAGATTCAATTCCTGCTGCGCGGCCGGCGACGACGCCCGCGGCGGCCGCCCCGTCCGCATCCTCAAATCCCGCCAGGCGAGCTTAGCGTCGTTCATCAGATGGCCGGGCGCGCGATATCCGTAAGCGCGATACTTACCCGGCTGGACTTTGCCTTTGATCCGGACAAAATCCGCAAATCGCGATACCCACTCGTCGAATGTCCGGATTACTTCCGCGTCTTGCGCCATTTCTTCCGCTTGGTTATCGCTGTACTTCTTGCCTTGCCCGAACTCGACATAAGTCCAGAGCGAGTCCGGAACTTCCACGCCTCCGTAGCGGCACTGCCAAACCAGCGGCGCGTAGCTGTCGCGCATATTGTCAAACGGCTCTTCATCGACTGGAAAGTAGTGCTTGTGCGCAAGAATTTTGGGACGTCCGGAGCCGTCCAACTCGTCTCCACCGCCATCGCCATAACAGAAGAAAGCGGCGGTGCGGCCTTCCAGGTGATTGAGACTGAGCTCTTCCCACTCGGGCGAGTGTTCGAGCGCCATCGCCTTCTCGGGATCTTTGTGATCGATCAGATCCTCTTTGGGATTTCCGCCATTCATGCAAACCAGCCGGTCGAACATGAGCTTGAGATTGCTGGATGGTCCGTACCAGTTCACGGGCCCGACGATCGCCCATGCATCCGCGAGATCCAGACGCGAATAGAGGTCGAGATTCCACATCAGATCGGGCTCTACCTTGCTGCCGCTCGCGTAACAGTTGCATGGCCACACACAGAGCGCCATCGACGTCGAGACACACGCATTGCAACTCTGAATGCGCTCGCGGCCGTAGACATTGCCGAGATCCTCGAAGTCGATTTCCCACTCCGGCGGGAGCCGGCCGGCCATCCGCATCATCAGGGCGCGGGATTTGGAATCCACCCCTGGACAGTTGTATTGGCGGCGCTCCGATCCGGAAATGATCAAAATACGGAACGGGCGCTGGTTGACCGGTTGTAAACCGCTTGCGTCGTCGGGCTTCACCTTGTTTACAGACCAGCGTACCAGTCGTAGCCCTCTTGAGCCCAGTAATCGTCAGGACGCTCTTGAGTATAAGTAATGGCGCTGATCCGTTTGATGTTCTTAATACCGTACTTTACGGGAATGGCCAGGCGAAGCGGCGCCCTGGCTGTGGCAGCGCCTCTACTTCCGGGCCAGTCGGCAGCCAGTGCCATCCCCCATAGTCCGCCGCGGCGGCGGCACCCAGCGTCAAAACGCCCGCCGGTGTGTATCGCCATTTCTCTTTCGACGTTTTCTGGTCAGGGTCGTTCACGAGAAGAAGCTCCGGCGTCTCGCGGGCCCCTGCTGGATCGCATCGCTCCGGTAATCGCAAGCGCGAATCACCATGGCATATGATCTGTGTCATGCCGGTTATTTTTAGGTGCAAGTATACTCACTTCAGAAAGGAATGTTTATGAAATCCAACCAACGGCTTCTGACCGCGGCGGCTATCGCTGCGTTCATCCTGGGGCCGGCTTTTGGTAGCACGCTCATAGTGGGAACCTTCAACCGGCCCGGCGATCTCACCATCGACCCGAACCAGAACCTTGAATTCCTGGCGCCATCCACAACACTCGGCCTCACGTTCAACCAGGTTCTGTCGTCGTCTTTTGTGACCCAGAACGGCTTCCGGGTCGCTACCGTCGCCGAAGTCCTGCAGTTGACGGCCGATGCGGGAGTCACAGACCTCAGCGGCGCGTTTTCAACCGGGAACGAGGCTGGAGTGAAGACCCTGATCTCGTTTCTCGGCCAGACGATCCCGGGACCAATCACTCTACCGGTGCCGGGCTTCATGGCCAGCATCGCCGAAGGATTCTACGGCTTCGCAATTTCACCCAATACGCCAGCCGGGTTCGTTAATGTCGCCGGGGCGGACGACCAAAGTGCGGCTTTAGGCCAGGCCCCGCAGGACCGAGCCCGCGTGATCCCACAACTGATTCAATTCATGCCTAACCAACAGCCGCCGCCGATCGTGGGGAGTTTTCTCGTAAAGGCGATACCACAAGCGATACCAGAGCCCGCCAGCCTGGGCGTTACAGGCCTTGGCCTTGCGATGCTGTTGGCAGGGCGGCGAAAGAATAGGGCTTGTTAACGCCAACAGGCTTGCACCGTATCAGCGTTGCCACTCCTGGTTTCACAGACCGGCATACCAGTCGTAGCCCTCTTGAGCCCAGTAATCGTCAGGACGCTGTTGAGTATAAGTAATGGTGCTGATCCGTTTGATGTTCTTAATACCGTACTTTACGGGAATGGCCAGGCGAAGCGGCGCGCCGTTCTCCATCGCAAGAGGCGCGCCGTTCATTTCATAGCATAGAAGCGTTTGCGGATGCAGGGCGCTGGGCATATCGAGCCCAACGAAGTATTCTTCATCCGGCGTCTGCATACTGACATACGGCGCGTGAACGGATTCCGGCGCGAATTTGGCCGTGAAATCGGAAAACCGCGCTCCTGTCCAGTGCGTTACCACGCTCCAGCCCTCGATACACTTCAGCTGCGTAATGTGCTCCACCTTGGGTAAAGCCTGAATATCGGCGACAGTCACGCGCCGAATTTGGCCGGCGCCGGTCAAGGGTTTTATGGTTAGATGCCACTTTCCCGGATCGAACGCGTCCCCCAGCCCGATATCGCCATTCACTCGGATTTTTTGAATGCTGCCGGGTGGAAAGACCGGTGCAAGCCGGCTCTGGCCGTAGGCGCGGGCAACGGTCTCGTTGAAGTGGAGCATCCGCCGGAACGGCTGAGCCAATCCCTCTACTTCCGGCCGTGAGCGCAGCCAACGCCAGCTCCCGTAGCCTGCGGCGGCGGCAACGCCCATGGTCAAGAATGCCCGCCGCGTGTGTACGGCCAATTCCTGCTCGGGCGTTTTCTTACGGTCGTTCACGGGAAGGCTCCTCGACCGGAACAACCTCGTAGCCGGCGACCATCGAACGGAAGTTGTTCCACCCGGCTTTGAGGACTTGAATGACGTGAATCGCAAAAAACAATACGAAGCCAATCATAAGCCAAAAATGTTCCCAGCGGGCCCAGTCATAACCGCCCAGAAGCTGGGTGAGCCACACTAACTGGACCGGCTTGTAGATGGCCGCTCCGGTAATCAGGCTGACCGCTCCCATCAGAACAACTCCGGTGTAAGCAATCCTTTGCGCTCCGTTATATTTACTCTGGGGAGGACAGTCTTTCCTCAGGTGGAGATCGTGCAAGGTAACTAGAATCGCATCGCGGAACGACTGGCGGTCCGGCAACAGGTAACGCCACTCACCCGAAAGCAGCAAGTAGCAAACATAAACGATTCCATTCACGGCGAAGAACCACATGAAGAAAAAGTGCAACGCCATGCCGGGCGCCAAATTTTGAGGTAATGCAAAGAGTTTGTAAAACCAATCGGGGAAAAAGTGAAGGAGCGTTGTCCCACCCAGGCCGACACGATAGACGTCATTGGCCCAGTAAATCATCAGGCCACTCCAGATCATCAGGAACAGGAGCGGGAAGCTGATCCAGTGGAACCAACGGATGGCGAGCGGGTGCTTCTCTTGTAGTTTTGTCATGAATTAATCGGGACATGCTGTTGAATTGGCGGCTACTTCACTATCGCCGATAGCAGTCCTGGGCGGTCCGGATGTTTGGGCAAAAGCGCCAGAGTAGGTGGTCCAGGAAAGGACAAAAATGGCGGCCGCTCCGGCTACCCAGATGACCCTCTTCCGGTACTTAGCTGCAAGGATGACAGTTCTCATGGCTTCTCTTGTAATGGTTTCTTTGTTGACAACCGTGGTTATACAGGGCTGCTCACTGGCGGTCGCGGCTCCGGTAAAGGATGGAAAAAGTGTGCGCGATTCTGAGTCGCGCACATTGGTAGGAGGAGTTAAGGCCCTTTCAGGCCGTGGTGGAGGTTTAAACTACTTGTCCATCTTGTCCATTTTGTCCATCTTTTTGCCTTTGTGCATCATGGAGCCACCCTTCATCATGGCCATCTTTTTTTCCATGGGCATCTTCTCGAACATATCGGCCTTCTCCTGGTTCGACATCTTGCCCATCATGTCCATCATTTCCTGGTGCGACATCTTGCCCATATCATGCCCGCCCATTTTCATCGCGGACATCTTGTCCTTCTCTGTCATCTTGTCGAACATGGCTGCCTTGTCATCGGCGGACATGGTATTCATCTTGTCCATCATTTGCTGGTGCGACATTTTGCCGCCGGACATCTTGCTGTCTGACATCTTGTCGTCGGACATCTTCTTGTCGTTACTTGTTTGAGCAAGTGCCGAGCTGACCGCCAGACCGCCAAGCAATCCGGCAGCGGCTAAAACTGTCTGTATCTGTTTACGCATTGTATTCGTTCTCCTTTTTTGTCCTTCTTTGTTCTTCGTGCTCGTTTTGCCAACCTGAACCCATGAGCGCGCATCAGGCTGCTCTGTTGCGGCTCGATCCGCTTCTCTGCATGCTTGCGGATCGATCTGTATCCGGCGCGGCAAGCAACGCTTCGCCCGCCGTCCAAATTGCCGCGCCAAGCAAGACCACATCTTTCACCAGAAACTGTCCGGGTGCGCCTGAAAGAGAGGGGAAACCATATTCAGGCTGCCACACCCCCGGCGTCGTCAAGAGGAAACTCAAGGTCGTTAGAAACATCGCGATCGCACCCAGGCTGCCAATGGCGGAGACTTTCGGCCAGAGAGGCCGCGTCGCGATCAACACAGCCAAGGTGATTTCAATAGTTCCTAGCGCGCGGGAAAAATTGCGGACATCGAGGAATTGATAAGCCCACGACAGCAATGGGCTGTTTGAGGCATGGGCAAAAACACCCTTCGATTCGTAGTCCGTAAACTTCAGGCACCCAATCCAAAAGATCACCAAGACGAGGCCATAGCGGATCACCCGCTCGCCCGTTCTTTCAAGAATCTCTGCTACAGCAGGGCTATCGTTGTTCATTTTCAGTTTCGATTTCGCTCGCGTGCGCTACGGTGTACCCTTTGTCCCCTCTTTTGAATACACCCGATCTTTTAGAACTCCTATGATCTGGATCACGTAGGCTCGGTACCCGGAAGGTAATCGACCCGCTTCGGCGGACAACCGCCCCCTCCTTCGCCAGTTGGGCAAAGGTGCGATAGAAGCACTCATGCGTCAACCCAAGGTCGTCCGCGATGCTTTTCAAGGGGCGATCCAGAGCGATGCTAGTCTGGCCTGGCCCGGCGGTGACCATCAGATATTGAAGAATGCGCTCGCGGGCGGAATGCAGGTTGCGCAATTCAAGACGAATGCGGAGCATGTTGAACCGCTTTGTCAGCAAGGCCATGAACTCATTTGCCATGGCAGGATGGTCATGGAAGGCTGAAAGAAGCGTGGATTTGGGAAACATAGCTACCCTGGAAGGTACTTCGGCGACCACGTCTCCGCAGTACGTCTCGGCAAACAGCGCCGCCTCCGATACGCATTCGCCGCCTCGGATCACATAAAGGGGCACCGGTTTTCCTTCACTGGTATACGACATAAGTTGAAGCCTTCCGCGCTCAACGGCAAAAACGGCGACCGCGTCGTCGTTTCGATGATATAGGACCTGTCCGGAAACCAGCTCACGATGGACGACAGCCGCCCGCAACTCCGAAGGGAGTCTTTCCGTCCGCAACAAGAACATCGGTCCTGCCGCGCCGGCGTTTTCTTTTGTCTCGATCAATGGCTTCTCCGCATCGTAAAGGGGCTTGCACTACGGTATTCGCAGGATTGTTGCGAATAGTTACGCCCTCGCGGCGTTTTTCAGTTGAAAGTACTTGACCAGGCGGATGCGCGATAGCAAAATGTCCATTGAGCGGTAGAGTGGAAACTCTCCGTCGATGAGACGCGGGAATCGGAATAGTGATACAACGTAACTTCCAGGGCTCCGTGAGCGAATGACAGGTAGGAAGCAGTGAACAATGCGCAACCCGAGGCTGTTGGCGAGTCCGATTCCCACCGCGAGTTGGATCGCCTGATGGCGCTCTATCAACTGGCCGACTCCACAGCCGCGGGTATGTTGATTGACAAGGTGAGCCCGTTACTTTTCCGGTTCTTTCTGCGTCAGCCTTCCGAGCGGGAAGAGGCCGCGGACCTCCTTCAGGAGACTTGGCTCCGCGTTCATAGGGTCCGCCATACCTACCGTTCGGGCGAGCCCGTTTTGCCGTGGCTTTATGCGATCGCGCGCCACGTTCGAGTGGATGCGTATCGCAGGCGGCAGCGAATCTCCTGGCGCGAGCAAGCCATGGACAGGCTGCCGGAACCGCCGGTTCCATCCGCTTCCGCCACCAGCAGCTTGCCAAGCTTCGACGTGTTGATAGCTGCATTACCGGAACCGCAGCGCGAAGTTGTCACGATGCTCAAGGTGGCGGGTATGAGCTTGGAAGAAGTGGCGCGGGCTACGGCCTCGAGTGTGGGAGCCGTGAAGCAAAAGGCGCACCGTGCCTATCAGAAGCTACGTCAGATTCTGGAGCGGACATCCAAAGCCGGTCAGGGCCCGGTAGCGTTATGACCTGTAACGACCTGGACAATCTTCGAGACCACGCGACAGCTACGCCCGGGCGAATTCTACCTCAGAGCGCCCAAGAGCATTTGCGGAATTGTGTGGCGTGCCGTGGTCTCCAGGATGTTTGGGACACCCCTCTGGAGGCGTTGGAGATTCCGGCGGAATTAAGAGGACAGATAACGCGAAGTATTCTGGCCGAGTTGAGGCCAGTGCCTCCGTTAGCGTCAGATCGCGTGCTGGTTACATACCTTCTACTTCTCGCCGGCCTCGGAGCGGCTGCCGGAGGATATGTTCTCGGCCCGGCCGGATGGCACGCGCTTGCGCTGTGGCAGGCTGCTATCATTTTCCCGCTGCTCGCGGCCGCTATCGCCATCTTGGCGCTGGTCGCGGTTCGCCAAATGGTGCCTGGTGCGCGGCAGCCGGTTTCTCCTTGGCTGGCGATCGGTGGAGCGGGCGTGCTGATTCTTGCTGCCTATATGCTGTTGTTTCCTCACTTGCAAGACGCGCACTTCGTTACAAGGGGTCTTCGATGTTGGGGACTCGGGCTGTTGTCTGCCGCAGTTGCGGGAATGCTCTTCGCGTTCATCTTACGCCGAAGTGCGTGGCTATCTCCGCCTGTGCAGGGAGCCGCGGCCGGGTTTCTCTCCGGGCTGGTGGGTTTGCTGGTACTCGAGATCTCCTGCCCGTTCTTAGACCGCGCGCACAGAGGGATCTGGCATTTCGGATCGGCTCTGACCGCGGCCTTTCTCGGAGCGGGGCTGGCTGTTCTGGCCAAAAGCGTAACTTTCCGCGCTCCTGACGCGAAGTAGTGGGTAGAGGCGTTTGCAAACAATGGATTTGAATATTAGAACGGCCGGCCTGGTCACTGCCGCGGGTGCTTTTCTTATCTTGGGGACAAATATCTTGGCGGCGCCCGCGATACCGGTGCAATCGGCCGTGCTGGTGGAGCTGTTTACTTCAGAAGGCTGCTCCAGTTGTCCTCCGGCGGATGCGCTACTCAGTTCGCTGGATCGATCGAATTCCTTGGGATTGGAGACGGTGGTCCTGAGCGAACATGTGGACTATTGGAATCGGCTCGGTTGGAAGGACCCTTACTCATCGCCCCGGTTCAGTGAGCGCCAGAATGCCTATGCGGGCCGCTTTCACCTGGACGGCGTTTACACCCCTCAGATGGTGGTGGATGGAACCGTGGAATTTGTTGGAAACGATGCGAAGCGGGCAAGAGCGGCCATTGCTCAGGCCGCGAAGGCAGAAAAGGCCGTGATTCGCATCGTGCCCCTTGCAATGGAAGACCGCAACGCCTTACGAGTTCGCGTTGAGGTGGACGCGCTCCCGGCCTCACTACAAACAGGGAAGGCTGAAGTGTATCTCGCCTTGGCCGCGAACGAAGCCGATTCCCAGGTCCTGCATGGCGAGAATGGCGGTCGTCGTCTCCACCATGTCGCGGTGGTTCGGAGCCTCACGCCTGTCGGCAAGATTGTTCCGGGAACCCCGTTTCTCAGCGAGGTGTCTCTCCCGCTGAACAGTGGAACTAGCGCCAAGGATTTACGACTAGTGGCATTCGTGCAGGAGCGAGGCCAGGGACGAGTGTTGGGCAGCACGATGCACGCTGCAACTCCTTAAAGCAAGCAACAGAGAGGAAATACATGAACACAACGAGAAGAAGTTTCATGAATGCATGCGGGGCGGCCATTTCGATAGGCGGCTTTCGTTTGATGGCAGGAAGTACTCACGTAGCCGGGCAGGTCTCAATTGTTCGTTTCAGCAGGCTCGGAAAAAACGAAGGAGTGGTCAAAGTGGAAAAAGTCGTTCTGAGCGATGCGGAGTGGAAGTCGCGGCTAAGTCCCCAGGAATTTGATATAGCCCGTAAGGCAGGCACCGAGCGCGCCTTCACGGGCAGAAATTGGGACAATCACGAGAAAGGCTTGTATCGCTGCGTCTGTTGTGACAATGCGCTGTTCAGCTCGGAAACCAAATTTGAGTCCGGCACTGGCTGGCCGAGCTTTTGGGAACCGATCGCCAAACAAAACGTTGAGACCGCTACCGACAGTAGCTTTGGTAGCAGCCGCACGGAAATCAAATGCCGGCGCTGCGATGCTCACCTGGGACATGTCTTTGACGATGGTCCGCAACCGACTGGCTTGCGCTACTGCATGAACGGTACTGTATTGAAGTTCGAGAAACTTTAAAGATTGGGGCTGTAACGCCCGTCGCGATCGAACCGGCTAGCGCCTGATCGGACCCATTACAACTTCCGCCTCGTCAATGCGGTCATACGGGCTACGAACGCCGGCAGCGTACACCTCACAAGGAATCGTCCTGGTATCGAAATAGCGCTCAACCTCGCGCACGCTCCGCCTCGCCACATTCTTTACGGCTTTCGCCCCATCTCGTTTGGTGTTCCGGAAAATCCGGTCTACGCTATGTATAACAATATGACCAACCGTGGGACACCAGCCAAAGGGCCAAGAACTATCAAAACACCCGGCGATTCGGAGTTGTGGGATTTCCTGGATCAACAGCCGGGCAACGGTGTGATCGCGCAGCCCCCAGCCCCTAATCCTCCGGCTCGGAACGGATCTCTCGATTCGATGCTGCTCGAATATTGGGATCAGCCGAATGAGATGCAGTTGAACATTCGTCTACCAGCGGCCGCCAAGAAGATGATCGAGCGCCTGGCCCGCCGGAAGACGGTGGGAGTTTCGACGCTGGTCCGGATGTGGGTGATCGAATGTCTCCGGCGCGAAGCCCGGCAACTCTAACACGAGCCTCCACCGGCCGCCTCACGAAAGCTTGGGGGAGCGCAGACGGCAAGACCGTCCGCGCCACCCGCATCATAGGCTCGAGCCTCTGAACTCCCCTTCATTCGATGCTACGGCGGGAGCAGCCCACAGTCGTAGCAAACTTGTAAAACTGTCGTAAAAACTCGCCTTCCTGGGACGATCCGTTCTCAATAGCGGCGCCGTTTCGCTACAATCACGGCAGTCACAGTAATGCAAACGGTATTGGTAATCGATGATGACGAAAGCCTGCGCGACACCATCGGCCTCATGCTCGAAAAAGAAGGTTTTCGAGCGATCCTGGCGGGCGATGGCCGGACTGGCTTGGACCATGCGCTCACGTCACGCCCCAACCTGATTCTGGTGGATTTGCGTATGCCGGGGCTGAGCGGAGTGGAGGTTTGCAAACAACTGCGCTCGGCAGGGGTCAAGACGCCTTTGATCGTGCTCAGCGCTATCGGCGATGAACTGGACAAAGTGCTGCTGCTCGAAATCGGAGCCGACGACTATGTAGTCAAGCCGTTTGGAACGCGCGAGCTGCTGGCCCGGATTCGCGCGCTGCTTCGGCGGACTGGTCCCGATGACGCGAAGATCCTGGCGTTTTCGGACGTGCAAGTGGATCTGACCAGGCGCGTTGTCTCGCGGCGCGGAGAAGATCTGAAGCTCACTCGCGCCGAATACAACCTGCTAACTTACTTTCTGCACAACCCCGATCGAGCGCTCACTCGCGACATGATTCTAAACTCCGTGTGGGGCTACGAGTCGTTCCCAAACACCCGCACAGTGGACGCTCATGTGGTCCGGCTTCGTCAAAAACTCGAGCCGGACGCTAACACACCCCGCCACTTTCTCACCGTGCATGGGGTGGGGTACCGCTTTCTTCCCTGATTTCCCGATGACCCGCACGATTCTAATCGTCGAAGACGTCGATCTTTGTGCGGCGACCCTGGAGATCGCCCTTCTGACGCTCCCCGATCTGATCGTGCAATCGGCCACGAGCGCGGAGGAAGCCTGGCAATTCCTGCTCGGGGGCGGTATCTCGGCGCTGATCACCGATATTCATCTACCGAAGATGGATGGGTTCGAGCTCATCCAAAGAATCCGATCTCAACCGAGGTTCACACGTCTGCCCATCCTGGTAATCAGCGGTGATAGCGACCCTGCTACGCCAGGGCGCTTGCAGAGCCTCGGCGCGGATGCTTATTTTTCAAAGCCGTACTCGCCTGCTGAAGTACGCGCAAGACTGGAGCAACTGATCCATGTATAAGCGGCTCTGTTACCTGTTTCTGATTCCTGTGCTGTTGCCGGCGCAAACCAAATCGGAGTTTCAGCAGATCCTCGAGCGGTTGGATCGGGTTGAGCAAGAGAATCGCGGGCTGGCGGCGGAGGTGCGGGCATTACGGCAAGAGCTGGCCGCGGCGCGTTCCAAGGAGGACACCGCCATCCCGGCCGTACCGCTCGACGAGCGGGTCGCCACCGCCGAGCACCGCATCGCAGAGCAGGCGCAGACCAAAGTGGAGGCGTCGCAGCGCATGCCCGTGAGTCTCACCGGAATGCTGCTGTTCAACGCGTTTTTGAATGGCAGACAAAGCGGCGATGACCAGGACCCGCTGGTCGCGTCGCTCACGCGCGGAGCGGCCAGTGGCGGCGCAAGCTTACGCCAAACCGTGCTCGGACTCAAGTTTGAAGGCCCGGAAATCCCCGGCGGCGGCAAGGTGAGCGGAGACGTTTATATGGATTTCTTCAGCGGATCGAGCAGCTCGTTGAATCACCTGCTGCGTCTCCGCGTCGCATCCATAGACGTCGATTGGAAAAACCAGAGCATTCTTTTTGGTCAGGACAAACCGATCATTGCCCCTCGCGAGCCCAACTCTCTTGCACAGGTCGGTTTTTCTCCTCTTACCGGCGCCGGAAACCTGTGGCTATGGGGCCCGCAAGTTCGTTTTGAACAGCGATTTGCTTTCGGCGGCCAGACTACCTTCCGCGGTCAAGTGGGAGTCTACGAGACCAGCGAGCCGAATATGAATGCACCGGCGGAATACGTGAGTACTCTTTCGCAATCCCGGCCCGGATTGGAGGGGAGATTCGAGCTGTCGCACGGCTTCGGCGAAGGTAAAAAGATCGAAGTTGCACCCGGCTTCCACATCAGCAAGACTCACGTGCTGGGACTCTCGTTGCCGTCCAAGCTCTTTACTTTGGATTGGTCAGTTCAGCCGATTTCCAAGATTGAGTTTTCCGGCACGTACTTCAACGGCGAGAATGCGGCAGGCGTAGGAGGTTTACGGCAGGGATTCACGGTGATCAACAGATACCGCGCCATCCCGGTGGGTGCCTGGGGCGGTTGGGCGCAGCTTTCCTGGATAGCAACCCAGCGCCTGTCCTTCAATACCTATGCGGGGCAGGAGAGCGACCGCGCTTCGGACCTGCTGTCCGGCGGAATCACGCGCAATCGAGCATATGCCGCCAATCTGATTTATCGCATCGGACAAAACGTGCTTGCGGGTCTGGAGGCTTCGCAAGTTCGCACCACCTATCTCGGTTCCGGCAACCGGCTTAACAACCACTATGACTTGGGCCTGGCGTACCTTTTTTAGCGTCCTAACCGCGTTGCCCCTCATCGTTTGCCAGATGACGGCGGCTACCGTCTCCGGCCGAGTGGAGTTGCGAGATTCGCGCGATCCAGCCGTGCGGAAGAAGATGGATTTTTCGGGCGTCGTCATCTCCTTAAAACCCGTCAACGGCGCTGTACCAGTGCGCCTGGGGAACGCGCGGGCCCGCATGATTCAGAAGAACAAAACGTTCACTCCCCACGTCCTGGCCATTACCGTGGGCACGCGCGTGGCCTTCCCGAATTTGGATCCGATCTTCCACAACGCGTTTTCAAGCTACAGTGGCCAGATTTTCGATGTTGGCCTATACCCGCCAGGCAGCACGCGTGCTGTCCATTTCACGCGAGAGGGCGTCGTTCGCGTGTTCTGCAACATTCACTCCTCGATGTCCGCGGTCATCGTGGTACTGGCAACCCCGTACTTCGAGACCACGAACCGCGGCGGCCTATTCGAAATACGGGACGTGCCTCCGGGCGATTACGTGATGTATGTATTCGAAGAGCGGGCCAGCGACGCAACTTTGAACGGTTTGGAGCGCCGGATCACTGTGCCGGCCAGCAATCTGGAGCTGCCCACGATCCCGGTTTCCGAGAGCGGATATCTACCCATACCGCACAAGAATAAGTACGGGCGGGATTATCGAAAAGAAACGGATGATCATACAATCTATCCGGCAGTAAGGGCGGCAGGAAGCCGCGCAAAATAATGTTTCGCCTCTTGCATCTTTCGCTGCTCTGGAAAATCCTGCTGTCTACTTCGATCGCGATTACTTTGTTATTCGCTTTTACCGGGTGGATCGTTCAGGAGCACGTGATCCGAACCACTTCTCTGAGCCTGGAAGATGAAGTAAAGGCCAGCTTTCGCGCCTACGAATCGCTGTGGCGCTCGCGAGCCGAGATGTTGTCCTCGGTCAGCCTGGTGCTCAGCCGGATGTCCGATGTACGCGCTGCATTCACAACGGGAGATCAGGCCACGATTCGCGACACGGCGGGCGAGCTTTGGAGCAAAATCTCGCGCGAGCAGGCAATCTTTCTGGTTACTGACCCACGCGGCTCGGTAATTGCCTCTCTGGGCGGCCCCGCCGCTGCGCTCAAGAAGGATATGTCCGTTGTCCGGGCAGCCGCGCGCCGGTTCCCTGAACAAATCTCCGGATTCATGGTCGAAGATGGCCGGCTCTATCAGATCGTGGTCACGCCCGTTTATGTAGAAGCCGGCAATGGTCCCGGTCTCCTCAATGTGCTGGTTGCCGGCTACGCCGTAGACGGCGCGCTGGCAAATCGCCTGAAACAAGATACCGGGGGGAGCGATTTCGTATTTCTGTGTGATGGACGAGTGATCGCGTCCACCTTGGCCAAGGCCGAGAGCGTGGCCTTAGCGCAATCGCGATCCACATCGGATGGCTTAGCGCGCGTGACCGCCGGGAACATGGAATACATGGCTTTGTCCACTCCTCTGCTCGACGTACAAGGCAAACCGGTCGGGACACTGCAGATCGGGAGATCGTTCGCGGCGGCGCAGCAGCGGATCGCGATGTTGCGGCGGGACATCATTTTCATATGGTTGATCGGAATCCTGGCCGGTCTGGCGCTGACGTCGCTCTTAGCGCGCCGGATCCTGGAGCCGGTGAGGGAGCTGGATCGGGGCGCATCGGAACTTGCCCGCGGCAACTATGACTATCGCGTACCGGTGAAAAGCCAGGATGAACTGGGCCGCCTCGCCCAGGCCTTCAACGCGATGAGCGGATCCATTCAAGAGGCGCGCGAAGATCTGATCCGCCAGGAACGCATCAGCACCATAGGGCGGCTCTCGACTTCCATCGTGCACGACCTGAGGAATCCGCTTGCGGCCATCTACGGCGGCGCGGAGATGCTGGTGGATGGCGAGCTTTCTGGCACGCAGATCCAGCGGTTGGCACGCAATATCTATCGCTCTTCGCGGCGGGTGCAGGAGTTGCTCCAGGAATTGATCGATGTTCCGCGCGGCAAGGTACGGTCACCGGAATCCTGCCGTTTGCGCGAAGTGATCGAGGCTGCGGCGGAATCCTATTCACCAGTCGCGGCTTTGCAGAGCGTATCGCTCGAAATCCGAGTGCCGGAAGAATTAGAATTGCCGCTCGAACGGGCTCGCATGGAGCGCGTGTTCCTCAACCTGATTGGCAATGCGCTCGAAGCAATGCCGGACGGCGGATGTCTGCGCATCTCGGCGGAGAAAGAGGCTGGCTCTGTAGTGGTGCGGGTAGCGGACACTGGTCCTGGTATCGCAGCTCAGATCCGGCCGCGGCTTTTTCAACCGTTTGTCAGCTCAGGAAAGAAGAATGGGCTGGGGTTGGGGCTGGCGCTTTCGCACCAGACGGTAATCGATCATGGCGGAGAGCTATGGCTGGACCAGGACGTCAAAGCAGGCGCGCGCTTCTGCGTCAGGCTGCCGGTTTGAAGCTCGCGAAGCAGCCGCTTTTAGCGGGAGCGACGGGGGCCGTCACAAGTATCGGAAATTGTGAGTGGGGTGGGCTTCAGCCCGCCTTCTGAAGCGCAGGCTGAAGGCCTGCGCCACTCGAATCAACCACTTAGCCCGGGGTTTCTGAGAAGCATGCCATTCGCTCACGTTCTCCAGCAAAGATTATGCTGCC
Organism: Bryobacteraceae bacterium; assembly: GCA_051000095.1. Classification (GTDB taxonomy): domain Bacteria; phylum Acidobacteriota; class Terriglobia; order Bryobacterales; family Bryobacteraceae; genus JBBSHP01. The sequence continues at coordinate 45,206 of JBPCOQ010000082.1, read as the reverse complement.
CTGGCCACGCACTCCGTGGGGCCAAACGTCATAAGAGTGAACTGAGATAGGATACGGCCACTGTGAAAATCATTGATGCGCAGCGGGATGTACGAACGGTTTTCCTGGGTGGATTTGCAGGTCAGCTGGTTACCAGTGGGGTATGGTTTCTCTCAGCCGCCACGGCCACGTGGCACTCTTCCAGGACCGCGATGGGGGTGCTGGTAGTGGGCGGCATATTCATCTTCCCTTTGACCCAATTGCTTTTGCGGCTGATGGGACGGCCGGCCTCCCTGCCAAAAGGGCACCCGATGAACGCCCTTGCCATGCAGGTAGCGTTCGTTCTCCCGCTTAATTTCCCGCTTGTATTCGCGGCCACCGCCTATCGCCAGAACTGGTTCTATCCCGCGTTCATGGTTGCCGTCGGCTCGCACTACTTGCCGTTTATTTTCCTGTATGGAATGTGGCAATTCGGTGTGCTAGCGGCATTGCTAGGCGGTTCGGGACTAATCATCGGTATGTATCTGCCATCTATCTTTAGTCTGGGCGGTTGGTTGACTGCCCTGAGGCTCCTGGTCTTCGCATTCATTGGGCGAAGTGTGACGTTCTCAGACAATAATTAGCTCCCGGTAAATCGATCCCTGGCGTTCTGAAATTGCGTCCCAGTCGAACAATCGAACTACTTTCTCCCGGGCGTTCTGCTCGATTGATTGCCGCCTCTTGGGATTATTCAACAGATCGATGATAGCCTGCGCCATTGCGTCCGGACGGTCTTCCACGACCAGATCGCGGCCGGGTTCCAGATCGAGTCCATTGATTCCGGCGGCAGTGCTGACGATCGCCTTCCCCATCGCCATTGCTTCCATGATTTTTATGTTGGTGCCGGCCGATGCTAACAGAGGCGCCACCACGATGCTGGCGCGCTCATAGGCCGGCCGGACATCGGAAACGAACTCCTCGATTTCAATCGCCGGCCGATTGAGATCGAGACGAACCCGGTCCCGGTAGTGATTGAGATAATAATCGGGCCGTGAGCCTGCAATCACATGCAATCTCACGGGGAGAGCTTGCAGTTCCGGCCAGACCTTCGTTAGAAAGAACTCCAGAGCCAGCACATTAGGCAGATGCGCGAACGACCCGATGAACAGCAGCCGGTACGGCTCGGGATTCAACCCGCTAGGCCGAAAACGCTCGATATCCACTCCATTCGCCAGCGTGATTGCGCGATCGCCGTTCACCATCCTGCGATCTTTCTCCGACATTGTGATCACGCGGTCCACGGTGCGCCAGGCGTCCTGCTCAAAGCGGATCCAGCGCTTCAATTGACGCCGCAGCTCCCAATCTTCGCCCTGCCGCAGTAACTGCTGAACCAGATCGAGCGTAATGTCGTGCTCCACCAGAATGGTCTTGGCCGGCGCGCAATCCGCGGCGTATTGGGCCATCTGAGTGAACTCTAGCTGAGCGATTACGGGCCGCCACTTTCGGGTTGTTTGCCGCAGCGCCGCATGGAAAGGAGCGGAGTCAAACTCTTCGACAATCTCCGGACGCGCGGTGGAGGGCCGCGCATGGCTCCCGAAGCGTTTCACCAGGACCACTTCCGTGCACATGGCCAGGACTTCGTCCGGAACCGGGTTCAGCTCATCCGCAAAAGTGACGAGTACCTGGTCGAAATCGGAGGCGGCCCGGCTCATCAGGTTGTACATGCGTACCGCGCCACCGTGGGATAACGGGAACGGGACATACGGACTGACGATCAGGACGACAGGATTCCCGCGCGGGTGGAGTCCAGGGAACACCGCGACCGACCCGCTTCCGATGGCAAAGACGAAGTCATCCGGTACGGCGGGCGAGGGCCCCGGATGAAGCCACGAGGGTGCCCGCCGGGCGAGCCGCAATGTCTCAAGCGCGGCCGGGTACGCTAGCTGCCGTGCCGCGAGCAGGTTCAACCGCCGGATCGATTCCTGCCACATCCGATGAAACGTTCGCGAGTCTGCAACAGTCCTGACCAGAAATCGAAGATAGTTCAACTCCAGAATCCGGTCCAGGTCTTCAGGGGTGTAGTAGCGTGACGTGGTGGTGCGATGCCAGTGCAGAACTCCGGCGTTGGACGCGAACACCGTGGGCCAGCCTTGCAACCAGGCGCGAACTCCCACGTCGAGATCTTCCACGTAAGCAGGCTCGTAGATCGTGTCCAGCCCGTGTAGTTGCCGCAGCTTGTTTGTATCGAACAGGGAGCACCCGCCGCTCCCATACAGAACATAGGTGAGGTCCTCGCCCGGAACCGGCAGATCGCAACGCACCGGAAAATCGCGGGCCGAGCGTGCCGGCAGGGGCGGCATCACTGCTTTGCCGGTCTCTTGGCGCGCCGCTCCTTCCGGCAAAAAGATCTGTGCGGTTGAGCAGAAAAGATCGGGGACCCGGGCGAAAGGGTCGGCCAGTGACTCGAAAAAGTGAGGGCCGATCAACATGTCGTTGTTGAGCAAGCAAACGTGCGAGAGCGCGGCAGCCGCAAGGCCGGCGTTCACGGCTCTCGAGAAAGACAGCGGCTCGATCACCTCGATACAGCCCGCTTCGGGATATTCGCTTTGCACAAACTCCGCTGTTCCGTCTTCCGAGCCGTTGTCGACAATGATCAATTCCACCGCGCAGCGTTCCCGTATATCGCCGAGCTGATTCACAACCTTTGGTAAGATTCTGGCGAGCAACTCTTTGCCGTTTCTCGACGGAATGATGACCGAGATGCCTTGCGGAAGCTGCTCTGAGCGGCCCGGCAACAGCCCGGCTTCGCCCGACCGCTTACGCGCCGCTACCGTTCGCCCGGCCAGCTTAGCGGCCCAAACCAACAGCGGGCGGCGGAATGCGCGCGGATGCCTCAGCCGCCAGAGAAAGGTGTAGATCGCGCCCCCCGGTGAGAATTCCCACACGAACCAATTTCGAGCGCGCCACAGCAGGTGCCGTAAGATCGTGCCGGCGGACCGCGGCCGAAGCATGAAATGGCCGTACCCCTCGTTGAACGCCAGAAAATTCCAGGGTGAAAGCAGGAAGGCGATCGCGCGCATCGGCCAATAGGGCATCCGCGGCTGCAGGATCACCGCGCTCAGACGGATGGTGTTGTCCTTCAAGCTCGCCCGGCACAGGTCCCAATTCTCCCAAAAAGTGCGCCGGACATGGTAGGGAATCCACCGGCAATCCTGGGACGGCGGGAATTCCGAAACCACTACCAGGGGCAGATCGGGAAAAAGCGCGAGCATGTGCTCGATGGCCGTCGGGATCAGGTCATCGGACCCGGATGCGAACAGAACCTTGACCGCTCGTTTCAAGCCGGCTTATACGAGCGCGCGGTAGCCGGCTTTCAGTTGTCCGTTCTGGTATTGCTCCCACATCGTCAAGGCTTGCACGCAGAAGGCGGTTGAGACAGGATTGACGAACGGCATCAGCTCACCGAACTTTGTGCCGAAGCCAAAACCGCCATCCACGCCTGGGTCCGGCGAGTGGAGTTGGAACGACGACGCCGCTTCTGCTTCCTGCGCGGCTGCGGCCTCGTCGACCCTTGTCGCGCCGAGTTCGTCCGCAAAGAGGCGAATGCGCAGCAATTGCGCGTAAACATCCGAACGTGCAAACAACGGCGCAATCTCGCGGAGGTACCCGGCCACGCGCACGATCCCCTTCTCGAGAGCGCCGGCGCAAGCCGTTTCTTGAGCACGCGGTAAGATCCCCTCGAGAAAATATAGATAGGCGTGCAGGCGGTCCATGATCTTCGACCGGTCCGTCTGGCAATCGAGAAACCCGTCGGCGCTTACGAGAGCTTGCTCCAGGGCGGCGTCGTAAGCAGCCAGCATCTCCTGGTCCCCCGTAGCTTCAAACAGGTCAAACCAGGCCATCGCCGACTTCAACTGGTAGCATCCGGGGCTAGACGACCAGCGCGGCTCATATTTTCTTGGCTGGCGGCTTGGCAAATTCAGAATCGGATGGATCGCTTGCGGCCCATTGAAATGCACCAGCATGCCCTTCCCGGCGGTTAGGGCCTTGTCTAAGAACTCAACTTGCCGGGTGGATCGCCAGGCACTCAGTAAACTCCGTACAATAATCCCGGAATCGAAGAAATACGCCAGCCCATCGGAATCGGAGTTGTTTGCGGAATGCTCGAACGGAAATAATTCGAGCGTGCCGTCCCATGCGGTGCGCGTGAGGAAATGTGCGGCGCGCAGACCGCCGTCCAGATACTCAGCCGCGCCCGTCTGGTCGTAGAGATAAAACAGAAAACTAGCGGCGTATCCAGTGATTTCGGTCGAGACTAGCGCGCTCTTATGCAAGTCGGATCGATAATAGCGGGCCACTCCGCCGTTCGGTTGTTGGATTCCGGAATGCAAATACCAACGCCCGGCGCGTCGAAGCAAAGCTGTCGTGTTGTCGATAACAGTCCCTGTCACAATTCCACCGAAGTTCCTCATTGTAACATCCGGGGTCTATACTCGTGGTATCTGTATGCGCTGGAATCGTGTTTTGAAGTGCGCCTGGTTGCTCATCGTGTCGGCCGCCGCGGCGCTTGCTCAGGAAAACGCGCCTATCGGATTTTTGCGCGGCGATCTGGTGGCCTGGGCCGGGAGCGCGCGCGGCGGAGAAGTGATGTTCCGGAACACGGATAACCGCGTATTCCAGTGCTCCTTTGACGCCAAAACGTATTTCGAGCGCGCCAACCAGCGAATCACGGTCGCCGCGATGCAGCAGGGCGATCGCGTGGAGGTTCTGGCCGACCACAAGGACGGCACGGGTCTGTGCTATGCGCGCACCATTCAAGTGCTCGACGCCGCACCGGCTCGCGCCGTTGCCGGGCAGCGCCCGCGCTTGCGAACATCCAGCGGTCCAACCGAGTTGTTTGCGCCGCGTGGCGATCTGACGTTTGCCGGCGTGGTTCTACGGGTAAGTCCGGACGCGCTGGTCCTGCGCACGCGAACCAACGGGCACAAGACCATTCAGCTTCGTCCGGATACGCGGTACCTGAGCGGCGGACAAGCGCTGGGTCACAACAATCTGGAGGTCAGCACCCGCGTTTTCATTCGGGCAGGTAGAAACCTGGAAGGCGAGATTGAGGCCTACCAGGTGATCTGGGGCGATATTCTCGAGCCGTAATGCTTCCTGCGTGGCACAGCCATTCTTGGCTGTGTGGCACTTTGTTGACGTGGGCTGAAGAACCACACAGGCTCGAAAGCCTGTGCCACGCGAGGCGAACGGGCACTTCAAATGTGAGGTGAGTAGTCCTTATAAGAAACCGGGCTAACTGCCGGCCCGTGAGTAAGCCAACCGCTTTAGCGCCCATCTGGCATGCTCGCCGACCAGCGGATCCGAATGGATCGCTAACTTCTCGAGCGGTTCGCGAAACTCCTGCCGCCCGCTGTTCCCCATCGCAATCGCCACGTTGCGCAAAAAGCCGCGATACCTGGCACGCAACACCGGGCTGTCGCGGAATACGTCCCGGAACTCCTGTTCAGTCAAAGCCGCCAGTGTCTCCAGAGGCGGAGCCAAGTGAATGGGTTCGAACTCGGGGTCCTGGGTAAACGGCGCGCGGCTGTTCCAGGGGCACACATCCTGGCAAATGTCGCAGCCGAAAACGTGATTTCCCGTTCTCGAACGCTGCTCCTCGGCAACGGCGCCCCGCAGTTCGATCGTGAAGTACGAAATGCACAAACGGGCGTCGAGCTCGTAGCCGTCCGGGCTGATCGCCTGAGTCGGGCAAGCTTCGATACAGCGCCGGCAGGTCCCGCAACGATCCGGGGAAGGCGAATCCGGCTGAATTGCGAGCGAGGTCAGCAGTTCCCCCAGGAAAAACCAGGAGCCTGCCGGCTGATTGATCAGGCAGGTGTTCTTGCCAATCCACCCCAGGCCGGCGGCCCGAGCATAGGAACGCTCGAGCAGCGGCGCTGTATCCACGCAGATCTTGTACTCGTGCTCCGGGCCGAGCCGCTTCGCCAGCCGTTTCAGACCCCGGCGCAGCACTTCGTGGTAATCGCCGCCCCAGGCATAACGTGAAATCCACCCCAGCTCGTCCGGCGTGAATTGGGTCGAGTAAGGTTGAGGGCCGTTGTACAGTTTGCCAACGCAGATAATCGACTTGGCCGAGGGCAACAGCAACCGCGGATCATTGCGGACGCCCGCACGGCGATCCGTCAGGTATCCCATCTCGCCCGCCAGACCTCGCGCCACCCAGCTCTGGTACCGCTCGGCATCCGGGGAGGGCTCGGCCGCGGCGACACCGGCCAGTTCGAAGCCGCATTCCCGGGCCAGTTCCTTGATATGAACCCGGGTCACTTCTTCGGGCATTTGATCTTTCCATCAATCACGGGCCCAGCGGAAACGGTTCGTTTTCAGAAGAAATGGACGGTCTTCCTTCTTGAGCATTGCATGCATGTGCTTTCCGTTGACCTGTCCGTCGAGCACCAACACGTCTGGCTGGGGCCGGCTGTAGCTCAACTCGGCATTGACTTTTTCACCGCGGGAGCTTTTCCAGGACAGGGTCTTCTTCTTCGAGTCGATGGTTTGCCCATAGTTCACGAAAGCGCCGTTCATCCGCTGGACCGTAATTCTTCCGGGCTGCTGAAAGATCAGACGCTGCCAGCGCATCTTGTCGGTCACAAGAGGCGGCAGCATTTGCTCGCCGGATGTGAATTCCTCCACCTGCCAGATGCCATATAAAGGGTTGGTCACCGCCAAGGCATTGTAGGCATCCACCCGTTTCCAGGTGCCCATCAGCATCGCGATCAGAATAGAAAGCTCCGAGCGCCCACTGAACGCCCCAAGCCGCGTAGTTCAGTGCGCGGCGCCGAAAGAGCGGAGGTCTCGACGACAGCTCGGCCGTCCGGTGCAGGAGAAAGAAGTTGACGAGCCGGCGGAGGTCGGGAAGGAGCAGGAAGACGGAAAGAAGCAGCAGGAGTCCTGAGAAGAGCTTGACGCTCACGTCATAGGACAGATTGAGCATGAAGACGTTCGTCATCGCAGCGACCGCGCTCAGGGCGCCCAGAGTCTCCATGCCCGGAACGAGCAGGAGGATTCCTGCCAGCAACTCCACGGCACCGGCAAAGATCTGGTATGGATACGAAGCGCCCATGAAGCTCCACAGCAACCCTTGGGGACTGAGGTCTCCCAACGGCTGAAGCAGCGTGCCCGGCCCGGGCGCGGGCATCTGAGCGGGAATCACTTTGTCGGCGCCATAGATAAACAGGGTACCGGCGAGCATGACGCGCGCGTAGAGACGAAGCCAATTATGCAGCGTCGAATAATTGCGCCGCTTGCGATCGAGCGTGGACCAAATCACCGTCGCAACGGCCGAGATGAATACACAGCACAACGCCCTGAGAAGACCGTATCGCGTGTCGCTGTTGGCGATAGTCACTGCCGGAGCGCTCAGATGCAGAATGTGGACGGCGATCCACGGCACGATTGTGTGCCAAACCACCTCGTAGCGCGTTGCGCTCAGCAGGAACGAGCCGAATGGAAACGGGAAGATGAAAAGAAGGAGGCACGAGAATGTGAACCGGAACGCGATCATCAGCGGCCGCGGCCAGCGCGCCTCCGGGCCGTCGATCAAGCGTTTCGCAGGTTCAAAGACGTTTTCCTGAGTTGATGCCTGTGCTGCGTGCATTCTCGTCAAACACACAGTAGCACGTTGTTTCTCAACACCGGAGCTAAGTGCTTGGACCATATGGTATTACAGACCCGAACCTGCGCCCGTTCAATGGGGCAAATCGCCATCCGGCAAAAAAAACGCGCCCTTTAATTTAAGACCGTAGTACTTCCTTTCGGCTGTGGGTATACTACGATTTCGGAATGCTAGTGCCAGATCTGCTCTAACCAAATCTATGACAAAACCAATCAAGTACGTCGAGAAGGCTGTTGCGGTGGCCGCCGGTGCGGCCTGGACTGTCTTCGACCAGATCAACCAGATCAAGCAGAACCCTTCCTTCACCCCAAAGTGGTCCGACAAGCCGCTGCTGAAGAGCTATGAAAAGCAGAAGCCCCAGCTTGGTTGGCCGCGCGAAACCGATTCCTTGTGTCCGCGCTGCATCCCCGAGATACGGCAGCAGATTGTCGACGGAAAGCTACCCCACGAGATCCTGCTGAATGAAAAGGTGGGCGAAATCAAGGCCCAGATCATCGAGCGGGATGGCAAGATCCTGATGGTGAAAGAATGCCCCAAGCACGGGCGCTTTGAAGACGTCATGGCGATGGACCCGGCATTCTTCAAGCACCTCGAAGACGTCTTTCCCGGGCGGGACATTCGCGCTCACAACGACGAGAAGCTACATAACCACGGCACCAGCACCATTAAGCACGGGCGCGGGTCGGTGTTGACGATCGATCTTACCAATCGTTGCAATATGATGTGCGACCCATGCTTCATGGACGCGAATCAGGTCGGGTTCGTGCATGAGCTGAGTTGGGAAGATATCCAGACCCTGCTCGATAACGCCATCTCGATCAAGCCGCGCCGCCAGATGTCGGTGCAGTTTTCGGGTGGCGAGCCGACGCTCTCTCCCTACTTTCTGGATGCTGTTCAATATGCGCGCAAGGTTGGATACAACAGCGTGCAGGCGGCTACCAACGGCATCGAATTCGCCAAGAGCAAGGATTTCTGCAAGCAGGCGGCCGAAGCGGGCTTGCGCTATGCGTATCTGCAATTTGATGGCGTGGGCAATGCCGCCAACTCGCATCGCGCCGTCGGCAATCTCTTCGATGTGAAGCTACGTGCGATCGAGAATCTTTGGACCGCTGGCGTGGACATCGTCCCCGTGATCACGATCGTGAACGGCATCAATAACGAGCAGGTGGGCGCCGTGGTGCGCTTTGCCCTCGACAATCCAAAGAAGATTCCGTTTCTAAGCTTCCAGCCTGTGTCGTTCACCGGACGCGATGAAGCTGTGACGGACGAGCGCCGCACTGCCCAGCGCTACACTCTGTCCCACCTCGCGCATGACGTGAAGAACCAGATTGGCCTGGGTGAGCCCACCCGCGACTGGTTCCCGATCTCGTTCATGTCTACCTTCTCCGATTTCGCGGACCTGGTGCACGGTCCCAATGCCGATTGGGGGCAACTGAGCTGCGGCTGCCATCCAAACTGTGGCATCGGTATGGCTGTGATGTGCGACAAGGAAACCAAGGAAGCTGTTCCGGTAACAGCGTTCCTGAATGCCGACCGCCTGGCGAAGGACATCGCTCGAGTGAACGATGCCGCGCGCGGCCGCTTCCTTTCAGTTGCCGGCGTCACTCTCTCTTTGCTGCGCAACTACGATCCCTTCAAGTCCCCCACGCACTTCAAACTGACTGACCTGATCCAGAAATTCGATAAATGCTTCGGCATGTCCGGTAAAAGTTATGGCAAGGTGACTGCCGATCGAACGCGCGCCGACATCGATCTGCGCCGGCAGGATCGTTGGAATTTCCTCTTCGTGGCGGGAATGTGGTTCCAGGATCTCTTCAATTACGACTTCCGCCGCACCGAGCAGTGCATCATTCCTTATGCAACCCAGGAAGGCGAGATTTCCTTCTGCGCCTACAACACCGGCGTCGGCTGGCGTAACATCATCGAGAAGATGCATATGACCGCCACGCTCACCAAGTGGTACGAAGAGCACGGCAAGCATGAGATCTTCGCGGGCGGAAAAAAGGTCAATCTCGCGAGCACCGATCATTCGATGGTGTTGCGGGCGGAGGACGTCAACCATGGCCTGCAGAACGATCTTGATAAGCTCGGCATCGCGAAGACAGCCCGTGAAGAGAAGAAGCGCGCCCGGGACGAGAAACTGCGCGAACAGCAGGAAAACGAGCGGATGGCCAAGCTATACCGCCAGCACGTGCTGAAAGAGGCGCCAGTCACCACGCCAGAACTGGTGCAACTGGGTTCGATCGCGCCTGCTCCCAAGGCGGCGCCAGCGCATGAAGAAGCCCGCGAAGAAGTGGGATCGTTCGGGGATTAAAAGCGGTATCGTATACCCATATTGGGTACAATAATACCTAATATGGGTACCGTTCCAAACGTTTCTGACAGCCCGATCGGCTCGGCGCTTTTCGGCCGAACCCGTCAGGCCGTGCTCCGTATCTTCTTCTCCAATCCCGATCGGAGATTTTATCAGCGCCTAATCATCTGTGATGTGGGCTTGGGCTCGGGCACAGTGCAACGTGAGCTCAAAGAGCTAACGCGTGCACAAATTCTCACACGCACTGTTGAAGGCCACACGTATTATCAGGCAAACCGATGCTCGCCTGTATTTGACGATCTTCGCGGACTCATTCGAAAGACTTTCGGCGTCACCCAGGCGCTTCAGACCGCACTGAGCTCTATTGCCAAGAAGATTCACCTCGCATTCATCTATGGTTCTGTCGCAGGTGGTAGCGAACGGCCGGAAAGCGATGTCGACGTAATCGTTGTGGCAAATAATGTCTCGCTTGGGAAGGCGGTTCACTTGTTGAGCGATGCCCAGCATAAATTAGGGCGCGAGATAAACCCTTCGGTCTACGGCGTCGACGAGTTCTATCGTAAACTTGCCGAAGGCCACTATTTCATTTCTAGCATCATGGCGGCCCCGAAGATCCTTTTGATTGGCGAGGAAAGTGAGTTTAAGCGACTGGAAGAAAAACGGTTGGCTCAGGGAGCACAAGGCAAGCCGGCAGCAAATTGCAGAACTATTCGCCATCGTGGACCGAGACCTCGCGGCGTCGCAAACTCCAGGGCTGATTAACGATTGGCGATTCAATATCGGCTATAACGCTGCCCTCCAAGTCGCCTCCGGCTACCGGGCAGAGCGCGCAAATCACCATTACCGGATCATTCACTCGCTTAAAATGACGGTAGGTACCGGCGATTCAGCCATACGGACCTTCGATAGTTTCCGAAAGAAGCGAAACATCGCCGACTACGAGCGGGCCCACACGATCTCAGACCGGGAAGCGGATGAAATGTTGAAACTGGCCCACCGGCTCCGAAAAGATGTTCAGGAATGGATTGCCACCAGTTATCCCGAGCTCATGCCCTAGGCACGTAAGTTAGAGACATTTTCGATTTCCCATCTGACCCAGGGTCCGGATGCGAACGCACACTGCCGCAACACAGCCCAGGAGCAGCAAGACAGCGCTGGAAGGCTCAGGTACTGCAGCGCCAATTGGAGCCCCGTCAATTTCGTACGCTGCCTGGACGCCTGGCATGGCAGACCAGTTGAAAACTGGTATCTGCCTGTCCGCGATCAATCCAGTTGGGGGATTAAACAGAACATTTTGCGGTGTGTTCCATTTTGCTTGGGTGTTAAGAGCAGAGGACGATATTGACGCTGCCAACCAGTACTGAGTGCCCCCCGAGAGGATCGGATGGAGAGTGGAGGTGCCGGATAGAATGCTTGCAGTCGACGACTGCACCGGGATAGTCATAGTCTCCAGCGGCGTTCCGGGCATGTTGTTCGCGTCCGACATAACCGAAAAATCGACGATCGTTGGCGACCCATTCGTTTCGAAAGGTACCTGAAAACCGGTGAACTGATTGTCGTGCCGGATGGGACGGTAAACTGCATGGCCCAATCGGTGTGGGAGGGGCCAAGCGGTGTGGGAAAGGAGGAAATCTGGTAGCCGTTTGTTGTGACATAGCCAGGCGGCGTGCTACTGAAAGTCGAGACGATAATGCTGGCACGCGCGTTCCCGATCGCTGCCGCAGCACATATCAGGACAGCCAAGGCTTTCCCATGAGTTCGCATGTCCAGGTATCATATCATCGATCTTCAGTGGGCTGAACCTCGGAAAAGTCCCTGGTACTCGAGTCAAGGTAGACGCTTCCGCCATAATCTTAGCACCCGAAACCGCCTAACCGTTCGTAACTCCCGTAGTCTAAAGGACGGATGGAAGAACACGACGGCGGCGCTGTCGAACTGGCGCGGTCGGGCGATAGTGATGCCTTTCGGCTGCTGGTAGAGCGGCATAGCCGAAATGTCTTCCGGCTCGCTTTCCGGATGACCGGGAACGAGCAGGACTCCGAGGACGTTGTGCAAGAGACTTTTTTACGGGCTTACAAGCAGCTTAAGAACTACGAAGCCAGGTCGAGTTTTGCGACGTGGCTGTACCGCATCGCGGCCAACTATTCGCTCGATCTGATTCGAATGCGGAAGCGGCATCAGGAGCGGCGCGAGGTGAACATGAATCATGACGAAGAAATAGACATGATGCAGTCGATCCCGGCCACCAGCCCGACCCCGGAGCGCCTCGTGTTCAGCGGTCAGGTCAAGGATCGTGTCAACTCCGCGCTGGATGAGCTGAGCGCGCAGGAGCGCACCGCATTCGTGCTCCGGCACTTTGAGGGGATGTCGATCGAAGAGATCGGCTCAACGCTGGGCACGGGTACGAACGCCACCAAGCACAGCATCTTCCGCGCGGTCCAGAAACTACGGCGCAGTCTGGAGCCGCTTGTGAGCGCAGCAAGGTGAAAAATATGGCACATGCAACCGAAGAACAGCTCGTATTGCTTTATTACAGCGAGAGTGCCGATGCGCCCTCGGTAGAGCGTCATCTCGCCGAGTGCGCTCACTGCCGGGCCGAGTATCAGAACCTGCAGCTTGTGCTGAATACGGTGGATTCCGCGCCTGCGCCGGAACGCCAGGCCGATTATGGAGCGCTGGTCTGGCGGCGTCTCGCACCTCAGATCGGACGGCGGCGTGGTTGGTCTGCGCTGTTCCAGCCGAAGTGGTGGGTTCTGGTTCCCACCACGGCCATGTTACTCGCCGCGGCTTTCTTCGCCGGGCGGCTGTCGCATCCCGCAGGCAAGCCGGCGCTTGCGTCTGCCAGTCAGGTCCGAGAGCGGATCCTACTGGTGGCCGTGGGCGATCATCTCGACCGGTCCCAGATGGTGCTTGCGGAGCTAAGCAATTCGCCGGACGGTAAGGGTCAGATCGACATCTCGGAAGAGCGGCAACAAGCCGAACAGTTGCTCGATGACAACCGGCTCTACCGGCAGACGGCTCGATCGACCGGCGATACGGCGGTTGCGACCGTTCTGGACGATCTGGAGCGGGTGCTGCTCGAGATCGCCAACAGCCCCGCCCAGGTTTCGAATCATCAGCTCGATCAGTTGCGGCAGGAGATCAGCGACCGCGGTCTGATGTTCAAGGTTCGCGTGATTGGTTCGGACGTGCGGCAAAGGGAGAGCACCCCCATGAGAGCCGGCAAATCGAATTCTGAAGGAACGCAATTGTAAAGGACTAACTCAGATGAACTACAAGACGACATTGTTAGCTTCCGCCTGGCTGCTTGCGGCGAGCGCTTTTCTTGACGCGCAGGAGCGGCCGATACCGCCGATACCGCCGATACCGCCGGCGGTTCCTGCTCTACCGGCTTATCCCGCGCTGGCGCCTTTACCGCCCATGCCACCGATGCCGCCCGATGTATGGGAAGCAGCCTCGCTCGCGCCCAGGCTCGAAGCGCTTTTCCTGGCCCAAGAGGCCGGTCCGCGCTCCCCTGATCTGCAACGGATCCTGGAGCGCGCGACCGATCGCCAGGCGTCACGGTCGCGTGACAAAAGCGATCGTTACTACAGTACCGGCAAGTCGTATTTGGACCGGCGTGAGTATGACAAAGCGATCGACGCTTTCAATCACACCATCGAAGACAAAGGCGCTCGGGCCGACGGTGCGCTGTATTGGCGAGCGTATGCGGAGAACAAAACAGGAAAGAACAAAGAGGCTCTGGCAACCCTTGCCGAACTACGCAAAACTTACCCCAACAGCCGCTGGCTGGAGGATGCCAAGGCGCTCCAGGTGGAAGCGCAGCAGGCCTCCGGACGGCCGGTCTCGCCGGAAAACGCGAGCGACGAAGATCTGAAACTGCTCGCTTTGAGCAGCTTGGCCAACTCGGATCCCGAGCGGACCATACCCATGCTCGAGAAGCTGCTCAAGAGCGGCAATAGCGCCAAGCTGAAGGAGCGCGCGCTGTTCGTGCTGGCGCAGACGCGTTCGCAGAAAGGCCGGGATCTGATCGCCCAGGTGGCGCGCGGCAACTATAATCCGGACTTGCAATTGAAAGCCGTGGAGTACCTGGGCGTGTATGGCGGCAAGGAGAATCAGCAGTTGCTCACCGACGTCTACAAGGCGACCGGCGATCCTTACATCAAACGCAGAATTCTCAGCAGCTTTATGGTCTGCGGATGCCGCGATAGCCTCTTGGCCGTGGCCAAAACTGAGTCGAATCCGGATCTTCGCATCGAGGCGATCCGGCAGCTCGGAGCTATGGGCGCTTCCGCGGATCTGATGCAGATGTATTCACCCGATGCCACGTATGAAGTCAAGCGCGCCATCCTGCAGGGTCTGTTTGTGGCCGGTAACTCCGACAAAATCTCGGAGATTGCCCGCACCGATAAGGATCCGAAGATGCGGCTGGAGGCCATCCGGCAGCTTGGACCCATGGGCCGCACCAAATCCGGTGAGACCCTGACCTCGCTGTACAGCAAAGAAACCGATCCGCAGCTTCGACGCGAGGTGCTGAACGCTCTGTTCGTCCAGGGAAACGTTCCGGCAATTATCGATGTGGCGCGGAAAGAGTCCGATCCCAACCTGAAGCGGGAAGCGGTCCAGAAACTGTCGCTCATGCATTCCAAGGAAGCGACCGACTACCTGATGGAGCTGATAAACAAATGAGAACCGCAATCGTCTCTGTGGTCGTTTCCGCATTCGTGACCGCCGCATTCGCCCAGCAGCCACGCATCGCCAATGCGCAGATGCAGACGCGCTCGGCTGCATCGGGCCTGGAGCCGGCACTCCAGTCGGTCCTGTCAAGCCAAAGCGCTCCCGCGTGGATCGGCTATTCCGTGCCTATCGTTCCTGGTGATCACCAGAGTTGCTGTTGGAACAATGGCGTGATGGGCGGATGTTCGCTGGAGCCGCGCCGGTCGGACAATACAACTATTGTGAGTGGCAACCGGACCGTACAGCTCGAAGGCGCAACTCAATTGACAGTGCTCTTGCGCGCCGAAGGCAACAAGATTGGTAAGGTTCGCACCTTCACGCCGGACTGCGATCTGGATGCAGGTGGCCTGCCGTTCTACTGGCTAAGCGATGTAAAGCCGGCGGAGAGCATTCGTTATCTGACCGCGCTCGCTAAGAACTCCGCTGGCACTCGGGATGACGAGCGGCGGAACGAATCCGCGGTGAGCGCCATGGCTATGCACGCCGACTCTTCGGCGGATGGCGCGCTGGAGTCGCTGGCGGCGCCTGCTCAACCAGATTCGTTGCGCCGCAAGGCCATTTTCTGGCTGGGCAACGCGCGGGGCAGGCGGGGATATGAGGTGCTCAGCCGCATCGTGCGCGAAGATCCGAATGACAAGATTCGCGAGCACGCTGTCTTCGCATTGACACAGAGCAAGGATCCGGAGGCGATCCAAACGGTGATCCGGGTCGCTCGCGAGGACAAGGTGCCGAAGGTGCGCGGGCAGGCGCTGTTCTGGTTGGCACAACGCGCGGGCAGAAAAGTCGCGGAAGCGGAGTTGAATCACGCGATCGAGAATGACCCCGAAACGGAGGTCAAGAAAAAGGCGGTCTTCGCGCTGACTCAGATCCCCGAGAACGATGGAGTGCCTATGTTGATCCAGATTGCGCGCAGCAATCGGAACCCGGCAGTTCGGAAACAGGCGATGTTCTGGCTGGGGCAAAGTAAAGACCCACGGGCGCTGTCGTTCTTTGAAGAAGTGCTGACGCGGTAAAATAAGCCGCGAATGCACGCAAATGAACGCGGATAAGACCGCCCGTCTTATTCTTCCTGAATTGCTGGATCACGCGCCGCCCGTAGACGCGCTGCCCAGTCTGCGTGATCTGGTCCGCATCAATCGCTTCCTGGGCGGTTACCGGACGCTCCGTTGGTTGATGCGGCAGGTGGCGAATCCGTCCGATTCTTTTTCGCTGCTCGATATCGGCTCGGCGTCCGGCGACATGGGCCGGGTGATTCGGCAATCGTTTCCTCGGGCTTCTGTCACCTCGTTTGACTACCGGTGGGATCATCTCGCCGGCGCAGCCAGCCCGAAGCTGGTTGGCGACGCTTTCGCCTTGCCATTTGCTAAATCCAGTTTCGACTTTGTGTTCAGCTCTCTCTTCTTGCACCATTTCGAAGATAACCAGGTGGTCGATCTGCTGAACAGGTTCGCCGGTGTTGCCCGAAAAGCAGTGCTGGCGATCGACCTCGAACGCGGGCCGCTCGCCTATCGATTTATTCCCGCGACGAAGTGGCTGTTCGGCTGGCATCCGATCACGCTGCACGATGCCCCGGTTTCCGTGCAGGCGGCCTTCCAGCGCGGCGAGCTGATCGCGCTTGCCCAGCGCGCTGGCTTGACAGCGGCCACCGTCCGGGTGCATCGTCCGTGGTCGCGTGTGTCGCTAATTGGTGTGCTTTCATAAGAGTTGCTCCGTGTCGTAATAGCGTTCGCTTTGGTGGCGCTGACGGCGTGCAACCGCCAGCCCGAATGGTACCGGGTTCCCGAACAGCGGAAGCCGATGGCGCTGCCCGCGGCTCCGGCCATTAGCCCGGTTGTGAATATGAACGACCCGGACGCGCCGGACCATTTCGTCAAAGACATCAGTTCCGGAGTCGAAGCCGCCACCTGGCGATGGACCGGGAAGCGGCCCACCGTCAAAATTCTGCTTACGAAAACCACCGGGCTGAAGTATGTCATCGATTTCGCGATTGCCGGCGTAACGCTGAAACAAACCGGGCCGGTGACAGTCTCGTTCTTCGTCGCTGACCGACTGCTCGATAAGGCCCGCTATGAAACCGAGGGCAATAAGCACTTTGAGAAGCCTGTCGACTCCGACTGGCTTCAGACCGCAACGGAGACGGAAGTTTCCGCCGAAGTCGACAGGGAGTTTGTTTCTCCCGAAGACGGAACAAAGCTTGGTTTGATTCTGACCAGGATCGGTTTCGACCGGCAGTGAACGTCATTCTACACTGGAAGTTTCGATGCTAGCCGACCTGGTCTGCTTCAACCAAAGCTGCCGCGCACGCTTTCCCAGCACCGCGGTCATCTACACCTGCTCTAAATGCGGAAGCCTGCTGGAAGCAGCAGCGCCCATGCTCGCATCCAGCCCGTCTATCCTCAAATCGCTGTGGCGCGAGCGGCGTCTATCCAATCTTCCGCTCGATCAAAGCGGCGTCTGGCGCTATCGGGAGCTGCTTCCTTTCGACGAGCGGCACACGCCCGTTGTGACTCTCCGCGAAGGCGATACTCCTCTACTCAACGCCCCGCGCGCCGCAGCCTATGGCGGTCTCGATGCGATCGCCTTCAAGCACCAGGGCTTCAACCCCACTGGTTCCTTCAAGGACAACGGGATGACCTGTGGCGTGGCGCAGGCCATGCTGCTGGGGATGAAGCGCGTGGCCTGCGTCTCCACCGGTAACACATCCGCATCCATGGCAGCCTATGCGAGCGCCGCCGGCCTCGATCCGATCGTTTTCATCCCGCACGGTAACATTTCGTACGGTAAGCTCGCGCAAGCTCTCGAGTACGGCGCGCGCACTTTGCAAATCGAAGCCAATTTCGACGAGATCCTGGCTCTGGTCCGGACGCTCGCGGAGCGAATCGGCATTTACTTACTCAACTCGATCAATCCGTTCCGTATCGAGGGGCAGAAAACGATTGCCATCGAGATGCTGGATCAGAGGGACTGGAACCCGCCGGACTGGATCGTGCTGCCGGGCGGAAACTTAGGCAATGCGTCCGCGTTCGGGAAGGCCCTGCGAGAACTGCGGGAATTGGGGTTCATCCGGAAGACTCCACGGCTCGCGGTGATCCAGGCGGAAGGCGCAGCCCCGTTCTATGATTTTGTGCGCCGCGGCGGCGATTTCCGCGGCGTGCCTGACCCGGAGACGCTTGCGACCGCGATCCGGATTGGCGACCCGGTATCGTGGCCAAAGGCGCTGCTGGAAATAGAGAGCTCCAATGGAACCGTCGAAAAGGTCACCGAGCAGGAGATCGCGGATGCAAAGGCGCAGATCGGGAAAGCGGGAATCGGCTGTGAGCCCGCGTCTGCCGCTACGCTGGCCGGTATTCGCAAGCTCACAGACAGCGGAGTGATTCAGAGCGATGCGGATGTCGTCGCGGTGCTTACCGGCAACCTGTTAAAGGATCCGGACTACATTTACCGCTACCACACGGGCCAGCTCACGGCTCCGGATAAAAGCAAAATCCGGCCGGTATTCGGCAACCAACCAATGCTGGTCCCGAGTGATCCCGGCCGGATCGAAGAACTATTGAGCGTGTGAGTGGGGTGGGCTTCAGCCCGCCTTCTGAAGGACCGCGCCACTCAGAATCAACCACTAAGCCGTGGGTTTCTTGAGAACTTGTCCCGGCAGGCGAAACCGCCTGCTCCACTCGACGCGCGATCTCAGAGTAGCTACCAGCGATTACGCTCACCGCCGCGGCCTTTGCCTCCGCCACCGCCGCCCTCACGCCGCCCACCACCGCCGCCCCCGCCACCCGGACGGCCGCCACCGCCTGCTCCGCCACCTTCCCGCGGCGTCATCGGACGGGCTTCATTCACCACCACGGCGCGGCCCATCAAGTCGCGTCCATTGCAGGCCTCCACTGCATGCGCGGCTTGAGCATCGTTGCCAATTTCCACGAACCCGAAACCCCGAGCTTCTCCGGTAAAGCGGTCACGCATGACATTCACACTGTCGACGGTCACACCGGCCTGGGAAAAGAAATTTGTCAGATCGGCTTCAGTAGCCGAATAGGGGAGATTCCCCACGAAAAGTTTTGTCATTTGCACTAACTCCTTGAACTGATTTCGGAAGAGACAGGTTTGCGACCGCGGACGGAAGAGAGATGCGAGAAACTGACCGGGGAGAAATGACTGACGCTCCAAAACTCCTTATTAGTGTGTCAGAAACCTTAGGCCGTGTCAAAAACGGAACAAATCCATTTGCGCCTCGCCCGGCCACTCCTCTGGCCTGTAATCGGCATCCCGCGGACCCACACCCCGCCGGCTCACAATCTCGCGCACACGGGCTTGCAGCATCTCGGGATAATGGCCCTTCAGGTATGCGCTCCGTTCAAAACGTTCGCGGTACCGCCGGGTCAGATGCGGAAATTTTTGCTCGATAAATGGGAAGAATACCTGTTGGGCGCACGGCTTCAGGAACACCGGGGCCGCGCTGAACGACGCCGCGCCCGCAGCTTGCGCGGCAGCGCACACGCTGTCGAGATTTTCATAGCTGTCGGTGATCAAAGGCAACACTGGGTTGGCGAGAACGGTGACCCGAACGTTTGCGGCAGCCAGCTTTTCTATAGCGGCGAGACGCAGTTGCGGCCGGGGAGCCAGCGGTTCCAGCGCCCGCGCCAAGCCTTCATCCAGCGTCGTGATCGTGATGTTGATGTGCAGAATGTTCCGGCGCGCGATCTGCCCGAGAACATCCACATCCCGCGTAATCAGGTCGGACTTGGTCGTGATGCCGGCTTTGTGGCCTTTTTCATTGGCCAGCACTTCGAGAATCTGCCGGGTAATTCGAAAGCGCCGCTCGGCCGGCTGATACGGATCCGTTGCGGTACCGATCCAGATCGATTCGCCCGGTGTTACTTTTAGCAACTCGGCGTGAAAGTTCGCCCGTGAAAACTGCTTTGCATAGATTTTCGTTTCGAACTGCCCAGGATCGCGCAGCTCCATGAACTCGTGGGCGAAACGGGCATAACAGTATTTGCAGCCGAATTCGCAACCGCGGTACGGGTTTACAGTCCAAACGAAAGGCATGCGCCAACCCGAGCACCTCCCGATAAACCGCCGGGTCGGTAGATCGAAATATTCAACACGGCTCTTCGCCTCGAGGAGTTCGCTTTGGGCCGCCAGACGGGCGATGCCGACCAGACGCTCTGCCGGTTGTATGTCGAACAGCATGGGCAATCCTTCGACAATGTTCTCCTTTTCTTCGCCTGTATGTCAAGGCGCGGGTACGAGGACGTTTTTGAAGGTACGGCGCATCTTTCACGAAGGCTCGCGTTTTTTCGATGGGTTGGTAAATAAATGATTTCAACCGACTCATGTAGCCGTGCGGCCCATCTTTGCAGCCTTTGTGGTCGATTTGCTCCAAGATGCGCCGAGAGGTGGGGCGCTGCATGGTTGGCCTGGGCATCGTTGAATTGTCAAAGAACGCGTCGGCGGAGCGGTTTGCGCACAGGCATGCCCCGAGCGCTTTGATTGTACGGTGCGGATAGGCGGGTACGATGTGAGGGATCGTGGAACATGCTGAAGATAGTAGAGAAAGAAATCTCTCGAGGCTGTGATTCCACCACGGCCCCACTGCGCGGCACCCACCATGGCGGCATGAAAAACCGCTTCGCGGTGGCGTTTTTTGGCGGTCCGGCAGAGAGTGATTTGAGTCAAGTTATTGATATGACGGGGATGTTTTATATCGACCTGTCGTAGGCGCCAACGGCGCGCTGCGCGCGTCCACCAGGACGGGTGAAAAAGCGAAGAAGGGCAGCGCGGACGATTTTTGGAATGGAGCAAATTGCTAGATTATTGATGGCCATGGTTTTCGGGCGAGGTTTTTCACAGGAACGGAAATATTAGGAAGATCAGGGCCACGAATGGACACGAATGAACACGAATGGGAATTACTTGTAAGAGGCTGCGACCCAAAGAACCGGGTTGCCCTGGCAGACGGAAATATCGACGTCTGCTCTACGCTTGGGACCGAAATTTGCCGAGCTATGTTCGTGGTGGCGGACATCGTAAGTTTAGACTCCTCAGAAGAATTCATGGGTAAGCTCCGGCTCGAGTAATTTGCCAAGTGAGTGATGAGCGCCAGTTCCAGGATGCGGAATGTACGAAAGCCATACGATCTTCTCATGGTGACTTTGGCGTACTGGATTTCATCGACGCCAATGGCGCAGATGGACGTCAGCGTGCGATGCTCGAGTCCCCAGCCAACCACATATTCGACGGCGTCGCACACCTTATCCCAGGAAGCGTGGAAGGCCTCAGCAGTTTCCTTCCAGGACAACTTCCGCGCCCAGCGGGCCAAAAACGGCATACGGCACGTACGCAAGCGTATAAGCTCTGGTCAACTGGTGTTCACCACGGCACGTGCGCAAGCGCATCGCCCCAGGGGACCTCTTCCACCAGTACGCCGCAATTGCGGCAGTCGACACGCCGCATCCGATACAGAAAGAGAACCAAAATTCTCCAGAAAGGGATGAACTCAAAGCGCCGCTCGGGAAGACGATCGTAACCCGGCGCAGGCTTGTGGCACCCCGAGCAGACTGCTTTGAGCCCTTCCGTGGTCGGACATCCACCTCGATGCTTTTCTTGTCCGGGCCGAAGCGGGCGTTCTGGTAGACAAATCCACGATGATGATGGCAGTGGTTTAGAATCGTGAGCAGTTCCATGGCGCGGACGATGTTGAAGGCGAAGACTTCCAGAGTAAACCGCAGCACCACAATGGCGGCGCAGTCCTTCGATGCTTCCACTTACTGCCGCGATCCGCACAACTGGCCGCGCTCTGGATGGGGTTGGAAAAAGACCTGCCGCAGGGTGAACAACTGCTGGCCTGCTTTCGTCCATTTATGAGCATCTGGCATCTTCGAGTCTTTCCCCAAAGACCATCCGCCGGCACGTGGACAACTTTTGCTGCTGGGTAGAGAGATCATCCGGGATCTACACTACGACCCGGCTTTGAGAAAAGGCGCTGCACAAACGCTGCTCCGTAAAGCGAATCATGAGGAGGGCGGGCCGCTCATTCACAATGGCTCGGAAGACCAACAACGCTCCTTTGATTCGACCTGCCGCAAACTCCACCGTTTCGTCACTCAAGCTCAGCGCTGAGCCGCCTTCTACCCACAAATTCCTCCGACGAGGCACCCAAAGGCCTATCGTAGCAATTTTGCTACCGCTGGGATGTAGATCTCAAGTTGAGTGATTGATTTTAAACACTTTAATCTGGCGGAGGAAGAGGGATTCGAACCCCCGAGCAAGTTTCCCCGCTAACGGTTTTCAAGACCGCCGGTTTCAACCACTCACCCATTCCTCCGCTCACCATCTTAACTGATGAGGCTCGCGGGCAGTGGATCGTCAATTCACGCTCGACAACCCCTTCCACCGTGGTACGGCGCGTCACCCTTACTGAGCGCATAGAGTCAGTTGATGGCGGGCAGCGAGACGGCCTGCAATCAAGCCGTTTTTAGGAGGTTGTCGAGCTTAGGGAATTCACGGTCGAGGTAGCCGTTGCCGCCTTCGAATATTTTCGCCTGTCTGCCGCCGCGCATTCCGCCACCAGGTCTCGGTCTGGCGCGCGGCCGGTTTTCCGAAGACGATTGTGCGCGTGATGCCGGATTGATAGCTGTCAATCGCGCAGCCGTCGTCGATGATGAAGCCGCCCTCGCGCAACTTCTGCGGTTGAACGCTGCCGTGCTGGAAAGCGGTGTATTTTCCGAAGTCATTGAGGCGGGCTGTAAAACCATGATCGGGCCTCGCTGGCAATCCGCGCCTCGCCGCCGAAAAATTCCGGTAACCTGCCCCACCGGAATCATATGCTATGCTGAGTCGCTCCCCGAGTCATGGCTCAGCGAACCAATCTACCTCGCGTCTGCATTGCTCTCGGGTTCGCGGATGTCGAGAAACTGATCGAGCACGCGCGGCGCGAGCTCGAAGCTGGCGAGTCGTTCTTCGAATTCCGGTTGGATTATCTGGCCGCCCCGGAGCAAGGCATCGCGCCCATGTCCGAGTTCCTGAAGGCGCATCCGGACTGCACGATTCTGGCAACCTGCCGCAGGCATCAGAACCAGGGCCGCTTTAACGGAAGCATTGAAGACCAGGTACGTATCTTAAGCGGCGCCAGCGAGGCGGGCGCGCGAGCGGTGGATATCGAAATCGAGAGCGCGGAGCAGGCCACTGCGCGGCTGGAATGTCTGCGGGGCCGCGGTTATCTGGTCTTGTCGTATCACAATTTTCAAACCACGCCTTCGACCGAGGGCGTGTTGCGGCGGATGATGAAGATCCCGGCGGACGTCTATAAAATCGTGACCACGGCGCGCAAGCCCACCGATAACCTGCGCGTGCTCGGGCTGACCAGGTCACACCCGCGCGCTCCGGTGGTGGTTCTGGCCATGGGCGAAGCAGGTCTTCCCACGCGAGTGCTGTCGACAGCCATGGGTGGCCTGTTCACCTACGCGGCCCCCATGAGCGCGGAAGGAACGGCGTCCGGGCAGGTGAGCGCGCGCGTGCTGCGGCATCTGTACAGGCTCGAGAAGTTTTCGAAAGCGGCGAAGATCTACGGCGTGGTGGCCGACCCGGTGCGGCATTCGATTTCTCCCGCCGTTCACAACCGCGCGTTTCAAGCAAGGCGAATTGACGCGGTGTATCTTCCCTTCCTGGTGAAACCAGTTCAGTTGAAAGACTTCTTTGTGCTTGCCGACAAGCTTCCGGTGGCGGGGTTCAGCGTGACGATCCCGCACAAGCAAAAGGTGTTGCGCTATCTGGATATCATCGATCCGCTGGCACGGCGCATCGGCGCAGTGAATACGGTCTGGAAGAAAGCGGGCAAGTGGCGGGGCACGAACACGGACGCGGAGGCTGTTATCAAGCCGCTAGGCCGCCAGATCCGGCTCGCGAAATCCACCATTTTGCTGGCGGGAAATGGAGGGGCGGCGCGCAGCGCGGCCTACGCGCTGATTGACGCGGGCGCGAAGGTTTCGATCGTGGGGCGCAATCCCGACCGCGTTCGATCACTCGCGAAAATCTGTGGAGCCGAGCCTCTGCTACGAGAACAGGCTGAGTCGCGAATGTTCGACGCCTTAGTGCATGCGACTCCCATGGGAATGTATCCACATAGCGACGAGTGCTTCTTCCCGGACAAGATTCCTGCGAAGATGGTTTTCGACATGGTATACAACCCGATCGAGACACTGCTGATGCGGAAGGCAGTCGATCAAGGCGGCGCGGTGATCTCAGGAACCCAGATGTTTCTCGAGCAGGCCGCACAGCAGTTCGAAATCTGGACTGGAGAGACGGCGCCGAGGGCCGTGATGGACAAGGCCGCTTTGGAAGCGCTCCATCAGTGGATCTAATGTCCTGTATTTCGCCGCAAACTGTGGGGCAGGCGGTCGGGGTTTGCCGCCTGCTGGGCGACCCGAACCGTGGGGCAGGCGGTCGGGGTTTTGCCGCCTGCCGGGCGACCCGAACTGTGGGGCAGGCGGTCGGGCTTTTGCCGCCTGCCGGGCGACCCGGTGTTTGGATCGCCTGCAACCGCGGTGAAATCGTCGTGAGTAAAAGGAGCTACCAAATCCTGTGAACACAGAATCGAGAGTAACCCGCCGCCAACTAGCCGCGGCTCTGGCAAGCAGTGTGGCGTTGGCCGGCCAGACGCCCGCGCCACGGTTGCCGCAAAACCCGGAGGAGGAATTGAAGGCCGCCCGGGAACAAGTCCGCCAGTTTGGCGACCTGCTTGGTAAGTTCGCGATTCCCATGTCGACGGAACCGGCATTCCTATTTAAGCCGTGAGTGGCTGAAGAATGGCTTCCGTTCCCGACGACATTTTCTTTGCGACCATTTCCGAGATCAATCAGAAGCTGAAGAGCCGTGCATTCTCAGCGCTGGAGCTGACCAGGGCGTTCTCCGATCGTCTGGAGCGGCTTGGCCCTCGTTACAATGCGCTGGCATTATCACTGCGGGATTCGGCGGTACGCGAAGCCAAGAATGTCGATGGCGATCTCAAGCGCGAGCGCTTTCGAGGCCCGCTGCAAGGAATACCGTTCGGCGTGAAAGATCTGCTGAGCTTTGCGGGGCAGCCAACTACCTGGGGCGCGCAGCCCTATGCGGGGCAGGTGTTCGATTACACCGCGACCGTGCTCAAAAAACTGGCAAATCCGGGCGCAATTCTGATCGGCAAGCTGGCGATGATTGAGCTGGCGGGAGGCGGCGGATACCGAATGGCCGGCGCGTCGCTCACGGGCCCGGGGCTCAACCCCTGGGATCGCACGCGGTGGTCAGGCGGGTCGTCGAGCGGCTCGGCGATCGCCGTGGCGGCAGGGCTGGTTCCGTTCGCGGTTGGATCGGAGACGTCCGGCTCGATTCTGACTCCCAGCGCATTTTGCGGAGTTACAGGCCTGCGGCCAACCTATGGACTAGTTAGTCGCTATGGCGCCATGGCACTGTCATGGACAATGGACAAGCTCGGACCGATCTGCCGGTCCGCTGAAGACTGCGGGCTGGTGCTGCAGACCATCGCTGGGAAAGATGCGAACGATCCGGGATCGGCGGGCAAGAGCTTCTACTATGCGCCGCAATACGCGCGGGACCTGAAGGAATTGAAGGTCGGGGTGGCAGCCATCGATTTCGACGAGTGGGCCGATCCGGCGGCGCGGCCGGATTTCGCCAAGGCGCTGGATGTAATTCGAAGTACCGGCGTCCAGGTGACCGCGGCGAAGCTGCCCGACTTGCCCTTTCGCGAAATGACAACCACGATCATCACGGCGGAGGGGGCGTCGATCTTTGAACCGCTGGTGCAGAGCGGTAAGGTGGACCAATTGGCAGACCCGAAGCAGGCGGCCGGCTTGCGGGCCGGGCTGGAGATTCCGGCCAAGGATTATCTAAAGGCGATGCGGATCCGGAGTCTAGTCCAACAGGCTTTCCACGAAATCTTCGCCTTGGTTGACGTGCTCGTGACGCCGAGCCGCTTGGGCCCGGCGCCGAAAATCAGCGAGCCGCTGGATCGGGCTTCGAATGACCGGCCGCAGCCCAAGGAGCGCGGATTAACGCAGATGATTCCGGCCGGTAATCTGGCTGGACTGCCGGCGCTTTCGCTGCCGTGCGGTTTCGCGAACGGTATGCCGATCGCCATTTCGCTGGTCGGGCGGCCGTTCTCGGAAAATACCCTGTTAACGATTGGACGGGAGTTTCAGAAGGCCACGGATTGGCACAAGCGACGGCCACCGGTATAGTGAGCAGCCAGGAAAAAACCTTGGGCCCCATCATCGCAGCGGCGATTACGCCCCGGCGCGCACAGGAGCACTCAATTGATTTGGGGGCCACGCTCGAGCTGATCGATTTTCTGTACGAGGGTGGAGTAGATGGAATTGCGCTACTTGGGTCTACCGGCGAATTCGTCCACTTCATGCTGGAAGACCGCAGCCGGATGCTGGAATTCGCGGTGAAAAGAAGCCGTGTGCCCGTTCTTGTAAACGTCAGCCATTCGATGTTGGATGGAGCGATACTTCTGGCACAGGAGGCGGCGGATTCGGGCGTTGCCGGAGTCCTGATCATGCCGCCGTATTACTTCCGGTACGATCAGGAGTCGGTCCGCGCTTTCCTGCTGCGCTTTGCGGAAGCGGTGAGCAAGTCAGTGCCGGTGTATCTCTACAACATTCCGTGCTTCACGAACGAGATTGCCTTTGAAACCGCTTCCAACCTGCTGGGCACCGGGCTCTTTGCGGGCATGAAAGATTCGGGCGGCGATTGGGATTACTTTGAGGGATTGATGAAAGTCCCAGGCCGGGCCGGCTTGAAGCTGTTCATGGGCGCCGATCAAATTTACTCCCGGGCTCGCGCGGCCGGGTCCGACGGCGCCGTATCGGGGATCGCTTGCGCTATCCCGGAGCTACTGGCGCGTATGGATCGAGCCATACGGGGCGGTGAAACGGAGTTGGCAGCCAGACTCGACGTACGATTACAGGAGTACCTTCAGTGCATCGAACCCTTTCCGGCGCCTGTCGGCATCAAGGAATCCGTGCGCTTGCGGAAAATCCAGACTGGCGAGTTTTCCGCGCCTCTGAGCGAGCAAGGAGAGCGCAGACTGGCCGAGTTTGGGAGTTGGTTCCGTAACTGGTTGCCTGCCGTTTTGAAAGAATGCGGAGCTTGAAAATACTGGCGTGTGGGTTGACTCTTATCGCTGCCGCTTGGGCTCAAACCTACTCTGCCGGACCGCAAGTCGTCACCTTTTTTTCTGAGATTGACGATACCGACCAGCCCTATGGGCTTTACGTGCCGCATGATTATGACGGCAGCAAAAAATATCCGCTGGTCGTGAGTCTGCACGGCGCGGGCTCGAATCACCGCCTGAATCTGCGGCGCGTCTTCGGAAGGGGAAATTCTTCAGGTGAAACCGACGCCGAGGCTACCCGCTACTTCCCACCCTTGCGCAATGTTGACTATGTGGTGGCCTGTCCGCTGGCGCGCGGAACGATGGGCTATCAAGGCATTGCGGAGCACGACGTCTACGACATGATCGCCGATGTGAAGAAGCGGTTTTCAATCGACGAGGACCGCGTGTATCTCACCGGGCTGTCGATGGGAGGCGGCGGAGCGCTGTGGCTCGGATTAACTCGTCCAGACCTGTGGGCGGCGGTCGCGCCAGTGTGCGCGGCGGCGCCCGAACAAGCGCGAGATCTTACCGGTAACGCGTTGAACCTGCCCATGCATTTGTTTCATGGCTCGATCGATCCGGTTGTTCCCGTGGGAAGCTCGCGCAGGTGGCAGCACGATCTGTTGGAGCTTGGCTGTTCTGTCGAGTACACCGAATATCCCAACGTGCGACACAATTCATGGGAGAGCGCGTACCGGAATGGCGCGCTGTTCGATCTGCTCCAGCAATTCCGGCGCAACCGGTTCCCCAGGCACGTGCGTTTTGCGACCACCCATTACAAATACGCTTCGGCATACTGGACCCATCTGGATGGAATCACGCCGGGAACGTTGGCCGAAATCGAGGCGGAGCTCTCGGGAAAGGACGTGGTCACCGTTCACACCAAGAATGTCAATGGGTTCACTTTGAATTTGAATGACCGGCCGCTCGCGATCGTAATTGATGGCGAGAAAATCAAGCCGAGGCAGGCCATCTCGTTCTTGAAAACCGCAAGTGGATGGACGGCGGGACGTTATTCTCCTCCGAGTGGATTCAAGCGTCAAGACAGGGAAGGGCCCATATCGGAAGCTGTGGCGGCGAGGCACATCTATGTGTACGGAAGCGGCGGATTCCCTACTCCCGAGGAACTGGGTAGCCGGCGGCACCAAGCGGAGAATGCCGCGGAATGGTCGACCGCGCGCTCGAGACTCTTGCTGTCCTTGCGCGCCGTGCAGGACAAAAAAGTGCGCCCGAGGGACATCGAAAGCGCCAACCTGGTCCTGCTCGGCACCAAGGAGACCAACACGCTGATCGCCCACTACGCAGCCCAGTTGCCGATTGCTTTGAATCCGAGCGCGGCCGACTATGGGCTGGTATTCATCTACCCCGCCGGTAGCCATTACCTCCTGATCAACTCAGGACTGCCGTGGTGGACCGGAGCCGATGAGGCGAAGCGCGGCGGGTGGTCCTTTGTGCCGGAGAAACTCCGCGTTCTGCAAACGCTTGGAGATTTCATTCTGTTCAAGGGTTCGCTCGAGAACGTGATTGCCGAGGGAATTTTCACGCCGGACTGGAAGCTGCCACCCGAAGCGGCGCAAAGGATGAGAGCGTCGGGCGCTGTCGAGATCCGATGAAGCCGGAAGAGTTCCGCACATTCGGGTACGAAGTTGTGGACTGGATTGCGAATTATCTGGAGACCAATCGCAATCTGCCGGTGTTGCCGGACGTTAAGCCCGGCGCTCTGGTAGATTCACTGCCTGCATCGGGACCGCAAGCGGGCGAACCCATGCAGGATATCCTACGGGATTTCCGGGACCTCATTGTCCCGGCCATTACGCATTGGAATCATCCCCGCTTCTTCGCCTACTTCGCGGTGTCGGCCTCCGCACCCGGCATTCTGGCGGAGATGCTTTCGGCGGCGCTGAATGTAAATGGCATGGTGTGGAAGAGCGCGCCCGCCTCCGCGGAGCTGGAGCAGGTCACGCTGAGCTGGCTTCGGCAATGGATGGGCCTGCCGGACGAGTTTTTGGGAATCATATACGATACCGCGTCCACCTCCACCATGCATGCCATTGCCGCTGCGCGCGAGAGGGCGGACCCGCAGGCCCGCTCGAGCGGCAACAGTAGCGGATTGACGCTGTACACTTCGGAGCAGTCCCATTCGTCGGTGGAGAAAGGCGCTCTCACGCTGGGAATTGGCCGGGAGAACGTGCGGGCTATTCCGGTGGATGCCGAGTTCCGGATGCGGGCAGATGCCCTCGAACAATCGATCGCACGGGACCTCGCTGCCGGCAAGCAGCCGTTTTGTATTGTCGCGACGGTAGGGACCACATCCACTTCGAGCATCGACCCGGTGCCGGCCATCGCGAACATCGCGCATCGCTACGGGCTGTGGCTGCATGTAGACGCCGCTTATGGAGGGTCGGCCGCGGTAGTTCCCGAACTGCGGTACGTGCTCGACGGGGCCGCTCGCGCGCACTCCCTGGTGGTGAACCCGCACAAGTGGTTGTTCACACCGATCGACGTGAGCGTACTTTACACTCGCGAGCCGGAGATTTTGCGTCGCGCGTTCACGCTCGTGCCGGAATTCTTGAAGACGGCGGAAGATCCGCGCGCCGTCAACTTTATGGATTACGGAATGCAACTGGGGCGGCGCTTCCGGGCTTTGAAGCTGTGGTTTGTGTTCCGGTATTTCGGCCGCGATGGAATTGGGGAGATCATCCGCAATCATGTGAAATGGGCGAAGGATCTCGCGGCCATCATCGCAGCGCATCCAAGCTTCGAGGTTGCGGCCCCGGTGCCGTTCTCGCTGATCTGCTTCCGCTATCGAGGCAGCGATCAGCAGAACCGCGATCTCTTGGACCGGATAAACTTGTCGGGCAAAGCATTCCTCTCGCATACCGTGCTGAACGGGCGGTATGTACTGCGTTTGGCCATCGGGAACATCGCGACCACCTGGGAAGATCTGGAACTTGTGTGGGAACTGATTTTGAAAGCCGCGTCCGCAAATGCTGAGTGGCGCAGGCCTTCAGCCTGCGCTTCCGAGGGCGGGCTGAAGCCCACCCCACTCGACTAGATCGCTTGCAGTTCTTCTTCGAGCAACTGCTTTTGATGCAGGTCCGCGTAGTAGCCGCCGTTTTCCAGCAGCTCGCCGTGGGTGCCCTGCTCGACGATTTCGCCGTGATCGAGGACGAAGATGCGGTCGGCGTTGCGGACCGTCGACACGCGGTGTCCAACCAGGATGGTGGTCCGTCCGTACATGATTCTCGACAAACCATCCAGTATGCGCTCTTCGGTGAGAGTATCCACGCTCGAGAGCGCGTCGTCCAGGATCAGTATGCGCGGATCGCGCAAGATAGCGCGCGCGATGGCAACTCTCTGCTTTTGCCCGCCCGACAAGGTCAGCCCTCGCTCGCCGATCACCGTCTGATAACCGTTGGGGAAGCTAGCGATATCCGGACCCAAGCCTGCTAGTTCCGCGGCTTGTGCGATTTCTGCTTCGGTTGCGTTCTTGGCGCCCCAGGCAATGTTTTCGGCCAGCGTCACGCTGAACAGGAAGGTCTCCTGGGGCACGAACCCAATTTGACGGCGAAGCTGTTCCGGGTCGAGATCCCGCAGGTCGATGCCGTCCAACAGCACGCGGCCGCCGGTGGGATCCATTAACCTGGGAATCAAATTCAAGAGCGTGGTCTTGCCGCTTCCGGTGTGTCCGACAATAGCGATAGTCGCGCCTCCCGGAATCGCCAGATTGATGCCGGAAAGAGCGAGAGTTGCGGGATACTGAACGTCTACGTCCTGAAACTGAAGCTCGGCTGGACCGGAAGGCACAGGTACGCAATGTGGCCGTGCGGCAATTGAAGGCTGTTCGCGCATCAGCTCCATGATTCTCTCCCAAGACGCCTTCCCGCGCTGCATCAGATTCACTACCCAGCCGAGCGCGATCATCGGCCAGATCAGCAGGCCCATGTAGGTGTTGAACATGACGAAGCTACCCAACGTGATGTGGTGCGATAGCAATCGATAGCCACCCACCCACAGCACGATCAGGAACGTCAAGCCGATCAGCGCCTGCAGCAGCGGCATGAACACGCCGGACAGGCGCGCCAGGCGGATATTTTGCGCTATGTAATCCTGATTCAGCAATTCGAATTTGCGCATCTCCGGCTTCTCCTGGGCATACGCGCGGATCACGCGCACACCCGAGAGATTCTCCTGCACCCGGCTGCTGATATCGGAAAAAAGACGCTGAATTGCCTCGAAGCGATCGTGTATACGGCTGCCGAACCAGACGACCACAAAGCTCACCATGGGCGCCGGAATCAGCGCGAGCAGCGTGAGGCGCCAATCCACGGAAAGCATGACAGCGATTGCCAGAATTGCGGTAACCATGGTTTCGGACCAGTACATGATTCCCGGGCCGAGCATCATGCGCACCGCGTTTAAATCATTGGTGGCACGGGCCATGAGATCGCCGGTGCGAAACCGGGCGTAGAAGCCGGACGAGAGCCGGACCAGATGGACGAACATCTCGTTGCGGAGATCGTATTCGATGTCGCGGGAGATTCGAATCAGGATGACACGCATCCAGTATTGGAAGATCCCCTTGCCCAATGAGAGCGCGACCAGAATGGCGGCGAACTGATAGACCTTTTCGATGCGAAAGCCGGACGTGAGCGAATCGATTGCGCTCCGGATCGCGAGAGGAAGCGCAGCCCCGAGAACATCTTTGATCAGAAGCGCTCCCATTCCGAGCGCCGCGCTGCGGCGGTGACGCCAAAGATAAGGACCAACGCTGCTCGCCAGCTTTTTCATCGCTTACCACCTCGCGATGGTTTTGGCCCACTCCTGCAGGAATGTTTTCTTTCCTTCGCGGGTTTTCCACCAGGTGTCCGGCGTGAAAAACGGATCGGGCGCGGCCACCACGTAAACCTTGAAATCCGTGGCAAACGATTGAAAAATCCGTCCGGCCCGGTGAGTGTGATAGTTGCTCGTCACCAGGTCGATGGAATGGACGCCACGTCTTCGAAGCTCCGGGACTATGAGCTGCTCTTCTTCCAAGGTGGAATGGGCGTTATGTGGGAAAGCAAGGAAGTACGATGGCGGATACCCATGCTTCACGGCGAATGGAATCGCCAGGTCCGATTCGTGCAGTCCGAAGCAGCAATCGTCAGGCCCGCTGACCAGCGCCAGCGGAGCATAACCGTTCTTGACGAGCTCGGCCGCCTTTAAGATGCGATTGCCCCGCGAGTCACCGGCTAAGACAACCACCAGTTCTGCGTGTGCGGGCGGACCGGCATCCACGAGATAATTGCCGAGACCGGTCAGCCACAGCCGGCTAGTGAAGACAACCAGCAGCACACCGCACACAAGTACCATGACCCATCTGAAAAAGCGCTTCAGGCTGGCTCCCGAATCTATTTCTCTTCGCTCGAGCCTTTCGGATCGATGTGGCCCACCGACTTCAACCGCTGGAACAGCCGCTCGACTTCAGCTTCATCGTCTGGCAACAGAAGCGGCCGGGGAGGTCCGGCCTGCTTACCGCCTAAACCTTGACGTGGCAATTCTCCCCAGAATTGCTTGTGCGGAATTCCGTCGATCAGGGCTTCGCGTGAATTGCGGCGCAGCTGCCGCAGCAGACTATGGCAGGAGTCGGAATCGCCGGCGTGAATCAGCAGCACCCGGCGCTTATCGGCCAGCGAGAGCCGGACGATTAGCGGGACAGGGAACCGGCGGTCGAGACGGCGGATGTGCGCCCATGGGATGCCCCGGTTACCAATTTTCAGATGGGACTCGTAGATTTCGATGCGAGGACCAAATGCGACTAAAAAGACCGCTGTGGCGCTGGCAAGGGACAGACCAGCCGCGATCCACGCGTAAGGCCAGCGAAACGCCACCCAGGCAGAAAAAAGGGCGATGGCCAAAGCTACAAATCCGGCCCACCGGAAGTACTGAGATGCTCGATATTGGGTGATGCGCGCCGGCACAATTTAAGCCTAACCCGGACCGTTCGCGCCGTCAATTCGGCCAGGCGGACGAGACGGTCTGGCTCAAGTTCATTGCACCGGCTTTATGTTTTTTAGGATCGTGAACGGATCGTTATCGAGCGTCACGCCGACGAAGGCCAGGCACATTTCATCGGTAGTTCTTTCGCCCCAGCCGACCGTCACTAACGGATTGTTCGGGTTCTTCGGATTGTCCACCGTATTGTCGAAAGTGCAGGTAACGCGAGCCTTGGAAAAGAGCGGGATCGAAAGCGGCGTTGCGTAGGTGTAGGCGCCCTGCCAGTTGAAGTTCCAATCGTTTTCAAAAATCATCGGCGTTTCCTGGCCCGTCGGACTAATCAGATCCACCTTGATTTTTCTGCCCAGCAGATGCATGTGGGGGTAGATGCTGATGGCCTTGGCGCTGAGCGGCAGCGGAATCGTAGCGGAAGGGAACCACCCTACCACGTCCTTCACCTCACCCGGCTGAATCTGGAACTTCATGTTGACGATGGGCACTTGATAGAGCCGCTTCTTGATATCGCTCTTCGCCAGATAAAGACCGAGTGAGGTCTGGTCTGGTCCCGTGCGGCCAATCGGGTAATAGTGCACTTGCATCACGAGCCGCGCCTTGGCGGCTACCTGGATACCGATGCCGTCCGGTAGAAAGTGGGTGCGCTGGCCGGGAGCCCAGCCGCCGATTCCGCTCAGTCCATCGAGGGCAGCGAAGATATTGGTGTAATCGACGGGAATCCCAGGACCACCGAAACATGTGTAGCCGGGATCTCCATCTTGCCCATCCAGCTTCTCGGCGGTACCGGTAGTGTCCAGATAGATGAGCACATGATGGACGATCTGGCGATTGCCGGGAAGCACGTCGATCGCGCTCAGGTACGTGTTCTGATCCAGACCCGTGTCAGGCATCACAAAACACCGGTAGACATCTTTGCCTCGCGGCGGTGTGTA
Organism: Bryobacteraceae bacterium; assembly: GCA_051000095.1. GTDB lineage: Bacteria > Acidobacteriota > Terriglobia > Bryobacterales > Bryobacteraceae > JBBSHP01. The sequence goes on along the minus strand of JBPCOQ010000082.1, from coordinate 11,442 downwards.
CGCGAGAGGAGGCTGCAGAACGATGTCGGGATCACCGAGCTGCCACGCTCCGGTCACGGTAACAGGGTCGGGCAAATCAGCCGGATCGCCCTGGGGCATGCCATTCCCGATCCAGCTCAGAATAGTCTGTTTCTCGTCATCGGTGAGCGCGTACGAATCGCGAAACTCACCGTAGCCGGCAACCGGCTTCCAGGGCGGCATGGTTCCGTTGTTCAAAGCTCGAACAATGTCGTCGGACCAGGCAACGGCACTGTCGTAGCCATTGAGCGCGAATGGCGCCACATCGCCATCGCGATGACAGGTTGCGCACTTGGCCTGGACGATGGGGGCGACCTCCTTCGAATAGGTCGGACCTTGCGCGAATGCAACGGGGCACAGCAGGACGAGAAGACCGATTTCGAGCAGAGAGTGCTTCATGACGGATTCATTCAGTTTACCTTTTCCTGCGCTGTCCCCGCCACACTGGTGATCATGCCCGGTTGTGGCTTCACCTTGGTTTCTTTTTCGCCTCCCGGAGTGTTTGGCGCAATAGGGGGAGCACGGCAATGTCTTTTTCCGACCCGAGGTATTCCTTTGTAAAAATGATGGTTTCCAAGTTGAGTACACGGACGCAAATCTCTTCGCTAACCTTCATTTCATCGGAGCGCGGAAGCAGGTCCACAAAGCTGAGGTTAGGGCCGATCATCCCGAGGAGGTCGACCGGACCGTAAATCGTCAGCAAGTTGAGATGACCACCGGCGGAAAGGTCCCTTCTCGTCGGGCGTAATCGCCTCTCCGGCTGGATCCGGTAAATGGCCTCGGAGGCTTCCAGAACTTTAAGAAGACGATCAATGTTGCCTGGCTCGAGAGCGTAGACTACGTCAACATCATAGGTTTGAATCGGTGCGCCGTGCAGAACGGCAGCCAAGCCCCCTACAAGTATGAACTGAATTTCTCGCTCGCACAGAATCCTGAGCGTCGCAATCAGCTTATTCTCTTGCATTCAGCGCGCGAATCGCTTGGATTTCGTTAATCCGTTCTTCCAGGAACTGCAAGCGCTCCAGCGGCGTGAGGGAGAGCATCCAACGGATGAGCGTTAGATCCACGCCATCATCGCTGTAATCGGGAGCGGGTGGCTCTACACGGAGCATAGCGTAACCAGTGCTTGCGCTTCGACGGAGCGGCCCTCACCGACCGGTCCGACCTGCTCCGCGGTCTTGAACTTCACCGACATCCGATCGAGTTCGATGCCGAGCGCGCCCGCGAGCTTCTCGCGGATGGCGAGCCGGTAGTCTTTCAGCTTCGGCTTTTCGAGGATAACGGTCGAATCGACATTGACGATGCGAAAACCTTTTTCCACGACCAGATCGCGGGCATGAGTGAGAAACACCCGGCTGTCGGCGCTTTTCCAGCGCGGATCCGTGTCCGGAAAATGCATGCCAATATCACCGAGAGCAGCCGCGCCCAGTAGCGCATCGGTGATCGCGTGGCTCAGCACGTCCGCGTCGGAATGTCCTTCGAGACCGAATTCGGCGGGCACCGTTACGCCGCCGAGGATGAGCGGACGTCCCGGAGCCGTGCGATGAACATCCCATCCCAGGCCCATCCTCAAGTCGCTCAAGAGGCGACCCGGCCCGCCAGTTCTTCCGCCAGAAACAATCTGGCAAGGTCCATATCGGACGGCTTTGTGATTTTGATGTTGCGATCGCTACCCGGCACGACCGTTACCTCGATCTGTTCGAGCCGCTCGACGAGGCTCGATTCATCGGTACCGATAAACCCATCTTCACGCGCCTTGTCAAAGGCGCGGCGCAGCAGATCGAAGCGGAAGACCTGCGGGGTTTGCGTGAGAACCAGGCGCTCGCGCGGGATGGTGGTCCGTACCTTGTTGCGGTGCACTTGTTTCACGGTATCGACAGGCACGATGCCCGCGATGGCCGCGCCGCTGGCTGCAGCTTCCGCGAAAAGACGATCCAGAGTGCCGTGCTCAATAAAAGGCCGGACAGCATCATGCACGGCCACCAACTCCGCATCGGGAGAGAGAGACGCCAGAGCGTTTTCGACCGAGCTCTGGCGGCTGTCGCCGCCTTCGACCAGCCGCACCGGTTTCGATAGAGCTTCCCGCTTGAGCAGCTCGCGAACCCATTCCATATCCTCGCGGCGGGAAGCGATCACGATCTCGCCGACCGCCGGGTGAGACACGAATTTCCGAATGGTGTGAACGAGAATGGGAGCGCCTTCGAGCAGCATGAACTGCTTGCGGCTGGTCCCTGCCTTTTCTGGGACAGGCCGTCCCATGCGTGTGCCTAATCCCGCGGCCGGAAGAATAACAGTGACTTTCATAGAAGAGAATCGGGCCACGGATGAACACGGATACACACAGAAATTCGTTTTATTCCTGTTCATCTGCGTTCATCTGTGTTCATCTGTGGCTAAAATCAACCCGCCGCTCCCATGCCCGATGGTGATTGCTCGCGCGCTCGCTCGTGTTTTTCGGAGTGGGTCTTGTCGTGAATAGTGTGAACGCGGTCGTCGAAGCGCCCGAAGATCATCTTGCCCGCGGTGGTCTGGAGCACGCTGGTGACAGAGATGTCGATAGTGCGTGAGATCAATTTCTTAGCATTGTCGACCACCACCATCGTGCCGTCATCCAGATAAGCCACGCCCTGGTTGTATTCCTTTCCTTCCTTCAAAATGAAGACGCGCATGGTCTCGCCCGGGAGTACGATCGGCTTGAGCGCATTTGCGAGCTCATTGATGTTCAGCACCTGGACGCCATGCAGTTGCGCGACTTTATTCAGGTTGAAATCGTTGGTGACAATTTTGCAGTCGTAGACTTTGGCGAGCTCGATGAGCTTCATGTCGACCTCCTGCACAGCCGGGAAGTCGTCGTCGAGGATCCGCACATCGAGCTGCGGCATTTTCTGAACACGCTGCAGCACATCGAGCCCGCGGCGGCCGCGATTCCGTTTGAGCGAGTCGGCCGAATCGGCGACGAATTGCAGCTCGCGCAAAACAAACTGCGGAATGACGAGCGTTCCATCCAGGAATCCAGTTTCGGCAATATCGGCGATACGTCCGTCGATGATCACACTGGTATCGAGAATCTTGAACGATTGGCCGATGGACTGCTCACCGCCGAAAAGGCCGCCGAGCGCGCCGAGGTTGAGCATCTCGCCTTTGCTCGAACCCACCAGTAAACCGATGTAGGCCATCGTGAGCAAAAGCGTGAGCTGTACGAATGGCATGGTGCTGTCGTTGGCCGGGATGGCGCGCGCGAGAACAAGAGAGATAAGATAAGCGCCCGCTAAGCCTAGTAGGCAGCCCGTGACCGCGCCGACCAGCCGCTTTAACGTAATCTTGCGGACCTGGATCTCGAAAAATACGATCGCCAAAGCGATGGCGATTCCGCACAGCGCGGCGATCTGGCTGGGCAGGCCGAAAGGTTTCAGGAACCAGGCTGAAGCACCCAGCAGAAGAATAAAGAAGATACGGAAAAGTAAGAGATTGTCCACCAAACCACCTTCCAGCGAGCCCCGTGCTGCTTCTGCCGAATAGTTACAACTCTACAGATTGCGCCATTGAGTATAGCATTGATAACAAGAACGATGCCGGCGGAAGGTGGAAGTTTGGATAGAACAGGAGAGGTCCAGGAAGGACCGTTTAGCAGGAACGAAGCGCGTGCGACTCACCCACCGGGAGGACCGGCCGGGACTAAGGACCCGCGGGAGGGGTGCTTCGGCTAAAGAGCCTTGGCTAACTCTTCGGCGAACGCACTCTGGGGACCTTGCGGACCCACGGGGGGACGCCGGTGTTTCTTGCCGCCGCGCTCGCGGCGAGGGCCATTGCGATCGGCGCTGGGTGGCCCCGCATTTGCGCTAACATTCGCGCTAACAGCGGGCCGGCCACTTTGCGGCGCCAGGGTCTTTCCTTTGGGCGGCTGCGCCTGGTTGGCTCGCAGCAGCCGATCTTCCAAGGGAGCGCGGTCGAACCGGCGAATGATGGAGGACATCTCCTCCGAATTGGGGGCGTCGATAAACGCAAACCCCTTCGATTCCTGGGTCTCAGGATTGCGGATGACCTTGACGTCATCGTAGACCAGGTTTTCTGCGTTGAGCCAAGACTTGATATCGTCCTTGGTCACCCAGACAGGCAAATTGCCGAGGAACACAGTGAAACTCATCTGTTTTTGCTTTTAACTCCGTTGGGGATTTGCGGAACTTGCTTCGCGGATGCGATCCATTGGAAGCTACTTTATGCTATCACATGCGGCCCAAGCCGGCAAACCGGAATTTTGCGTAAGTTACTGCCATCGAAGGAGAAGAAAGTTTAAGAAAAGTGGAACTGGCTTTCCGGCCAAGCGAAATTCGCCTCTGTTCAACAGGTCTTCAGCAGCACCGAGGTAATGTTATCGGGGGCCCCAGCCTCTTTCGCGGCTTCGATCAGGCGGCGGCACTTGGACGCGAGGTTTCCTTCGTCGCCGAGGATCCCGGCGATGATCTTCGGACCCACCACGCCGTGGAGTCCATCGCTGCACAGCAGAATCAGAGTATTGCGTTCGGGAGTAAGAACGCGAGTATCGATCCTCAATTGCGGGCTCACGCCGATAGCCATTGTAAGCACGTGCCGCATGGGGTGATTCTGCAAACTGGCCTCATCGATACCGAGGCGGCGGCCGACTTCCTGAACCCAGGTTTGATCTTCCGTGATGCAAAGCAACTGGCCGTCCTGATACACATAGGCGCGGCTGTCGCCAACGCTCGCGATTAAAATCTCGGGACCACGTTCCAGAGCGGCGATCAGCGTGGTGCCCATGCCTTCAAGCGCTGCATCGTTCGACGCAGCCGTCAATACGCGGCGATTCGCCTCGGCGAAAGCTTCGGCCAAAGCTTCCGGGTCAGGTTGCGGTATCGCCGCGAGGACTTCGGCGACAGTGTCAGCCGCCAGTTTGGACGCATGCTCGCCGGCCTGCGCTCCGCCCATTCCGTCTGCTAGAAGGTAGAGACCACGATTGGGGATGACCAGAAAATAATCTTCGTTATTCTGGCGAACCGAACCTGGATCGGAGACACCAAAGGCTTCGACCATGCAATGTTCGATTATAAATGGTCTGGCGGGAGGGGAGGTTAAGCTTGAGTCCATGGGTGCACGATTACAGGTTTCGCCAGCCGAATATCTCTCGACGAGCTTTGAAGGGTTGGATCGAGAGTATGTCCACAGCGAGATCGTCGAGAGAACTACGCCGAACTTCCCACATGCAGAAGCTCAGGGAAACCTCTTCTCCTCCTTCCGCCAGTTTCGGGAGTCTTACTCGTTGTTTCCCGGAGTCGAGTTGCGGATGCGCTTGGCTGATGACCTCTACCGCGTCGCCGATGTCGCGGTGTTTGAGGGCAAGAGGCCCGAGTTGGTGCCGCGTGATCCGCCTCTGGTGACCATTGAAATTTTATCGCCGGACGATCGCTGGTCTGACGTGCTCGAGAAACTGGATGAATACCAGACTTGGGGCGTCGCCCACATCTGGCTTGTCGATCTCGCGCGGCAGAGACTGTTTGTTTATCGAAGTGGAGACATTGTCGCGGTCGACGCGTTGCGGATTCCGGGATATCCGATAGAGATCCGGTATGCGGACATTACGGGTTGACGATCAAGCACGATATCATCGTTGCGGAATGATCGAATCATCCGCGGGAATGAGAACGAAAGGTTTTCCGGCTTCCGATGTTACCGCGCGAAAGGCCCACTCATCAACGGTCAGAATTCGGTCTATCCGAAGGCGTTCCGCGGTTGCAATCACAGCGGCATCCGCCAAACCCAAATCGAGTTCCCGATACTTGGCGATCAGCGCTCTCGATCTGACGAGGTCAACGTGGAAGAACGGCTCTAAGGTGAAAGCACCCCGCTGGATGTCGTCCATGCAGTCGAGTTCGGCATCAATGCCCAGCCGCACTCGTAGCAGATAATCGATCTCACCCAGTATCACTGCGGGAACGATGATGGGTCCGCGCTCCGACTGAAGAGCCAGTTGAAGGCGCTCGTGGTGTTTGTCAGAGCGATCGTAAAGCCCGTAGAGAGCGCCTGAATCCGCTACTAACGCCACTTGCCCTGGGTAGCAGCTTGGCGGAGCAACTCTTCAGCGCGTTCAGAGGTGTCCGTGAAGCCGCTCGAATACTTACCCACGCCTTGCGGAATTGGACGGGCGCTTCCGCGTGTATAGTTCACCAAGGCCTCACGGATTAGCTCGGCCTGACTCCGGCCCTGAGCTTCGGAGAGTTGGCGCAGCGCGAATGTAACATCCTGATCGAGATAAACTGTGGTTTTCAACATACCACATATGGGAGCACATGGATTTCAAGATAGCAATAGAAGGAAAGCCCCGGTACCTTTGCAGGTACCGGGGCCGGGCTGCAAATTGATTTTTCACGGGACAAATTTGGCGAAAGGTCCGGAGAAGCCGGATTGGGACTCGAAGGGGAAACTTCCTGCTGAAGATTCTTGATAACGGCTCTTACCATTTACGACAACTGACCTGACTCATCGACCACCGATTCGGCCTGTAAATCTTTGGAGCTGGCGGAGGGATTTGAACCCCCGACCCTCTGATTACAAATCAGATGCTCTACCAACTGAGCTACGCCAGCATGTATCGACCAGAAACGTTTGGAGCGGGAGACGAGGATCGAACTCGCAACCAACAGCTTGGAAGGCTGTGACTCTACCATTGAGTTACTCCCGCTTCCGGCTTCTTGCTTCATTTTACGTGGAATCGCATCACCCGGTCAATTCACTCATCACACCCCTGGCAGCCGGCGTGCTTGACCCCAGGGCACACGGAGTCTTAGAATTGAATCAGTCCCACAGTTCTTTGGCGGTGAACCCTATGCAATCGAAATGGTTGGTTATTGCCTGCTCCTTAGCGGGATTGTGCTTCACAGGTGTGCCCGGACGGGCCGCGGACAAGAAGGCCAAGGCCGCAGCGGAGCCCGGGGAAACCGTTGCGAAGCCGATGACGGATAAGGAACGCAAAAAACGGGATGCCAAGCTCCGCAAAGAACTCGAGACGCCATACAAGAAATGGATGACCGAGGACGTCGGCTACATCATCTCGGATGAAGAGCGAAAATCGTTCTCCCAGCTCTCAACCGATGAGGAGCGGCAGAACTTTATCGAACAGTTCTGGCTGCGCCGCGACCCCACGCCGGATACCGAAGAGAACGAGTTCAAAGAGGAACACTACCGCCGGATTGCCTATGCCAACGAGCACTACGCCTCGGGCATTCCGGGCTGGAAGACGGACCGCGGGCGCATTTACATCATGTACGGTCCCGCTGACGAAACAGATTCGCACCCTTCGGGCGGCACCTACGAGCGGCCTATTGAAGAAGGCGGGGGCAGCACGTCCACCTATCCGTTCGAGAAATGGCGCTATCGCTACATCGACGGGATTGGGAGCGACATCAACATTGAGTTCGTCGATCCGACCATGACCGGGGAGTACCGGATGACAATGGACCCGTCCGAGAAGGATGCGTTGCTGTATGTCCCCGGCGCTGGCCTGACCATGAACGAGCAGATGGGACTCTCCTCCAAAACCGATCGGTTCAATCGAACGGATGGAACACACCTGGGCACCGGCAATCAGCCTCTCCCCGCGAGCATGAATCAGTTTGAACGCCTGGAGCAGTTCGCGAAACTGCAGAAGCCCCCGACGATCAAATTCAAGGATCTCGAGGCCGCGGTTACTTCCACCATCCGCTTCAATACGTTGCCGATGAAGGTACGCGCCGATTTCGTGCGCGTGACAGATTCGACAATCCTGTGCCCCATCACAATCCAGTTCGAGCGCAAGGACCTGCAGTTCCAGCAAAAGGACAACGTTTCCAAGGCTGCCATCAACATCTACGCGCGCATCACCTCCCTGTCGCGGCGCGTGGTAAACGTGTTCGAAGACGTGGTCACGAGCGAGATTTCTACAGACCTGTTGAGCGAAGGGATCAAGGGCTCCTCCATCTATCAGAAGTCGGTTCCGCTTGCGCCCGGCATGTACCGGCTGAACATCGTTGCGAAAGATGTCATTGGCGGCAACATGACCAGCTACGAGACAGCGCTGAATGTCCCTCACTTTTCAGAAGAGAAGCTGGCGCAAAGCAGTCTGATTTTGGCCGACATGATTGAGAAAGTTCCCTCCAAGAGCATTGGCACGGGGCAGTTCGTCATCGGCGATACCAAGGTCCGTCCGCGCGTGAACGACACGTTCAGCAAGGATGAGAAGCTCGGAATCTACGCTCAGTTCTACAATTTCTCACCGGACGAAAAAACGAAGAAACCGAGCGGCTCGATCGAGTACCAGATATTTAAGAATGGATCGAGCCAGGCGGTTCTCGACTATACCGAGGACATCAGTTCGATTCCCGAAGCATCCGCGCAGCAGGTCACGGTGGAAAAACTGCTGCCTTTGAAGGCGCTCGAGGCTGGCCAGTACACGCTCAAGATGAAGGTCACAGACAAGACGTCCAGCCAGGCGCTTACCCCGTCGGCTGCGTTTACGGTAAAGTAGAGATTGGGGATCAGCCGGTCACGGCTACCCGGGAGGGCGATGGCAATTCATAAGCCCAAATTCGGAAGTTTCGGTTTAGCCGTTTTGCTTGTGTGCCCATTCGTCTGCTCAGGCGCAACCTCCGCTAAATTGACGGGCAGTATCGCTGGATTCGTCAGAGACGGCGTCGGCGTGCCTCAGATGGGCGCCACGGTTGTACTGTTGAATCGCTACGAGCGTATCATCCAGCGAGCAATGACCAACGAGAAGGGCTTATTTGGTTTCGAAGGCCTGATTCCCGACCTGTATTCGGTGCACGTCAATCTGGCCAGCTTCGTCCCGGCCATGAAGCAGAAGATTGCCGTCCAGCCCGGAATGCAAAGTCTGCTCTACATTAATATGGCCGGCCTGCTCAGCTCGATCGAATTGGTTTACGCCGCGCCGGGACAGGGTGCCCTGATGAGCGATGATTGGCGCTGGACCTTGAAGACAGCCACGGAGACTCGTCCGGTGCTGAGGGTTCTGCCGGAGTCGAGTATTTCCAACCCCAATGAAAAGCAGAAAACCTTCGGCGCAATCTTCTCCGATACTCGCGGCATGCTGAGGGTGAGCGCCGGCGATGCAGGCACGCTCGGCGATCTGGGTACGCAGCCCGATCTGGGCACTGCATTTGCATTGAACACTTCCTTTTTGGGTAGCAATGAATTGCAGTTCAGCGGGAATGTGGGGCACACTGCCCGAGTCGGGATTCCCGCTGCGAGTTTTCGTACCAGCTACAGCCGTGGCGGCGTGGGGCCGGAAGTCGCGCTCACGATGCGTCAGGTCTACTTGCCCTCGCGCGCTGGAATCACGCCCGTTTCCGGACAGGATGTGGTGCCGGCCTTACGGACCATGTCCGTTTCGATGATCGATCGTGTGCAAGTGACGGACGATATGCGCCTGGAATATGGCATCTCGCTCGATTCGGTCACGTTTTTCGACCGGTTGAATTACTTCAGTCCATTCGCAAGGCTAACCTACGATCTTGGCAATTTGGGAACCGTACGAGCGGCCTACAGTTCCGGCGCTCCTCCAGCCGAGTTGTTTTCGCGTACCGGCGATTCTGAAGCGGCGTTGCACCGCGATCTCCTTGCGCTGTCGCTGGTGCCGTTGGTCTCGCTGCATGACAATCGAGCGGCAGTTCAGCGCACACAAAATCTGGAGATCGGGTACGAGAAAAAATCAGGCAACCGGACCTTCGACGCAACAGCCTATCGGGAAATCGTATCGAACGGTGGTCTTACTCTATCGGGTCCCAACGATCTGATGCCGGACGGGGACGTTCTGCCGGATATCTCATCGAATAGCGCCGTCTTCAACATCGGCTCCTATCAGCGTTATGGATACTCCGCATCCCTGACGCAACGTCTCGGGGAGACAATGGAGTTGAGCGCATCTTCAGGGCGAGGGGGCGCATTGATCGCCGGGGCCGAGCCGCTTGAGGTTAGCAGTGGGGACGAGATACGGTCCAAGATTCACGCCACGCAACGCTACTGGGCAGCCATTCGCGCCTCGGGAGTTGTACCTGTGAGCGGAACGCAGGTGGCGAGCAGCTATCAATGGATGGACTACAACACCATTCTGCCGAATCATCTCTATTTGACCCAGAATGCGTATCCGGAGGCCGGCTGGAATATTCACATTCGCCAGCCGATTCCGTCCATTCCGGGAATGATCGGCCGTCTGGAAGCGACGGCCGATTTGCGCAATCTGTTGGCCCAGGGATATTTGCCAATCCCAAGCAGCGACGCCCGGCGCTTGCTGCTGGTGCAATCCCCGCGGGCAGTTCGTGGGGGGCTGAGCTTTATCTTCTGAACGACGCCCGCTCAACTACTTCGGTGCCTTCTCGTTGTGTTTCTTGTCGTAGATGCCATCGCTGACCTTGTTCTGCTGGCAGTTGATCCATTTGTTTACCGGGTTAATCCAGATAGCTGATCGACCCCCCGCACCAGTGGATACAGATAGATGTCCTTGATGGGCTCTTGCCTGAGTTTATGCCGATCCATCGGTCCACGCCCTATGACTAAACGACAAACTCTTGAATTGTCTCTCCTTCTTATAGCCTTTGGGCGCATGGCCTGTACGGCGCTCGCGAGCGTCCAATCAGCGCCCTCGAACCAAATGCCCCCCTCTTGATTAGCTTATAGGCGGAGGTAATGCTACTTGCGTGGGCATGTACATCGGCTTGAGTTTTGGCTTACTGGCCATTGCTGCCTTCACAACTGGGACTGGGCTAGGGTTTGCGGCAGCCGTCGCAGGTTCCTTCGCTCCCATCGGCGCAGCCGCGTGTAATGCTTAATTAATTAGCGTTTGCGACTCCGTGACGTTGGATCGTCTAGATCTAGATCGCGATTAATGGTCGGGATGTTCTCCATCTCGCGCTTGCTCTGATTTTGGGTAGCTACTGTTTCCCGCCTCGGGGGTCACCCAAAACCGGCCATAGAGGGTCACCTCAAAACCGGCCAACGATAAACCGCTGTCCAGGACGTTACTTCCGACGCGAGGGCGCTACCCTCCGTCCTGTGAGTAACGTCTTGAACGAAGAGAAGAAACAGCAAGTCATCGCGCTGGGCGACTGGGATGCGTGTACGCACGCAAGCGTGGTCGCTGCGACGCATTCAGAAAAATACGGGGGTCCGACGGGAAACGGCCGCGGCTTATTTGAGAGAGGCCGGCGTCGCGCTACGGCCACCGGGGGCGTGGGGCCGTGTATTGGCCAGCGTTTGCAATTCGGCCTTCCATAACCGGACACGGTGTCCGTTGTTGCCCCCGCCATCCGCCGTCACCAGGAGCCGCTTGGCGCTGGGATAACGGTTTTGCCCCATGGTCAACCACCAGCGACCGATAGCATGGACAGCGAAACTGGCGGTATCGTGATCGGTGCCAACGCT